>NZ_JBITGJ010000012.1:0-179954 GCF_044456925.1 Streptomyces sp. NPDC050743
CGGATCTTTCTGTCGCAAGATCGTTCCTACCAGGGGCCTTACGTCTGCCCGGAGTTGGGAGTACACCACGAGACTCCCGGAGGCGATCACCCTCAGCGACCGTCGGTTACCGGGAAAGGCTCAGTACGGCCGGGATCGCCGAGATTGCAGCACGCTGGTGTTTCTCGGACGCGAGTCACTTCATCAGGCAATTCAAATGGGTCTACGGGGGCGACGCCCACCGGATACTTGAGAGATCGGGGCAAGGGCCGTTTCTGAAGGGACGCCCCGGAGCGTCTGCGTTCGCCGCCGCCGCACCGCGCGGGCCCGACTTGCGGGCGGTGCCGTGACCGGTAGCGTCTGGAGCGGGCGGCGGATCGTGCAGAGGAGCAGGCGGATGGGTTTCAAGCGCTGGGTCAACGCCTGGCCGGTGTTCCGGCAGCTCACCGGAACAGACCCGCTGGGCCGTGGCAAGGCGGCGCAGTCGTCCCGCTCGGCCGCTCTCGGCTCTCGGACGAAGAGCGCGGACCGGATGGTGCACTCGGTGTGCCCGTACTGTGCGGTGGGCTGCGCTCAGCGCGTGTACGTGAAGGACGAGCGCGTCATCCAGATCGAGGGCAACCCGGACAGCCCGATCTCCCGCGGCCGCCTGTGCCCCAAGGGATCCGCCAGCAAGCAGCTCGTCACGGGCCCGCAGCGCGAGGAGTATGTCCTGTACCGGCCGCCGTACGGCACCGAGTGGCAGCGCTTGGACCTGGAGACGGCCATGGACATGGTGGCCGACCGGGTGCTGGACGCCCGTCGCAAGGGCTGGCAGGACACCGACGAGGAGGGCCGGACACTGCGCCGCACGATGGGCCTGGCCAGCCTCGGCGGCGCGGCGCTGGACAACGAGGAGAACTACCTCATCAAGAAGTTGTTCACGGCCCTGGGCGCCTTGCAGATCGAGAACCAGGCACGCATTTGACACTCCGCCACGGTTCCCGGTCTGGGAGCCTCGCTCGGACGTGGCGGTGCCACCGACTACCTTCAGGACCTGGTCAACACCGACTGCATCGTCATCATGGGCTCGAACATGGCCGAGGCCCATCCGGTCGGATTCCAGTGGGTCATCGAGGCCAAGGCGCGCGGCGCGAAGGTCATCCACATCGACCCGCGCTTCACCCGCACCAGCGCGCACGCGGACCAGCATGTCACCATCCGGGCCGGCACCGACATCGCGTTCCTGGGCGGCGTGATCAACCACGTCCTCAGTAACGACCTGGACTTCCGCGAGTACGTGCGGGCGTACACGAACGCGTCCTTCCTGGTGGACGAGCGGTTCCAGGACACGGAGGACCTGGACGGGCTGTTCAGCGGCTACGACCCGCACACCGCGGCCTACGACGCGTCGAGCTGGTCGTACGCGAGCGTCCAGGCGGAGGAACGGCCCGGACACCACGCGAAGGAGACCTCCGAGCCGTACCAGCACGGCGCCAAGGGCCCCTTCGTCGAGGAATGTCCCGGTGAGATGGAGGCCGACCCCACCCTGGAGCACCGGCGGTGCGTCTTCCAGGTGCTGAAGCGGCACTTCGCGCGCTACACACCGGAGATGGTGGAGCGGATCTGCGGCGTGCCGCAGGGGCTGTTCCTGGACGTGTGCCGGGCCTGGACGGCGAACTCCGGCCGGGAGCGGACCACCGCCCTGGTGTACAGCGTCGGATGGACCCAGCACTCCGTCGGCGCCCAGTACATCCGGGCCGGGTCCATCGTGCAGCTGCTGCTGGGCAACATCGGCCGGCCGGGCGGCGGAATCTACGCGCTGCGCGGCCACGCCAGTATCCAGGGATCCACGGACGTGCCCACGCTGTTCAACCTGCTGCCGGGCTACCTGCCGATGCCCGACGTCACGCACGAGAGCCTGGCCGGCTATCTGGACACCGTCCGTGGCCGGCAGCAGAAGGGCTTCTGGGGCGACGCCGACGCCTACATGGTGTCGCTGCTCAAGGAGTACTGGGGCGACGCCGCGACGGCGGCGAACGACTACTGCTTCGACTACATGCCCCGGATCAGCGGCGATCACGGTACGTACCGCACCGTGATGGACATGGTCGACGGGAAGGTCTTCGGGTATTTCCTGCTCGGCCAGAATCCCGCGGTCGGCTCTGCCCACGGCCGGCTCCAGCGCCTCGGCATGGCGAACCTCGACTGGCTGGTCGTCCGGGATCTCAGCATGATCGAGAGCGCGACGTTCTGGAAGGACGCGCCGGAGATCGAGACCGGTGAGATCGTCACCGAGCGCTGCCGCACCGAGGTGTTCTTCTTCCCGGCATCGTCGCACGTGGAGAAGGCCGGGACCTTCACCCAGACGCAGCGCATGCTGCAGTGGCGGGACCAGGCCGTGGAACCCACCGGGGACCGCCGTTCCGAGCTGTGGTTCTTCTACCAACTCGGGCTCCGGCTGAAGGACCGTCTGGCTGGTTCGACCGACGAGAGGGACCGCCCGGTGCTGGACCTCGCCTGGGACTACGAGACGGAGGGCGACGAGCCGTCCGCCTCGGACGTGCTGCGCCACATGAACGGGATCGACCTGCGCACGGGCCGCACGGTCGACGGCTACTTCGACCTCAAGGCGGACGGCAGCACGGCCTGCGGCTGCTGGATCTACAGCGGGGTGTACGCCGGCGAGACCAACCAGGCCCGCCGCCGCACGCCGCATTCCGACACACGACCGTACGACGCGGAGTGGGGCTGGACCTGGCCGCTGAACCGCCGCGTGCTCTACAACCGGGCCTCCGCCGACCCGGACGGACGGCCTTGGAGCGAGCGGAAGAAGCTGGTGTGGTGGGACGCCGAGGCCGGGGAGTGGACCGGCCACGACACTCCGGACTTCGAGCGGACCAAACCGCCGCACTACCAGCCTGCCCGGGGCGCGTCGGGCCCGGACGCGCTGGGCGGCAGCGACGCCTTCATCATGATGCGCGACGGCAAGGCATGGCTGTTCGCACCGGCCGGCCTCGCCGACGGCCCCTTGCCCACGCACTACGAGCCGCACGAGTCACCGATGCGCAACCTCCTCTACGGCCAGCAGGGCAACCCGGTGCGCAAGGTCTACGGACGCCCCGACAACCCGTCCAACCCGGCGCCGCCGGAAGCGCACACCGAGGTGTTCCCCTATGTGTTCACCGCTGCGCGGTTGACCGAGCACCACACGGCGGGGGCCATGAGCCGACAGCTGCCGTACCTGGCGGAACTGCAGCCGGCGCTGTTCGTCGAGGTCTCGCCCGAGCTGGCGCGGGAGCGTGATCTGCGGCACCTCGAATGGGCTCACGTGATCACCAGCCGGACGGCGGTCGACGCGCGGGTCGTCGTCACCGACCGCATGGCGCCACTGCGGGTTGACGGCCGTGTCGTCCACCAGGTCTGGATGCCCTACCACTGGGGTGGGACAGGCATGACCACGGGCGACGTGGTCAACGACCTGATCGGCGTGGTGGCCGACCCGAACGTGTTCATCCAGGAGAGCAAGGTGCTCACCTGCGATGTACGACCGGGCCGGCGCCCGCGGGGCGCGGCGCTGCTCGAGTACGTCGCGGATTACCGCCGCCGGGCCGGCATCACCACGGCGACCGGTACCCGGATCGGGACCGCCGACGGCCACGTCGAGCGTGCCCACATCGAATCGCCCGACCGTCCGGAGGACCCGTCATGACGCGCGAGAACAGCTTCCACGGGCCGCTCGCCGACCCGGCCGGGAACGCCGGCCACCGCGACCACCCGCCGCGCATGGGCTTCTTCACCGACACGTCCGTGTGTATCGGCTGCAAGGCCTGCGAGGTCGCCTGCAAGGAGTGGAACGGCGTTCCGGAGGACGGCATCGACCTGCTGGGCATGTCCTTCGACAACACCGGGATGCTGGGCGCCAGTTCGTGGCGGCACGTGGCCTTCATCGAGCAGGAGCGCCCGCTCGGCCGGCAGGACGCGGGCCTGACCGACCTGCCCGTGGGCCCGTCCGGGACGGAGGGGACGACCGAGGTCGTCGCGGACGCCCTGGAGGTCGCCAAGCGTGGCGGCGGCGACCTCGGCACGGCCCCCGTCGATCTGGGCTTTCCCTCCTTCGACCTGCCCGGCGCCGGCACGGGAGCGGAGGCCCGGACGGAGTTTCGCTGGCTGATGTCCTCGGATGTGTGCAAGCACTGCACGCACGCCGGATGTCTCGACGTGTGCCCCACCGGAGCCCTGTTCCGTACGGAGTTCGGCACGGTGGTGGTGCAGCCCGACATCTGCAACGGCTGCGGCTACTGCGTGTCGGGATGTCCCTACGGTGTGATCGACCGTCGCCCCGACGACGGGCGGGCCTGGAAGTGCACAATGTGCTACGACAGGCTGCGCGACGGGCTGGAACCGGCGTGTGCCAAGGCTTGTCCCACCGATTCCATCCAATTCGGTCCCTTGGACGAGTTGCGTGAGAGAGCGGATCGACGGCTGGCGGCCCTGCACGAGGCCGGAGTGCCCGAGGCTCAGTTGTACGGCCGCGATCCCGAGGACGGGGTGGGCGGGGACGGCGCCTTCTTCCTGCTCCTGGACGACCCCGAGGTGTACGGGCTGCCACCCGACCCGGTCGTGCCGACACGCGACCTCGTGTCGATCTGGAAGCACGTGGGCGTGGCGGCGTCGGCCCTGTTGGCTGCCTCGGCCGCCGTCTTCGTGCGAGGGGTGCGGCGATGAGTGGGCAGGAGGAGATCCGGCACGAGCGGCACGGCGGCCGACGTTTCGGCAAGGAGTATGACGACGGGGGTCGCGAGCAGTCCATGGTTCCGCGTGCGACGTTCCGTTCCTACTACGGGCGTCCGGTGCTCAAGCCTCCGGTGTGGGAGTGGAAAATCCCCGCCTACCTCTTCACCGGCGGGCTGTCGGCCGGTGCCGCGCTGCTGGCGGCCGGGGCCGACCTGACGGCGCGTCCCCAACTGCGACGAGCGGGCCGGGTCGGTGGCTTCGCCGCCCTCCTGGCGAGTATGTACCTGCTGGTGGCGGATCTCGGCCGGCCTGAGCGCTTCCACCACATGCTGAGGGTCGCCAAGCCGAGCTCGCCGATGTCCGTGGGCACGTGGATCCTCGTCGCCTACGGCCCTGGCAGCGCGCTGGCTGCCGCGGCAGAGATGCTGCCCGCAGTCGTACGGGCCTCTCCGCCCGGGCGGTTGCTGCACTTCGCCGCTCGCCCGGCCGGGCTGTCCGCGGCTCTGCTCGCCCCCGGGGTCGCCTCCTACACGGCGGCTCTGCTCTCGCAGACGGCGGTGCCCGCGTGGAACGATGCCCACCGTGAGCTGCCGTTCGTCTTCACCGGATCCGCCGCGGCCAGCGGCGCCGGCCTCGGCATGCTGCTGGCCCCCGTCTCGGAAGCGGGCCCGGCACGGCGGCTCGCCGCGGTCGGCGCGGCGGCCGAGATCGTCGCCTCCCGGCTCATCGACCGGCGTCCCGGCTTCGTGACCCAGGCGTACACCACCGGCCGTCCGCATCACCTGCGCAAGGCGTCCGAGTACCTCACCCTGGGCGGGGCGGTCACGGCGATGACGCTTGCCCGGCGCAGCCGCGTGGCCGCCGCGGTGGGCGGACTGGCCCTGCTGGCGGGCAGCGTGCTGCAGCGTTTCGGCACCTTCGAGGCCGGAGTGCGGACCACGAAGGATCCTGCCTACGTGGTGAAGCCGCAGCGCGAGCGGCTGGAGTCCCCTCTCGGAGGGGTGAACGAGGACTGATGCCGGTGGCGTCGCGCGGTCGTGATCGCTTCGGCCGATTAGCGTTCCGAGGTGAACGCATGGCGAGTCGGATCGTCATGGCCGTGGCCGGCTTCATCCGTCCGGGCGGGAGGAGAACCCATGCTGATGTCCTCCCTGCTCGGGGTCGCCGACCCGCCGCAGCTCCTCCCCGCGCGTGAGCAGATGGCGTTCACCCTGGGTTTCCACATCATCATCGTGCCCTTCGGAGTGGCGTTCACGTTCGTGATGCTGATCTGCCACTTTCGCGCCTTGCGGTACGGCGATCAGCAAGCATTGCTCCTGGCGCAACGCTGGTCTCGGGTGGCCGCTGTACTGTTCGCGGTCGGGGCCGTCTCGGGCACGGTTCTGACGTTCGAGCTGGGTCTGCTCTGGCCCGGGCTCATGGGCCCCTACGGCGCGGCGTTCGGATTTCCCTTCGCCATCGAGGGCCTGTTCTTCTTCCTCGAGGCAATCTTCATGGCCATCTACATCTACGGCTGGAGAAGGCTGCCACCGTGGCCGCACTTCCTCACCGGTGTCGTGGTCACGCTGGCGGGCGTCGGCGGTACGGCGGCCGTCATCGCGGCGAACAGCTGGATGAACCAGCCAGGCGGCTTCACCGTGCGAGATGGCCGGGTGACCGAGGTGGTCCCGTCCAAGGTCTTCTTCAACGGCGCCTTCTGGTGGGAAATGGTGCACATGCTGCTCGCGGCGTATATCGTCGCGGGCTTCATGGTCGCCGGGGTGTACGCGTGGGGTCTGCTCAAAGGGCGTCAGGACCGCTACCACCGGCTGGGTTTCCTCGTGCCCTTCACCGTGGCCTCCGTCGCGATGCCCCTCCAGTTCTTGGTGGGCGACACGATCGCCCGTCAGGTGTTCGACCGGGAACCGGCGAAGTTCGCCGCCATCGAACTCGTGCCCTCCACCGCCGACCACGTCCCGGAGACGCTCGGCGGTGTCATCATCAACGGCGCGGTACGCTACGGCCTTCCGCTGCCCGACGTGGCATCGATCTTGGCCGCATTCAGGCCCTCCACCACGATCCGCGGCCTGAACGCGATCCCCGCGGCAGTGCGCCCCGACGACGCGGTGGTCAATGTCGTGCATCTGGCCTTCGACGTCATGGTGGGAACCGCCTCGCTGCTGCTCCTGCTGTCCCTCTGGTTCGCCTGGCTCTGGTGGCGGCGGCGCGAGGTGCCCACGAACCGCTGGTTCCTGCGCGGTGCCGCCGTGGCCGGGCTGTTCGCCCTGGCCTCCTTGGAGAGCGGGTGGGTGGTGACCGAGGTCGGCCGCCAGCCCTGGACCGTCGTAGGCGTCCTGCTGACCAGGGACGCGGTGGCGACCCAGGGCAACCTGTGGCCGTTGTTCGCCACCGTCCTGGCCATCTACCTCTGCGTGGGCATCGGCGCACTCCTCGTTCTGCGCACCATGCGCAGAAGGTGGTCCGAGCACGACCCCGAGACCGTCGCGGTGCCGTACGGTCCCCATCCGGCACCAGCGGTGAGGGAGCACGCGGACGGAGCTGACCAGCGGTGAGCACCCTGATCGCCGCCATCCTCTTCATCGGCGTCATCGCCTACGCACTCTTCGGCGGGGCGGACTACGGTGCCGGCTTCTGGGATCTGACGGCCGGCGGACCCGAACGGGGGCGCCACGCGCGCGAGCTGATCAATCTCTCCCTGAGCCCGGTCTGGGAGGCCAACCACACGTGGCTCATCTTCTGCCTCGTCACACTCTGGACGGGCTTCCCACAAGCCTTCGCCGCGATCACCACGACGCTGTACATCCCCTTGGGGCTGGCCGCGCTGGGCATCGTCACCAGAGGAGCGGGATTCGCCTTCCGCCACGCACTGCCCGAAGGCCGGGCGGAACAGCTGAGCGGCACCGCTTTCGCCTGTTCATCCGTACTCACGCCGTTCTTCTTCGGCACCGTGGCCGGCGGCATCGCCTCCGGCCGCGTGCCCACCGACGGACACGGTGACCCACTGTCGAGCTGGGTCAACCCGACATCCGTCCTCGGAGGTGTCCTCGCCGTCGTGGTCTGCGCGTATCTCGCCGCCGTATTCCTCACGGGACAAGCCCAGCGCCGCGGAGACGACCAGTTGGAGAAGGCGTTCCGCGACCGGTCCTTCGCAGCGGCCATCGTCGCCGGGCTGGTGGCGCTGGCAGGCGTCTTCGTGCTCCGCTCGGACTCACCGCGTCTGTTCCACCAACTGAGCACCGTGGGCGCGCCACTCCTGGCCGTCTCCGCCCTCTGCGGTCTCACCGCACTGCTGCTGTTGCGCACGAGCCGCACCGTCGTCGTACGCGGCATGGCCGCGACCGCGATCGCCACAGTCGTCGCGGGGTGGGGCGTGGCGCAGTACCCCTACCTCCTGGGCACCCATCTGGTCATCCAGCAGGCGGCGGCTCCCTCGGCCACCTTGTGGGTGCTGGTTGTGGTCTCCTGCGTCGCGGCCGCACTCATCGCCCCCTCGCTCCTGGTCCTCTACGTCCTGCAACTGCGCCGGAAACTCGGCTGAGAGGGCCGTTGCACCGCCCGAGCGCTCCGAGCTGTGCCGGACCGTCGACGCGCTCAGCATGCCGGCGGGGTGACACCGCTGACCGCGCACGGCGCGCCCACCACACGGGATCAAGGGCTCGTACTCGTCGCTGCCCCTGGTCGGCAAGGGGGCTGCGGACTGCAGGGCGAGCGGTGCCGCACCCCACGTCGCGATACCGGGGCCTGTCCATGTATGCGCAGGTCACCACCCCATTCGACGCATGGTCGGCAGCCCGACATCCCCCTCCGCGCATCCCCCGCACCCATGAGCCCTTAGGGAAGCGTGGACACGGCACCGCGCGCGGCGCCAGCATCTCCGGGAGCCAGTCGCCGGTGTTGTGATCGGCGACGCTCCCTGGGTGTAAAGCGCCGGTTCAGCGCACCCTTCCGCGTGGCTTCAGCGGCACCGGCGGCAGTTCCGGCGCGGCCAGCGGGGCCCCGTCGTAGCCCTTCACCTCGCCGAAACGGGTCCCCTTCATCCAGTCCTCGCGGGCCTGTTCGATCTCCGCCTGAGACCGGCCGACGAAGTTCCACCACATGAGCAGCTCCTCCGCGAACGGCTCGCCGCCCAGCAGCATGATTCCGGCGTTCGACTCGGCGCGCAGCGGGAGTTCGGAGCGGCCGCAGCCGAGGTACAGGAGGGAGCCGGGGAGCACGGGTACGCCGTCCACGTGGACCTCGCCGGACATGGCCAGGACGCCGTACTCGAAGTCGGGCTCCAGGGGCAGCCGTACGTCGGCGTCCCGGGTGAGGGCGAGGTCGGCGCCCACGATCGGGGTGTACGTCGTACCCGGCGAGGCGGAGCCGTCCAGGTCGCCGAGGAGCACCGTGGCGGTCAGGCCGGGCGCGGTGACCGTGGGCAGGTCCGGGTGGTACTCGAACTCCGGGTCGGTGTGGCGGTGTTGGTCGGGCAGGGCGACCCAGAGCTGTGCGCCGTGCAGGAAGCGGGCGTGCGGGCGGGGGCTCTCCTCGGAGTGGCTGATCCCGCGGCCCGAGGTCATCAGGCCCAGCTGCCTGGGCCGGATCGTCTGCAGGCTGCCCGTCGAGTCGCGGTGCAGCACCTCGCCCTCGTGCAGCCAGCTGACCGTCTGCAGCCCGATGTGCGGATGCGGCGGCACCTGCATGCCGGGCTCGTCGGCGATGTCGTCCGGCCCGTAGTGGTCGACGAAGGCCCACGCGCCGATCATGCGACGGCCGAGGTTCGGCAGCAGCCGGCGCACCTCGGTCGACTCGCCCAGCCTCACCTGACGGGGACTCAGCAGTTCGCGGACGGGCTCGGCCACGACGAATCCGCGGCCGCCGCAGACGCTGGGCACCGGCGCGCGGTCAAGGTTGCTCATGGCGCCCAACTTAGCGGTGCGGGCGGCGTACCGGTGAGTGCGGAAACCCGCATTTTCCTTGGTTAAGTCAATCAACTGACTTACCTTCGAGGGAGTGCGCAGACCGCGTCGTCCCGATGGAGGCCCGACCATGTCCCATGCGCAGCCCCGGCCCGGCCAGGCGGGGGAGTCCGCCGTACCGCGGACGAACGTCGTCGTCGCGGTGCTGGCCCTCGGCGGGATCGTGGTCTCGCTGATGCAGACCCTGGTCATCCCGATCGTGCCGAACTGCCCGAGCTGCTGCACGCCTCCGCCTCCGACTCGACCTGGGCGGTCACCGCGACCCTCCTCGCGGCGGCCGTCGCCACGCCCGTGATGGGCCGGCTCGGTGACATGTACGGCAAGCGGCTGATGCTGCTGACCAGCCTGCTGATGCTGGTCGCCGGCTCGGTGACGGCGGCGCTCAGCGACGGCCTCGGAACCATGATCGTCGGCCGGGCGCTGCAGGGACTGGCCTCCGGTGTCATCCCGCTCGGCATCAGCATCATGCGCGACGAACTGCCCGCCGAACGCCTCGCCTCCGCCACCGCCCTGATGAGCGCCTCCCTAGGCATCGGCGGCGCGCTCGGCCTGCCCGCCGCCGCACTGATCGCCGACCACTTCGACTGGCACGTGCTGTTCTGGACCTCGGGCGCGCTCGGCGCCGCGGCCGGCCTGCTCGTACTGCTGCTCGTCCCCGAGTCGAAGGTGCGCACCGGCGGGCGCTTCGACCTGCCCGGTGCGCTCGGCATGGCGGCCGGTCTGGTGTGCCTGCTGCTCGGCGTCTCCAAGGGAGCCGACTGGGGCTGGGGCAGCCGTACGACCCTCGGGCTGTTCGCGGCGTCCGTCGTCGTCCTGCTCGCCTGGGGCCTGTTCGAACTGCGCACCGCCGAGCCGCTGGTGGACCTGCGGACGACCGCCCGCCGGCAGGTGCTGGTCACCAACCCGTCATGACCGTCGGCTCCGGCGCCGCCGTACTCGCCCTGCTCGTCGCCGCGTTCATCCCGCGCCGGGCGGCGGCGGGGGTCCGTGCGGCCGCGCAGCGCACGGGCACGGACGCGGACACGCAACCGGAGGCGGGAGTCGCGGTGGAAACGGGGGAGACGGTGGAGGTGCCGACGGGAGTAGCCGGGGAACCGGCTGTCGGTGCGGCGCCGGTCGGGACGGCCGTCGGCGCCGGCTTCGGCGGGACCCCGGTGCACGGGCAGGTGCGCGGGGCCGACGGTGCCGGAGTCGGCCGGGCCGCCGTCACCCTGGTCTCACTCGGCGGACGGCAACTCGGCCGGGCCGTCGCCCGGGACGACGGCGGCTACGCCGTCGACGCGCCGGGGGAGGGGACGTACGTCCTCGTCGCCTCCGTCGACGGCCGCCGCCCACAGGCCGCCACCGTCGTCGTAGGCGCGCATCCGGTCTCGTACGACCTGTTGCTCGGCGGCACCGCCGGGCTGGCCGGCGTGGTACGGGCCGCGGACGGCGGAGCACCGGTCGCCGGGGCCGTGGTGGTCGTCACCGATGCGCGCGGGGAGGTGCTGGCGACGGTACGGACCGACGGGCTGGGCGAGTTCACCCTCACCGGTCTCGTGCCGGGCACGGTCACCCTCGCCGTCAGCTCTCCCAAGCATCGGCCGCTCGCCCTGCCCGTGGAGATCGACGGCACCGGCGTCACCCGTGTCGAGGCCGAACTGCGGCCGGGCGCCCAGGTGCGCGGCACCGTACGCGCGGCGGGCGGGCCGCTCGGCGACGCCCGGGTGACCCTGCTGGACGCCGCGGGCAACATCGTCGCGACGGCCACCACCGGCGACGACGGGGCGTACGCCTTCTCCGACCTGGACGGCGGCCCGTACACAGTCATCGCGGCCGGCTACCCGCCCCGGGCCGCCGGGGTGACCGTCGCCGGCACGGACGTGGAGAACCACGACATCGAACTCGCGCACTCCGGGGCGTAGTCGGCACCCGTCGGCTCACGGGTGCGGCGCGCTCGGTGACGGCTCGGCCGTGGACGGGGTCACCGCACTCGGAACGGGGGACGGTGTGCCGGTCGTCGGATGCGGAGAACGGGCCGGCCCGGTCGGACGGGACTAACCGCCGCGCACCGTGAAGAACACCAGCGCGGCCACGGCCGCCAGCGCCAGCGCGCCCACCACCACCCGGCGCAGCAGCACCCGGCCGGTCCGCACCGCCGCCATCGGCGGGCGCAGCGGCCGCAGGTCGCCGGGGCTGACGGACTGCGCCCGCGCGGCCAACGCGGCCCGCAGCCGCTCCTCGACCGGCGTCTGCGCCGTCTTGGTGCCGGAGTCGTTCACCGCAGCACCTCCAGACGTCGGCCGAGGGCGTCCAGGGCCCGGCTGGCCGTGGACTTGACCGCACCGCGCGACAGGCCGAGCGTCGCCGCGATCTCGGCCTCGCTCAGATGCGACCAGTAGCGCAGCACCAGCACCTCCCGCTGCCGCCGGGTCAGCGTGCGCAGCGCCGCCAGCACCTCCCGGTGGTCCTCGTGCAGCAGCACGTCCTCTTCCGGGGCGGGCGCGTGCTGCTCGGGAGCCGGGGTGTGCGCCCGTACGGTTCTGCGGCGGCGCAGCACCGAGCGGGCCGCGTTGACGACGCTGGTCCTCAGGTACGCCTCCGGGTCGTCGAGCGAGGCGAGCCGGTGACCGTGCCGGCGGAAGAGCGCGGTGAAGGCGTCCTGGACGACGTCCTCGGCGGTGGGCAGGTCGTCCACCAGCAGCACCGCGAGCCGGACGAGGGCGAGGCGGCGGTGGTGGTACAACTCCTCGATTCCCGGTGGCTGTTCGGCGCCGGTGAGGGGGATCGCTCGGACGGCGCCGGTGTGGGTGGCGTCCGCGCCGGGAGCCGCGTCGCCGGGCATGTCCGTACGGGCACGGGCGAGGACGCGGGTGCGCCATGCCCGCGTGAACCGCCGCCAGGGTGCGGGGTGTCGAGGCATGCCAGGCGCCCGGTCCCAGGCAGGGCCGCCGGTGGTGTGGCTGTCGTCATGGGTCTCCCGGAGCCGGAAGCGAGCGCCGCCGAGCGACGGCCCGCTTCCGGCCCCTGTTCAGGTGGTGCTGCTCAGCGGTGCTGCGGAACCGGCGCCGGTGCGGCGAGTCCGTGGTGCGGACCGTGCCCGGCCCGCGCCGGCGCCGGGACGGGGCTCGGAGTGGCAGGGGTGGGGGCCGACGGTACGGGGCTCGGGGTGGCCCGCGTCGGTGCCGGTACCGGAGTTGGAGTGGCCGGTGCAGGCGACGGGGTCGCGGTGCGGACCGGTGACGGCACCGGGGAGGGGGCCGCGGTGCGGGCCGGCGAGGGCACGGGGGACGGTGTTGCGCTGTGGGCCGGCGAGGGCACCGGGGAGGGGGTCGCGGTGTGGACCGGTGACGGCGCGGGGGACGGGGTCGCGTGGTTGCCGTCCTGGGCCGCCTGGGCGGTGATGGTGCCGGCGACGGCCAAGGCCGCGCCTACGGCGGAGACCCCCAGGACGGCACGCAGCCTGCGGGCAGGGCCGGGTCGGAATGCACGGTGTGCGGACATGGGTTCCTTCGGTGGTTCGGGGTCGGACAGCTGGACGAAGTGGAGGCCTCCACCCCGACAGACGTCCGACCCCGGCCGAGGTTGCAGGCAACGTCCGACCAATTTTGGTGACCAGTTCGGCATCGCTCAGACGGGGCGTAATGCCAACCGGCGGGCGCCACGGCGCCAGCTCGGGATGCTCTTTCAGCATGTCGTCGGTCGTCGCATAGGGTGCTGCCGCGAGGGTGTCCACGTCGTTCGCCATAAGACGATCTTGGACACCCTCGTTCTCGTCTCCGCAGGCACCCCTTGGACCACACCACCAGGAGGAACCAGTGTCATACCCGCAACCGCTCACCCCCGAGGAGAAACTCGCCGACGCGAAGAAGCAGCTGAGCCTCCCGCGTATCGTCGTGATCTGCGGCTCCACCCGTTTCATGGCCGAGATGACCGAGGCCGATCTGCGGGAGACCAAAGCCGGAAAGATTGTCGTCAAGCCGGGTTGCGACATGAAGTCGCCGCACGAACTTTGGTCCGATCCTGTCGAGGCCGAGGCGCTGAAGGTTCGACTCGACGATCTGCACCGAGCGAAGATCCGGCTCGCTGATGAGGTGCTCGTAGTCGGCGACTACATCGGAGACAGCACCCGAGCCGAAATCGCCTACGCCCGGTCGCTGGGCAAGCCCGTGCGGTTCACGCACCCCGAAGTCGACCCCGACGCCTGACCGCCCACCCCCACACCCTCCGCAGGCACCCCTTGGAATTGATCATCTAAGGGACCCCGCGCCCACCGGTGCTCTGGCGCACCGCACCCGCCACGCCCCTTGGGCGACCGCGCCCGCCGGTGCCCTGAAGGAGCCGGCCCCTGACGCCGTTTCGAGCGGCGCCCGCCTTTGCCGCCCCAGGAAACAGCCGCTATCGACGGGCGCCCGTCACACGCCGTCGGCGCGCGTGCCCTCCACCCAATCCGACGCCAGCACCGACCAGATCTCCTCGTCGTGCCGCTCGCCCCGGTACAGGTAACTCTCCCGGAGGACGGCCTCCTTGCTCATGCCGAGCCGCCGGGCGACCGCGATGCTGGGCGCGTTCCCGGCCGACACCCACCACTCCACCCGGTGGATGCCGCGCTCCCGGATCGCCCAGTCGATGAGCAGACGCGCGGCCCGGGTCACCAACCCCCGCCCCACCGCCGCCGGTTCCAGCCAGCAGCCCGCCTCCGCCGTTGCCTGCGTGACGTCCATCCGGCGCAGGATCACCGCTCCGACCAGCGTGCCGTCGAGCCGGATCCCCCGGATGAGGCCCGCGTCGGCCGCCTCCTTCCCGGCGTACGCCGTCAGGAACTCCCGGGCGGACGCCACGTCCGTGACCACGTCCGGCAGACCGTTGAACCGGCCGATGAACTCCCGGCCGCGGTCCACATGGGCGAGGAACTCCTCGGCCTGCCACGGCTGGAGGGGACACAGCTGGGCGCCGTCGGCACCGAGGGAGGTCGCGTACATGGTCACCTTCGGATGATCGGCTGGGACATCTGGTCCGCCAGCCTACGGTCGGCGGTCTCCCCGAGCGAGGTGAGGTTCTCCTCCAGCTCAGGCACGCGCTCTCTTACCGTCCGTAGCGGCACGCTCCTCAGCCGTCATCCCTCGAAGACCGCCGCCCCCTCCTCCGCGAAGGCGACCGCGTCCGCGTGCCCGAACAGGCCGGGCAGGCCGCCGGTGTGGACGAACACCGTCTTCTCGCCCGGCCGGACGTCACCGTCGCGGACGGCCGCCCGGAGCCCGGCGAGGGCACGGCCGGTGTAGATGGGGTCGAGGACCAGGCCCTCGGTGCGGGCGGCGAGCCGGAGCGCCTCGGTCACCGGCTCGGTCAGCGTCGCGTACCCGGCGCCCACCTGGTCCCGGCGCACCCGCAGCCCCTCGGGCGTGACCTCGTCCGGTGTGAGCGGCGCCGCGAACTGCGCCACCGCAGCGGCCGGGTCGGCCAGCGCGCCCACGTCGACGCCGAGGACCGAGCCGGCGCCCAGGGCCGCGACCAGGCCGGCCATGGTGCCGCCCGAGCCGAGCGCGACCACCACCGTGCGCAGCTGGGGCACCTGTTCGTCCAGCTCCTCGCCGCAGCGCACATAGCCCCGGGCGCCCGGCACGCCGGATCCGCCGAACGGGATGAGCGCGGGCCGGGCACCGCCTGCCCGCAGCCGTGCGCACACCTCGGCCGCCGTCGCGTCGAGACCGGCTTGGTCCACCTCGCCGGCCCAGGCGATCCGCGCCCCGAACAGGCCGTCCAGCGCGAGGTTTCCGGACCGGGAGGCGCCCGGTGCGCCGCGCAGGACGAGGACGGCGGACAGGCCAAGCCGGGCGGCCGCGGCGGCGGTCAGGCGGGCGTGGTTGCTCTGCGGGGCGCCCGTGGTCACGAGCGTGTCCGCGCCCTCGGCGAGGGCCGCGCCGACCGTCCACTCCAGTTTCCGGATCTTGTTTCCGCCGCCGCCCAGACCGGTCAGGTCGTCCCGCTTGATCCACAGGTCCTCGGGCCCGAGCCCGAGCGCCGCGGCGAGCCGGGGCGCCGGTTCGACGGGGGTGGGGAAGGTGCCGAGCGAAACGGGGGAGTGGCCCATGGCGTACGTCCTTCGATGCCGGTCGTGGTCGTTCGGCACCAGTCGATCACACCGGCAGCAGCCGGGCGATCAGCGCGCTGAGCTGGCGGGCCGTACGGCACTCGTGCATCTCGACCAGTTCGGCGTACGCGGGCGCGGCCGAGTCGCCGGTGCCCCACCTATCCCGCGGCTCGGGGTTCAGCCAGTACACGCGGCGGGCCCGCCCGGCGACCTCGCGTACGGCGGCCAGGTTCGGGTCGCTCATGTTCGTCCGGGCGTCCCCGAGGACGAACACGGTCGTGCGGGGGCCCACCGCGTCGCCGTACCGCGCGGTGAACTCGCCGAGTGCCACGCCGTAGTCGCTGCTGCCGTGCCAGCCGGTGAGCGTGGCCTCGGCGTGGATGCGGGCGCCGAGGCCGTCGGGGTCGGCGCGGCCGTGGTCGAGCAGGCCGGTCACCTCGTCGAGCCGGTTGACGAAGGCGAACACGCGGATCTTGCTGAACTGGTCGTGCAGTGCCTGCACCAGCAGCATCGTGAAGTCGGAGAATCCGGACACCGAGCCGGACACATCGCACAGCAGCACCAGTTCGGGGCGCACGGGGCGGCGCCGGCGCAGCACCGGCCGCATCGGCACCCCGCCCGTGGACAGCGAGGAGCGCAGGGTGCGGCGCAGGTCGACGGTGCCGCGCGCGGCCCGGCGCCGGCGCGCGGCGAGCCTGGTGGCCAGTTTGCGCGCGAGCGGCTGAACCGCCCTGCGCAGCTCGGCCAGTTGGTTCCGGTTCGCGTACAGGAAGTCCACCCGGTCCGCGGTCGGTACGACGCCGCGCCGGGCGATCTCGTCCCGCCCGCGCCGCTCGGCGACCCTGCGCCGCGCCTCGGCTCCGACCATCCGTCGGAACTGCTCGATGCGGTGCCGGATCTCGTCGTCCAGCAGCCGGTCGGCGAAGCCGGCACCGCTGCCGTTTTGGCCCCGGACGCCCGCGCGCACCCGCGCCAGCAGGGTCTGCGGGCGCAGCCGGTCCAGCGTCTGGTAGGCGGACCAGCCGTCCGAGCCGGGTGAACTGCCGTAGCCGCCGAGGGCGTCGACCGCGTCCACCGCCAACCGGGCCATCAGGGCGCGGTCGTCCGCCGCCAGGGCCTCGGCCAGCTGGTCGCGCAGCGCCTCGCGGTCGGCGGGTCCGCCGTCGCCCGGGCCGCCGACCCCGCGCGGGAAGTACAGGTCGAAGACCGGGTCGAACACCGCCCGCTGACCGGGGCCGTGCAGCAGCGTCGCGGCCAGCCCCTCGCGCAGTCGTTCGCGGTCGGCAAGCCCCAGTGCCTTCGCGGCCCGGGCCGCGTCCACGGTCTCGCCGGTGCCGATCCGCACGCCGTGTGCGCGCAACGCCCCGACCAGCCCGGTGATCCGCTCGGCGACGGCGGTCACAGCGCGTCCAGGTCGAGCTTCGCCGCCGCCTTCTGGATGTCGTCCTGATGCTTGAGGATCACTCCGAGGCTGTCCCGGACGACCGTCTCGTCCAGGGTGTCGGCGCCCAGCGCCAGCAGGGTGCGCGCCCAGTCGATGGTCTCCGCGACGGACGGCGCCTTGCGCAGGTCCATCGCGCGCAGCGCCCCGACCACCCGGACCACCGACTCGGCCAGCGCCGCGTCGAGCCCCGGCACCTTCAGCCGTACGATCCGCCGCTCCAGCTCCTCCTCGGGGAAGCCGATGTGCAGGAACAGACAGCGCCGGCGCAGCGCCTCGGACAGCTCCCGGCCGGCGTTGGAGGTGAGGACGACGAACGGGCGCCGGGTCGCGGTGACCGTGCCCAGCTCCGGGACCGTGATCTGGAAGTCGCTGAGCACCTCCAGCAGCAGCCCCTCCATCTCGACGTCGGCCTTGTCGGTCTCGTCGATCAGCAGCACCGTCGGCTCGTCCCCGCGGATGGCGGTCAGCAGCGGGCGGGGGAGCAGGAACTCCTCGCTGAAGATGTCGGTGCGGGTCTCGTCCCAGCTCTCGTCGCGGCCCGCGCTGATCCGCAGCAGCTGCTTGGCGTGGTTCCACTCGTACAGCGCCCGGGACTCGTCGACGCCCTCGTAGCACTGGAGCCGGACCAGCCGGGCGTCGGCGACCTGGGCGACGGCCTTGGCCAGCTCGGTCTTGCCGACTCCGGCGGGGCCCTCCACCAGCAGCGGCTTGCCCAGCCGGTCTGCGAGGAAGACGGTCGTGGCGACGGCGGGCGAGGCGAGGTAGCCGGTCTCGGCGAGGCGGGCGGAGACGTCGTCGACGGACGTGAACAACGGGGCCTCCGGCGGGTCGGGAGTGGTGTCCGGACTCCTATCTAAGCGCTTGTTCAGTGCCTGTGTCACGTGGATTCGATGGAGACGGCGGCCACGCCGAGCGATATACACCGATCGGTTTCCAATCGTCCGCGCCTCGGGTTAACCTCGCCGCATGGCCTCCACAGACAAGGCGTCCCCGCCGGACAAGGCGTCCCCGCGCGACCGGCTGCTCGACGCGGCCGCCCGGCTCTCCTACCGCGAGGGCGTCTCCGTCGGCATCGAGGCGCTGTGCCGGGAGGCGGGTGTCTCCAAGCGGTCGATGTACCAGTTCTTCGACAGCAAGGACGCGATGCTGGCGGCGAGCCTGGAACGGCGCATCCCGTGGTACGACGCCCAGCTCGCACACCCCGACGCGGAGACCGCCACACCACGCGAGCGGATCCTGTACGTCTTCGAACGGCTGGAGCAGGCCTCCGCGGCCGCCGACTACCACGGCTGCCCCTACCTGGCCGTCCTGGTGGAGCTGAAGAACCCCGAGCACCCGGCGACCGAAGTCGCCCGGGGCGTCAAGCAGCGGCTGGCCGAGGCCTTCCGCGCCGAGGCGGAGCGCGGCGGCGCCCGCGAGCCCAAGCTGCTCGCCCGCCAGCTGCTGCTGGTCTTCGACGGGGCCAGCGCCCGCGCGGGCGCGAAGGTCGAGAAGCTGGACGACGGTCTCGCCACGGCGACGGTGACGGCGCTGCTGGACGCGGCGGGGATGAACTAGCCCCCGACCCCACCGGCCCGTACGGAGAGCCCCCGATCCCACCGGCCCGTACGGAGCGCGCCCCGACCCCACCGGCCCGTACAGAGCCCCCCGTACGGGCCAGCCCAACGCGCCGCCTCCCTCGCTCGCCCGGTCCAATGAGACCGTGACCGCGCCCCCGGACGACTGCCTCGCGCGCAACGAGTGGATCTGCGGCGCCTATCTGAGCACCCGCCGCCGGATCCTCCTCGACGCGGTCGCGCAGCACCTCCAGCTGACCGTCCTGTCGGTCCTCATCGGGCTGGCCATCGCGCTGCCGCTCGCGGTGCTGGCCCGCCGCTGGGGCTGGGCGGCCGGGCCGGTGCTCGCCGTGACGACGATCCTCTACACCATCCCGTCGCTCGCCATGTTCTCCCTGCTCCTGCCCCTGTACGGGCTCTCCGCCACCCTCGTCGTCGCCGGACTCGTGCTGTACTCGCTGACGCTGCTCGTCCGGAACATCCTCGCGGGCCTGCGCGCCGTGCCCGAGGAGACCCGGCAGGCCGCGCGCGGCCTCGGCTACGGTCCGGTCCGCCTGCTGCTCACCGTGGAACTGCCCCTCGCCCTGCCCGCCGCGATGGCCGGCCTGCGCATCGCCACCGTCTCGGCGGTCTCCCTGGTCACGGTCGGCGCGATCGTCGGCTTCGGCGGGCTCGGCAACCTCATCTACGCGGGCATGAACACCTACTTCAAGGCCCAGGTGCTCACCGCGTCCGTGCTCTGCGTGCTGATCGCCGTCACCGCCGACCTGTTCCTGCTGGGCGTGCAGTGGCTGATCACGCCGTGGACCAGGGCGGGCCGCGCACGGGCGCCCGCCGTACGAGGGAGGCGGCGCCCAAGGCTCCTCGGGGTGAAGGAGGGCCGTGCATGAGCACGCTCGACGCGACCTGGCACTGGCTCACCGACCCCGCGCACTGGTCGGGTGACGACGGCGTCCGGCACCGGCTGCTCCAGCACCTGATGCTCACCGCCGTCTGCCTGCTCCTCAGCTGTCTGATCGCGCTGCCCGTCGCCCTGGTCCTCGGCCACCTCGGCAAGGGCGGCGCGCTCGCCGTGAACATCTCCAACATCGGCCGGGCCGTGCCCACGTTCGCCGTCCTGGTCCTGCTGCTCCTCACCCCGGTCGGCAGGTGGGCGGAGGGGCCCACCGTGGTGGCCCTGGTGCTGTTCGCCGTCCCGCCGCTGCTCACCAACGCCTACGTCGGCATGCGCGAGGTCGACCGCGACGTCGTACAGGCGGCCCGGGGCATGGGGATGACCGGACGGCAGCTGCTGCTGCGGGTGGAGCTGCCCCTCGCGCTGCCGATGGTCCTGAACGGGGCGCGGATCGCCGCCGTCCAGCTCATCGCCACCGCCACCATCGCCGCGCTCGCGGGCGGCGGCGGGCTCGGACGGATCATCACCGCCGGATTCAACCTCGCCAGTACGCCCCAGGTGGTCGCGGGCGCCCTGCTCGTCGCCGTGTTCGCGCTCGTCGTCGAGGGCGTCTTCGAGATCGCCGAGCGGCTGGCACCACGGTGGGCGCGGGGTGGCCGATGAGGGCAGCCCGCACAGTCGTCACGCTGCTCACGGTCACCGCCTGCACCACCGGGCCTTCCCTGGAGGACCGCGGCCAGGTCACCGCGTCCCCCGGCGACAGCCACCACCTGACCATCGGCTCGGCCGGCTTCACCGAGAGCGATCTGCTCGCCCAGCTGTACGCCCGGCTGCTGAACCAGGCCGGCTACAAGACGTCCCTGCTCACCGTCAACAACCGGGAGCTGTACGAACCGGCCCTGGAATCCGGCCAGATCGACATCGTCCCCGAGTACGCGGCCACCTTCGCCGACTGGCTGAACGCCAAGACCCACGGCGCCGGCGCCGCGCCCGTCGGCTCCCCCGACCTCGGCAGGACGATGACCGCCCTGCGCCGACTCGCCACGCCCCGCGGCCTCACCGTCCTCCCGCCCGGCCGCGCGATCGACCAGAACGCCTTCGCGGTGCGCGCGGACTACGCCCGCCGGTATGGCCTGAAGACCCTCAGCGACCTCGGCGCGTCGAAGCTGGGGGTGCGCCTCGCGGCCGGCGACGAGTGCGTCCAACGCCCCTACTGCGCACCGGGGCTGAAGAAGGTGTACGGCATCGACATCACCGGCGTCGACCCCAAGGGCGTCGGCACCACACAGGCCAAGCGGGCCGTGCAGGAGGGCCGGGACCAGATGGTGCTGACTACCACCACGGACGCCACCCTCGACTCCTTCGGCCTGGTCCTGCTCGCCGACGACAGACACCTGCAGAACGCCGACTACGTGGTCCCGGTGGTCAACCGCTCCCGGGCCGGCGGCGCGGGGGTGGCGAAGGCGCTGGGCAAGCTCGACGACGTCCTCACCACACGCGACCTGGCCGCCATGAACGAGCAGGTCGACAGCTGGCGCCGGCTGCCCGCCGACGTGGCCCGCGCCTACCTGAAGGACAAAGGACTGCTGAAGTGACGCGCGGCCGGTGTCCTACGCGTCCGCCACCGAGTCGAACGGCACCTGACCCCGCGCCACGCCCCGCGCGTCCGCGTCCACCGAGCGGCGCAGCGCCTCGTGCAGCTTCGCCGGGGTGAGCACGCCGAGGAAGCGCGCGCCGTCCAGCACCGCGACCCACCCGGCGTCGTACTGCAGCATCATCCCGAACGCCTGCTTGAGCGGCGCGCCGACCGGCACCCACGCGGTCATCCGGTGGGTGACGTCCGCGACCGTCCCGCCCCGCGCCAGTTCGTCGATGCCGGCCCAGCCGCGCAGATCGCCGTGCGCGTCGAGGACGACGGCCCACCGGGCGCCCTCCGCCCGCAGCCGCTCGGCTGCCCGTTCGGCCGGTTCGTCCGGGCGGGCCACGGGCGGCTGCTGAAGGTCGTCCGGCTCGATCGCGGTGACCGAGAGCCGCTTCAGCCCCCGGTCGGCGCCCACGAAGGAGGCGACGTACGGGGTCGCGGGCGCCCCGAGCACCGCGCCGGGCGTGTCGAACTGCTCGATCCGGCCCTGCCCGTACACGGCGATCCGGTCCCCGAGCCGTACCGCCTCCTCGATGTCGTGCGTGACCAGCAGCACGGTCTTGCGCACCGCGGCCTGCATCCGCAGGAACTCGTCCTGCAACTGCTCGCGCACCACCGGGTCGACGGCGCCGAACGGCTCGTCCATCAGCAGCACCGGTGGGTCCGCCGCGAGGGCCCGCGCCACCCCGACCCGCTGCCGCTGTCCGCCGGACAGCTGCTCCGGGTAGCGCGGCCCGTACGTCTTCGGGTCGAGTCCCACCAGGTCCAGCAGCTCGGCGGCCCGCGCCCGCGCCTTCGCCCGCTTCCAGCCGAGCAGCGCGGGCACGGTCGCGGTGTTGTCCAGAACCGTGCGGTGCGGGAAGAGGCCCACCTGCTGGATGACGTAGCCGATGCGGCGGCGCAGTCGCACCGGGTCGACCGAGGCGATGTCCTCGCCGTCGACGAAGATCCGGCCGGAGGTCGGCTCGATGAGCCGGTTGACCATCATCACGGTCGTCGTCTTGCCGCACCCGGACGGCCCGACGAACGTGACGAGTTCGCCCTCGGCCACCTCGAAGGAGAGGTCGTCCACCGCCGTCGTACCGTCCGGGTACCGCTTGGTGACCTGCTCGAACCGGATCATGTCCGCACGCTATCGGGGCCGTGTACGAGGCGCGCGGCGGTGGCCCCCGCCGGGTGGCGCGGGCCGCACCCGTTCGGACCACACCGGCGCGCCGCCGGCCGGAGCAGGTGGGTCCCTCGCCCGGTCAGCTCAGCAGGATCACTTCCAGCGTGCGCGGGCCGTGCACGCCCTCCACCCGGTCCAGTTCGATGTCGCTGGTGGCCGACGGGCCGGAGATCCAGGTCAAGGGGCGGGCGGGATCGAGGCGTTCGAGGGCCTGCGGGATGGAGGAGACCACCTGGTCCGGGACCCGCACGACACAGACGTGGTGGTCCGGGATGAGCGAGATACGGCGCCGGCCCTGGTCGGGGGAGCCGTCCAGGACGATCGTGCCGGTCTCGGCGATCGCCACGGCACAACCTGTCACCACGCTGTCCACTTGGTCCAGCCGTTGCGGCGTGCTCACCGCCCGGTCGTGGATCCGCACGGGGTCCGCGGCGGACATCCACTCCGGCGGCAGCCCGGGCGGCACGAGCACCTCCTGGGAGCCGTGCTCGTTCAGCAGCCGCATGACGAGATACGGCAGCTCCTCGGCGTCGCTGCGGTGCACGATCGCCCGGTAGTCCGCCAGGTTCGCGGCCAGCAGCTCCACCGTCTCCTCGGTCGTGCGGGCGCCGTGCTCGCGCAGATAGTCGCGGGGCACGGCCTCCTCGTACGGCCGCTCGTCCGGGGTCACATCGGCGAGGGCGCGCCGTACCCGGCCCAGGATCCGTTCCCTGCTGCTCACTTGGTTTCGTCCTTTCCACCGCGGGTGCGCTGCCACCAGTCCCGGAAGGGTTCCGCCGGTACGGCGGGCAGGTCCCGGGTGCCGCTCCACGCCCTGCCCGGGCCCGGCAGGGTACGGGGGTGCAGCCGGCGGGTGCGGGAGGCGAGGCGCTGGCCGGTGCGCAGGGCGCCGGGGTGGGTGAACGCCCAGCGTGCCGCGCGCATGGCCGCCCGTTCGGCGGCGTGTCCCTTGGCCGGTTTCAGCACCACCTTGTTGCCCTGCCGCACGGCCGGGCCGCCCTCCACGACCCGCTCGCGCAGATGCACCAGTACCTCGGGGATGTCGATGGCGACCGGGCACACCTCGTAGCAGGCCCCGCACAGACTCGACGCGTACGGCAGTGAGGCGTCGATCTCGCTTGCCGTGCCCCGGAGTTGAGGGCTGAGGATCGCGCCGATCGGGCCCGGATACACCGAGCCGTAGGCGTGGCCGCCCGCCCGCTCGTACACCGGGCACACGTTCAGGCAGGCCGAGCAGCGGATGCAGCGCAGGGCCTGGCGGCCGACCTGGTCGGCGAGGGTGTCGGTGCGGCCGTTGTCGAGCAGGACGAGGTGGAAGGTGCCGGGGCCGTCGCCGTCCGTGGTGCCGGTCCACATCGACGTGTACGGGTTCATGCGTTCGGCGGTGGAGGAGCGGGGGAGGGTCTGCAGGAAGACCTCCAGGTCCCGCCAGGTCGGCACGATCTTCTCGATGCCGACGACCGAGATCAGCGTCTCCGGCAGGGTCAGGCACATCCGGCCGTTGCCCTCGGACTCGACGACGACGAGGGTGCCGGTCTCGGCGACCATGAAGTTGGCGCCGGAGATGCCGACCTTGGCGCGCAGGAACTTCTCCCGCAGGTGCAGCCGGGCGGCCTCGGCGAGTTCGGCGGGGGTGTCGGTCAGGCCCTCGGGGGCGGGACGGCCCCACTCGCCCATCTCCGAGCGGAAGATGTCCCGGATCTCGCCCCGGTTGCGGTGGATGGCGGGCACCAGGATGTGTGAGGGCCGGTCCTTGCCCAGCTGCACGATGAGTTCGGCGAGATCGGTCTCGTAGGCGTGGATGCCCTCTTCGAGCAGGGCCTCGTTGAGCCCGATCTCCTGAGTGGCCATCGACTTGACCTTGACGACCTCCGACTCGCCGGTCTCCCGGACGAGTTCGGCGACGATCCGGTTGGCCTCGTCGGCGTCGGCGGCCCAGTGGACCGTACCGCCCGCCGCCGTGACCGACTCCTCCAGCTGCACCAGATAGCGGTCGAGGTGGCGCAGGGTGTGGTCCTTGATCCGGCGGCCCGCCTCGCGCAGCGCCGCCCAGTCGTCCAACTCGGCCACCGCGCGGGCCCGTTTGGCGCGGATGGTGTGCGTGGCGTGCCGCAGGTTGCCCCGCAGGGTGGTGTTGCCCAGGGCGTCGTGCGCCGCCTTCGGAAAGGCCGGCATGCCGACGAACGTTCCGCTCATACCGCCGGTTCCTCCTCCGTGCTCGCCAGGATCTCCGCGATGTGGACCGGCCGCATGTCCGTGTGCAGCCGGCTCATCGTGCCGCCGATGTGCATCAGGCACGAGTTGTCCGCCGCGCACAGCACCTGCGCGCCCGTCGACTCGGCGTTGCGGACCTTGTCCGTGCCCATGGCCGCCGAGACCTCGGCGTTCTTGAGCGCGAACGTGCCCCCGAACCCGCAGCACTCCTCGGCGCCCGGCAGCTCGACCAGCTCCAGGCCCTTGACCGCCTGGAGCAGGCGGCGCGGCCGGTCACCGAGCCCGAGCCCGCGCAGGCCGTGGCAGGTGGGGTGATAGGTGACCTTGTGCGGGTAATAGGCTCCGACGTCCGTCACGCCCAGCACGTCCACCAGGAACTCGGTCAGCTCGTACGTCTTCGGCACCACCGGCGCCAGCGTCCGGGCCAGTGAGTCCCCCCGCCCCTCGGCACGCGCCCGCTCGCCCATCCGCGGATACAGCTCCCGCACCATCGCCCCGCAGGATCCGGAGGGGGTGACGATCGCGTCGTACTCGCGGAAGACATCGGAGAAGTGCCGGGCCAGTGGTTCGGCCTCATGCCGGTAACCGGTGTTGTAGTGGGCCTGCCCGCAGCAGCTCTGACCCATCGGGAAGTCGACGTCGACACCCAGTCTGGTCAGCAGCTTCACCACGGCACGGCCGGTGTCCGGATAGAGCGTGTCGTTGACACAGGTCAGGAACAGGGCGACACGCATCGCGGCTCCTCGGGGTCGGTCATCGGACGAGTGCAGGGTAGTAGGCGAATACCGCCGAAGGGAGAGTGCCGTTCACCGCGTGGCGAGCCGCGCTTCGGCCTCCCGCCAGCGCGTGGCGTCGCCACGGGGCGTGTACCGGGTCAGCGGCTGGGTGCGGGTGAGCAGCCGGCGCATGGCGGCCAGGTCGCCGACGAGGCCGTCGGCACGGGCCTGGACCAGGACGTTGCCGAGGGCCGCCGCCTCCGTCGCACCGGCGACCACGGGCAGCCCGCAGGCGTCGGCGGTGAGCTGGCACAGCAGCGCGTTGCGGGTGCCGCCGCCGACGAGGTACACCACCTCCACCGCGTGGTCGGCCAGCCGCTGTGCGTCCTCGACGGCCCGCCGGTGGGCGAGGGCCAGCGAGTCCAGGATGCACCGGGTGACCTCGGCCCGCGTCACCGGCACCGGCTGCCTGGACGCCCGGCACGCCTCGGCGATCCGCTCCGGCATCCGCCCGGGCGCCAGGAACGTCTCGTCCCCGGCGTCCACCACCGAGCGCAGCGCCGGCACGGCGCCGGCCTCGCGCAACAGCCGGCTCAAGTCCTGCTCGCCCCATGACCGTTGGCACTCCTGGAGCAGCCACAGCCCCATGATGTTGCGCAGGTACCGGACCGTGCCGTCGAGCCCCAGCTCGTTGGTGAAGTTCGCGGCGCGGCTCTCCTCGGTGAGCACCGGAGCGGTCAGCTCCAGCCCGGCCAGGGACCAGGTGCCGGTGCAGATGTAGGCGAAGGGCTCGCCGGTGGCCGGGACGGCGGCCACCGCGGAGGCGGTGTCGTGCGAGCCGACGGCCGTCACCGGCACCGGACCCGTCAGCCCGGTCTCCTCCAGCACCTCCGGCCGCAGCAGCCCGGCCGGATCGCCGGGCTGCCGCAGCGGCGCGAACAGGCCGAGGTCGATACCGAGCCGCTCGGCGATGTCGTACGACCACGTCCGCGTCCGGGGATCGACGAGCTGGGTGGTGGAGGCGTTGGTCAGCTCGGTGCCCTGCTCGCCGGTCAGCCAGTACGACACCAGGTCCGGGATGAGCAACAGCCGCTGGGCGTAGGAGAGTTGGCGTTTCTCGCGGGCCGCCGTCAGCTGGTACAGGGTGTTGAAGGGCGCGTACTGAAGGCCCGTCGCCCCGTACAGCTCCTCGGCCGGCACGGTCGCCCACACCTTCTCGGCGACGCCCTCGGTGCGGGCGTCGCGATAGTGCACCGGGTTGCCCAGCAGGGCCCCGTCGGCGTCCAGCAGGCCGTAGTCCACGGCCCAGCTGTCGATGCCCACCGAGTCCACCTGGCCCGCCGCCCGGAGTCCGTCCAGGACACCGCCGTACAGGGCGAGGATGTCCCAGCGCAGGCCCTCGGGTGTGCGCACCGGCCGGTTGGGAAAGCGATGTGCCTCGCTCAGCTCCAGCGAGTCCGGGCTCACCCGGCCGGCCATCACCCGCCCGCTGGAGGCGCCCAGGTCGACTGCGGCGTACGACCTCAAGAGCCCGCTCACCGCAGGAACGCGGCCGCCACACCCGCGTCGACCGGGACGTGCAGCCCGGTGGTGTGGGTCAGCTCGCCGCCGGTCAGCGCGAAGACGGCGTTCGCGACGTGCTCCGGCAGCACCTCCCGCTTGAGGATGGTCCGCTGGGCGTAGAACTCGCCCAGCTTCTCCTCGGGCACCCCGTACACCGCGGCCCGCTGCGCACCCCAGCCGCCCGCGAAGATCCCGGAACCGCGCACCACACCGTCCGGGTTGACCCCGTTGACACGGATGCCGTGCTCGCCCAGCTCGGCGGCCAGGAGCCGCACCTGGTGGGCCTGGTCGGCCTTGGTGGCGGAGTAGGCGATGTTGTTGGGCCCGGCGAAGACCGCGTTCTTGGAGGCGATGTAGACGATGTCACCGCCCAGCCCCTGCGCGATCATCACCCGCGCCGCCTCCCGTGAGACGAGGAAGGAACCGCGGGCCATGATGTTGTGCTGCAGGTCCCAGTCGCGTGCCGAGGTCTCCAGCAGCGGCTTGGAGATGGAGATCCCGGCGTTGTTGACGACCAGGTCGACTCCGCCGAAAGCGAGCGCCGCCGCCTTGAAGGCCTGCGCGATCTGCTCCTCGGACGTGACGTCGACGGTCACGGCGACCGCCTTGTCCGGGCCGCCCAGCTCCTCGGCCACGGCCTGGGCGCTCTCGTCGTTCAGGTCGGCGACGACGACACACGCGCCCTCGGCCACCAGCCGGTGCGCGATGGCCTTCCCGATCCCGCTGCCCGCACCGGTCACCAGAGCCACCCGGGTCGCCAGCGGCTTGGGCTCGGGCATCCGCCGGAGCTTGGCCTCCTCCAGCGCCCAGTACTCGATGCGGAACTTCTCCGACTCCTCGATCGGCGCGTACGTCGACACCGCCTCCGCCCCGCGCATCACGTTGATGGCGTTGACGTAGAACTCGCCGGCCACGCGGGCGGTCTGCTTGTCCTTGCCGAAGCTGAACATGCCCACGCCCGGCACGAGCACGATCGCCGGGTCGGCGCCGCGCATCGCGGGCGAGTCGGGCAGGGCGTGCCGCTCGTAGTAGCCGGCGTACTCCTCCCGGTACCGGGCGTGCAGCTCCTTCAGCCGGGCCACGGCCTCCTCCAGCGGCGCGGCCGGCGGCACGTCCAGCACCAGCGGGCGCACCTTGGTCCGCAGGAAGTGGTCCGGGCACGACGTGCCCAGGGCCGCGAGCCGCGGATGCTCGGCGCGGGCGAGGAAGTCCAGCACGGCGTCGGAGTCGTCGAAGTGCCCGACCTGCGGCTTGTCCTGCGAGGCGACGGCCCGGACGTACGGCGCCAGCGCCGCCGCCCGCTCCCGCCGCTCGGCCGCGGGAAGGGCCTCGTAGCCCTCGATCACCGGCCCGAACGGCTCCGGCTTCCCGCGCTCGGCGAGAAACGCCTCCGCGGTACGGATGATGTGCAGCGAGTTGCGCTCGCACTCCTCGGACGTCTCACCCCATGCGGTGATCCCGTGCCCGCCCAGAACGCAGCCGATCGCCTGCGGGTTGGCCTCCTTGACCGCCGCGATGTCCAGCCCGAGCTGAAAGCCGGGCCGCCGCCACGGCACCCACACCACCGAGTCCCCGAAGCACTCGGCGGTCAGCTTCTCCCCGTCGGCGGCGCAGGCCAGCGCGATCCCGGAGTCCGGGTGCAGATGATCGACGTGCGCGGCCTCGACGAGCCCGTGCATGGCGGTGTCGATGGAGGGGGCCGCCCCGCCCTTGCCGTGCAGACAGTAGTCGAAGGCGCCGACCATCTCGTCCTCGCGCTCGACCCCGGGGTACACCCCCTTCAGCGCCCGCAGCCGGTCGATCCGCAGGACGGCGAGCCCGGCCTCCGTCAGCGTGCCGAGATCACCACCGGACCCCTTGACCCACATCAGCTCGACGTCACCGCCGGTCACGGGATCGGTGGCGGTGCCCTTGGCGGACGCGTTGCCGCCGGCGTAGTTGGTGTTGCGGGGGTCGGAGCCGAGGCGATGGGACCGTGCCAGAAGGGCGGCGGCTTCGGGGTGGGGTGCCATGATCGGTTCTCTTTCCTGCGTCGTCGGAGCGGGGCGGCGCTGCGGTGGCGTTTTCTCTGAATCGTTTCAGGAAGCTAGCCGCGTGGGTGCGCGGCGTCAAGATGTCGTCGCAATCACTTCCGGTACGTTCGTGGCGGTGCGGGATCGCATTCCGCTCCTCGGCTCCATGTGCGTGAATCGTTTCATGGCATTTCAGGGTCGATGGCACGTATGGGCGTGGCGGCGGTCGCCGACGGGTTGGTCACGCGGGGTGGGTCGGCGGAGCGAGGACGGGACGCTCGTGGTCGACGTCCTCGTTCCGCCGCACCTTCCGGCGGCCGTACCGCGCGCCCGCCGGGTCGTCTGCCGCGATCCGGCATCCGGTCGCCGGCCCCGAATGGGCGCGCGGGGCTGCTCAGGCCAGGAAGGCAGGCTTGAGCACCTCCTCGCACCACTGGCGGAAGCCGGTGGGGCCGGGCGGTGTGGCGCGGTGCTCCTCGTCGTAGGCGCCGTTGTTCTGGGCCACGGCCATGTCGGCCAGACCCTGCGCCCAGGCCTCGCTCGCCCCGTGCTCCAGCATCGTCGCGCGGTAGGCCTCGACCGGCACCTGCTGGAAGCGGACGGGCCGCTCCAGCACCTCGGAGACGATCCGGGCCACGCCGGCGGGGGACAGGGAGTCGGGGCTGACCACGGGCACGGCGCCCTGACCGCTCCACGAGTCGTCGAGCAGGAGCTCGGCGGCCTTCGCGGCGATGTCGCGGGTGGCGACGAGAGCGAAGGTGTGATCCGCGGGGTGGGGCCAGAAGAAGGCGCCCTGGTTCCTGATCGTGTCGAGCTGCCAGAGCAGGTTCTCCATGAAACCCGGGGGACGCAGTGCCCGGAACTTCACGCCCGTGCCCGCGAGCAGTTCCTCGCCTGCCCGCGCCGCCGAGAGGTGGCCGGCGTTCCGCTCGATCCCGGTGCCCATGGTCGAGACGGCGACGACCCGCTCGACGCCGTGGCCGCCGATCGCCTCGCACGCCGAACGAGTGGGGTCCAGGACATGGTCCTCCACGCTCGGCGCGCTTGGGTCCGGGGGTACCAGCCAGAACACGGCGTCCGCGCCGGTGAACGCCTTCATGACCACATCGCGGTCACGGTGCGAGCCCTGCACGACTTCGACCCGCTCGCGCACGTCCGGGGAGAGCCGGCCGGGATCGCGCACGATCACACGGACCGGCTCCCCCGAGCCGAGGAGACGGTCGACGACCTGTCGGCCGATCTGGCCGGTGGGAGTGGTGACGACAAGCATCAAGAAGCTCCAAGAGGGTTCGTGGGAAAGGCGGTTGACGTCACGCGGCACGAGCCGACGTACCGGGGGGCCGCCTGCGTCGATCCTGCGCCGAAGCCGCACGGCACGGAAGGACCGGTCGGATCCCGCTTGTTACCCTCAAGGACATACCGAACGGAGGTGCCAGGTCGTGGAGTCCCGATCACTGCGCTACTTCCTCGCCGTGGCGGAGGAGCTCAACTTCTCCCGAGCCGCCGAACGGCTGGGCATCTCCGCCCCGCCTTTGTCCCGTGCCATCCGCCGCCTGGAGACCGACCTCGGCGTCACCCTCTTCGAGCGCACCACCCACAGCGTCACCCTCACCCCGCCCGGCCGCGTCCTGCTGGCCGAAGCCCGGATCGCCCTCGACGCGCTGCACGCCGCCGGCCGCCGGGCCCAGCGCGCCGCCGACCCCGAGCCCAAGCTGGTCCTGGCCGTGAAGGCCGACGGCGACGCGGGCCTGCTGGAGCCCATCCTGGCCCGCTACGCCACCGAGCCCGGAGCCCGGCCCGTCACCGTCCGGCTCTCCGGCTGGCGCGAACAGGTACGGCTGCTGCGCGAGGGCGAGGCCGACGCGGCCCTGATCTACGAGCCGTTCGACCGGAGTGGTCTGGACGCCGAGCCGCTGGCCGTCGAGGCCCGCCTCGCCGCTCTCCCGGCCGCCCATCCCCTGGCCGCCCGTGACCACCTCACCCTCGCCGACCTCGCCCTCCCGGGCGTCGAGCCCGGCCGCCTCGACGGCCTCGACCGCTACCTGGACACCGTCGTCGAGCGCCACAGGATCGCCGACCTGCCGCAACTGCTCACCCTCGTCGAACTGGGGGAGGTGGTGACGCTCCTGCCCGAGTCGGTCACGACCCGCTACCCCCGCCCGGGCGTCGTCTACCGCGCGCTGCCGGACACACCTCCTATCACCCTGTCCATCGCCTGGCCCCAGCAGTCCCGCTCGACGGCCACGGCGGCACTGATCCGCGCGGCCACCGCGGTGGCCCCCCTCGGCGGGGCTCCCTCCGGACGCGCGGAGGTCTTCCGTCGGAACGAAGCCCTTCCCCGAGGCCGGGCGGGAGGCAAACGCACGCCCCCTCCCGGCCCGGCGCCCTCGGGACCGCCCACGCGCGGTCAAGAAGCCGAACCACCGGCCCGTGCTGAGAACCCGGCGCCGGACGCGGCACCGTGCGACCTGGCCGCTGGGCCCACAACCCGACCTCGAAGCCGAAGAGCTCCCGCCGGGCCGGACGGCGGGCGGTGAAGGGAACGCGCGCTGCGCCACCGCCCCTGTAGTGGCTGACCGAGTTGCTCCAGCGCCTCGTCCCACACGTTGCCTCCCTCTGCCCAGGTCCACAGCCACTGCCGCAGCGATGGCGCCGCATATCGCAGGCCGTCATGAGGATCCTGGCCCCACAGAAGAACCACGACGCCGACGGCCCCCGCTCCGCCCGCTGGGCGTGCATGGTCGGCGCGCAACGCCAGTCCGGCGCATGCCAGTGCGGAACGCGGCGCGGCGTCAGCGACGCGAGGCCGCCTTCCGGCCCGAACCCCCCGTCGCCGACCTCGGTGTAGATGCGCCGGAGCAAGTCAGGCAGGGGAAACCCGAGGCTGCGTTCAGCGAGGTCTACGGCTGTCGGCGTGAGAGGGGGGAAGGGCTGATCCGGGAGACAGCGACGAGAGGTGGGCACGCGCTCCGAACCCCACCCGAGGGCGTGCAGCCTCGCCAGAAGCGCGTCGTCGTCCGCAGCAGTGCGGTGCACAGCATCGCTCACGAGCCGGGACAGCAGTGCGTGTCAGGCCCTTGCCGGCCCGCAGACCAGGAGAGACGCGCGCTTCGGCATGTCCCGGCCGGCAACCTGCCGGAGGGGCGGAGCTGGCCTGCCTTCCGGGCTCCGTCTCCCGCCGCACAGCCTCAAGGCGACTGCGTCGGCCTGATCAGGCCGCACTCAGCCTCGGGCCGCACTCCGCCTCGGGCCGCACTCAACCTCAGGCCGCACCCGCCTCAGGCCCCCCACCCCGCCTGCTGACCGCCGACGCGCTCCGCGACGATCCTCTCGGCCCAGCCGGAGCGGCGGTAGGCGGTCATCGGGTCGGGGTCCAGACCCAGCTCCTGCCGCACCTCGGCCAGCAGCGGCCGTACATCGGTGTTGTACGCGTCCATGAGCACGGCGTTCGCACCGAGCACGTCACCCTCGCGCTGAGCGACGGCGAGCGCTTCCCGGTCGACCAGCAGGGCCTTGGCGGTGGCTTCCTGGACGTTCATGACCGACCGGATGATCGCCGGGATCTTCGCCTCGATGTTGTGGCACTGGTCGAGCATGAAGGCGACGCCCGGCCCGAACCCGCCCCCGCGCACCACCTCGTACATGATCCGGAACAACTGGAACGGATCGGCCGCGCCCACCATCAGGTCGTCGTCGGCGTAGAAACGGGAGTTGAAGTCGAACCCGCCGAGCTTCCCCTCCCGCAGCAGCGTGGCCACGATGAACTCGATGTTGGTGCCGGGCGCGTGGTGCCCGGTGTCGACGACCACCTGTGCCTGCGGGCCCAGCTTCAGACAGTGGGCGTAGGCGGTCCCCCAGTCCGGCACGTCCGTCGCGTAGAAGGCGGGCTCGAAGAACTTGTACTCCAGCAGCATCCGCTGCCCGTCCCCGAGCCGCCCGTACACCTCGGCCAGCCCCTCGGCCAGGCGCTCCTGCCGCGCCCGGATGTCGTCCTGGCCGGGGTAGTTCGTGCCGTCGGCGAACCACAGCTTCAGGTCCCTGGACCCCGTGGCGTCCATGATGTCGACGCACTCCAGCAGATGATCGAGCGCCTTGCGCCGCACCGCCGGATCCGCGTGGCAGATGCTGCCGAGCTTGTAGTCGTCGTCCTGGAAGGTGTTGGAGTTGATCGCCCCCAGTGTCAGCCCGCGGTCCTCGGCGTACTTGGCCAGCGCCGCGTAGTCCTCGACCTTGTCCCACGGGATGTGCAGGGCGACGGTGGGGGCCACGCCGGTGAACTCGTGCACCTTCGCCGCGTCCTGCAGCTTCTCCCAGGGATCGCGCGGCACGCCCGGCTGGGCGAACACCTTGAAACGGGTCCCCGAGTTCCCGTACGCCCACGACGGCGTCTCGACGGCCTGGGTCTTGAGCGCGGCCTTCACCGCGGCGAGGTCGGTCACTGCGCGACTCCTGGTGATGTCGGTCGTAACGACGAAGCGTCGTGAAACGATTCAGACCCGCAAGTTAGGACCGCTTCGGAGGGGTGTCAAGCGCTCCGACCAACCCCGTTGCCCGTGATCCGGCCGTGACCTACGGCTATCGAAACTTTTTCAACCCTGACCCATTGACGCACCCCGGCCGCCGTGCCTACGGTCCCGGCAATCCAGTTGAAACCTTTCACGGCGCGGTGGAGGCCTCGGGTCCTCCGGCCGGTGTCGTCGAGGAGCCTCACATGACCCACCCGCCTGACACGGGGCCGGCGCCGGTGCTGGCGCTGAAGGGCGTCTCCAAGTCCTTCGGTGCCGTACGCGCCCTCAGGGACGTCTCCCTGGAGCTGTTGCCCGGCGAGGTGCACGCCCTTGCCGGAGAGAACGGCGCGGGCAAGTCGACGTTGATCAAGACCCTCGCCGGGGTGCACCGGCCGGATGCCGGCCAGGTGCTGCTCGACGGTGAGCCCGTCGTCTTCCACGGCCCCGGCGACGCCCGCGACGCCGGGATCGCCGTGATCTACCAGGAACCCACGCTCTTCCCCGACCTGTCGATCGCCGAGAACATCTTCATGGGCCGCCAGCCCAGGCGGGCCCTCGGCCGGATCGACCACAAGGCCACGCATGCCGCGACCCTGGCCCTGATGAAGCGCCTCGGCGTCGAACTCGATCCCGACCGGCCGGCCCGTGGCCTGTCCATCGCCGACCAGCAGATCGTCGAGATCGCCAAGGCCCTCTCCTTCGAGGCCCGGGTCCTGATCATGGACGAGCCGACGGCCGCCCTGACCGGCAGCGAGGTGGCGCGGCTCTTCGGGGTCGTCCGCACCCTGCGCGAGCAGGGCGCGGCGGTGCTGTTCATCTCGCACCGGCTGGAGGAGATCTTCGAGATCTGCCAGACGGTGACTACGCTGCGGGACGGCGCCTGGATCGCCGGCGAATCGCTGACCGGCATGACCGAGGACGACCTGGTCCGCCGGATGGTCGGCCGCGACCTGGACGAGCTCTACCCCAAGCAGGAGGTCGAGCCCGGCGAGGTGGCCCTGAGCGTCCGCCGCCTGACCCGCGAGGGCGTCTTCACGGACGTGTCCTTCGAGGTGCGGTGCGGCGAGATCGTCGGTCTGGCGGGACTCGTGGGCGCCGGCCGCACCGAGGTGGCCCGCGCGGTGTTCGGCGTCGACCGGTGGGACGCCGGCGAGGTCGAGGTCGCGGGGCGCAGACTCACCAACGGCGCCCCGTCCACGGCCATGGCGGCCGGACTGGCCCTCGTCCCGGAGGACCGGCGCGACCAGGGCCTGGTGATGGACATGTCCATCGAACGCAACATCGGCCTCACCGGACTCCGTACGACCGTCAGGGCCGGGCTGATGGACCGCGGGGCGGAACGCAGCCGCTCCCTCGACTGGGCCGTCAAGCTCCAGGTGAAGTACGCCCGCATCGCCGACGCCGTCTCCACCCTCTCCGGCGGCAACCAGCAGAAGGTCGTCCTCGCCAAGTGGCTCGCCACCGGCCCGAAGGTGCTGATCGTGGACGAGCCGACCCGCGGCATCGACGTCGGTACCAAGGCGGAGGTGCACCGGCTGCTGTCGCAGCTCGCCGCCGACGGGGTGGCGGTGCTGATGATCTCCTCCGACCTGCCCGAGATCCTCGGCATGGCCGACCGCGTGCTCGTCATGCACGAGGGCCGGCTCACCGCCGAGATCCCCCGCGCCGAAGCCTCCGAGGAAACCGTGATGGCCGCAGCCACCGGGAGGGCCGCCGCATGACGGTGACCACCCCGAACCAGACTCCCGCCGTCGAGGTGCCCCGCTCCGGCGGCACCCGGCTGGTCGACCGCGTCTTCAAGATGCGCGAACTCGCCATCCTGGTCGTCTTCCTGGTGATGATCGGCGTCACCCAGGCGGGCAACAGCGAGTTCCTCTCCGAGCAGGGCATCAAGGACCTGCTGCTCAACGCCACCATCCTGGTGCTGGTGGCCACCGGACAGTCCCTGGTGGTGATCACGAGGAACGTCGATCTGTCGGTCGGCTCGACCCTCGGCATCAGCGCCTTCGCCGCCGGCACCTATCTGCACGGCGGCGGCAACGCCGTCGTCGCGATCCTCCTCGCCGTCCTGCTGGGAGTCGGCTTCGGCCTGCTCAACGGCCTGCTGGTCAGCCTCGGCCAGGTGCCCGCCCTCGTCGTCACCCTGGGCACGCTGTACATCATCCGCGGCGTCGACTCCATCTGGGTCGGCTCCCGCCAGATCACCGCGGCCGACCTCCCGGGCGGATTCGTGGACTTCGGCTCCGGTGGCGTCTCGGCGGTGCCGTGGCCGGCACTGATCGCGCTGGTGGTCCTGGTGGCGACGGTGTACTACCTCAAACACTTCGGCAGCGGACGGGAGCTGTACGCCCTCGGTTCCAACCCGGAGGCGGCGCGACTGGCCGGCATCCCCGTCCGCAAGCGGATCCTGGCCGCCTACACCTTCTGCGGCGGCCTCGCCGGACTCGCGGGAGCGATGTATCTGGCCCGCTTCGGAAACGTCGACTCGGGCACCGGAAACGGCTACGAACTCACCGTCGTCAGCGCGGTCGTGGTCGGCGGCGTCGTCTTCACCGGCGGCTCGGGAAGCGTCTACGGAGCCGCTCTGGGCGCCCTGCTGCTCACCTCGATCAACAGCGTCCTGCCCGCTCTCGGCGTCAGCTCGGTGTGGGTGCTCGCCATCAACGGCGTCCTGCTGCTGCTAGCCATCGCCGTCGACCGGATCGTCGCGCTGCGCGTGGCCGCCGCCCTGAAGAAGAAGTCGGACCGGAGGAACACCCCCATGGCGAAGGAGAACGCCGGTGCCTGAATCGCTGACCCGCGCCGTTCGCTGGGACACGGTCGTCGGCGCGCTCCTCATCATCCTGTTGCTGCTGTCGTTCGGTTTCGTGGACGGTTTCGGCAACGCCCTCAATCTGTCCTTCCTCCTCGGCAACACGCTCCCGATCGCGCTGATCGCCCTGCCGATGACCCTGCTGGTGGTCGCGGGCGAGATCGATCTGTCGGTGGCGTCCACGGCCGGGCTGTCCGGGGCGGTGATGGGCAGGCTCTGGAACGACGGCATGACCATCGAGACGATCATCCCGCTGTGCCTGCTGCTGGGCGTCGTCTGCGGGCTGGTCAACGGCCTGCTCGTCACCCGGCTCGGACTGCCGTCCCTCGCCGTCACCATCGGCACCCTGGCCGCCTACCGGGGCATCGCCCAGATCGTGCTCGGCTCCGACGCGGTCACCGACTTCCCCTCCCAGTACCTGGACTTCGCGGCCGGCCGGGTCGGGAACTCCTTCCTGCCCCAGGCGTTCCTGCCCTTCCTGGTGCTGCTCGCCATCGCCGTGGTCGTCCTGCACGCCACCCCGTTCGGCCGGTCGCTGTTCGCGGTCGGCGCGAGCGAGGAGGCGGCGCGGTTCGCCGGGATCCGGGTCAGGCGGACCAAGCTCCTGCTCTTCGTGGCCACCGGGTTCATGTCCGCGCTGACCGGTGTGTTCTGGGCCCTGCACTACGCCAGCGCCCGCTACGACAACGCCACGGGCCTCGAACTCTCCGTCGTCGCGGCCGTGCTGCTCGGCGGCATCGACTTCGACGGGGGCAAGGGCACGCTGGGCGGCGCCATCGCCGGTGTGTTCCTGCTCGGCGCGCTGCAGAACGTCATGAGCCTGCTGAACGTCTCCGCGCAGTCGCAGATCGTCGTCACCGGTGTCCTTCTGGTGATCTCCGTGCTCGGGCCGCGGGTCGCGCGTCAGATCGCCGTGGTCCGGGCCGCCGGTTCCTCCGGTTAGGCCGTTCGCCGGCTGCGGTCCGGTCGTGGCTGGTCGCTCCCCCCGGGTTCCCGGCTTGACCCGAACCCGGGGCACCCCCATCGCGGCGGCAGCCGCACAGGAAACACACCTCCGCGCCTCCCATTGGGACGCGTTCACTCACCCTCTCTTCTCCCAAGGACCCCGCCATGCGCAAGTCACCCCTCCGCCGCACCTGCGCCGCGCTCGCCGTCGGTACGTCCCTCGCCCTGGCGCTCACCGCCTGTGGCGGCACCACCAAGAACGACGTCAAGGACGACAACGCCTCCGCCGCCTCCGGCGGCAAGGCCGATCCGAACGCCGCCACCAAGAAGGGCCTGACCGTCGGCTTCCTGCCCAAGCAGGTCAACAACCCCTACTTCACCTCCGCCGACAAGGGCGGCGAGAAGGCGCTCGCCGAACTCGGCTCGAAGTACAAGGAGGTGGGCCCCTCCAGCGCCACGGACACCTCCGGGCAGGTCAGCTACGTCAACACGCTCACCCAGCAGCAGGTGAACGCGATGGCGGTCTCCGCGCAGGACCCGGGCGCCCTGTGCACCGCCCTCAAGCAGGCCATGAGCAACGGCATCAAGGTCGTCACCTATGACTCCGACACCACGCCCGGCTGCCGTAACGCCTTCGTCTCGCAGGCGTCCGCCGAGGACCTCGGCCGTACCGAGGTGCAGCTGCTCGCGCAGCAGATCGGGTACAAGGGCGAGATCGCCGTCCTGTCCGCCGCCCAGACCGCCACGAACCAGAACACCTGGATCGGGTACATGAAGGACGAGCTGAAGGACCCGAAGTACAAGAACATCAAGCTGGTCAAGATCGCGTACGGCAACGACGACGCCCAGCAGTCCTTCCAGCAGACCCAGGGCCTGCTCCAGCAGTACCCGAACCTGAAGGGGATCATCTCCCCGACCACCGTCGGCATCAAGGCCGCCGCCCAGTACCTGTCGGGCTCCAAGTACAAGGGCAAGGTCAAGCTGACCGGCCTCGGCACCCCCAACGACATGCGCAAGTACGTCAAGAACGGCACCGTGGAGGCCTTCGAGCTGTGGGACCCGGCCAAGCTCGGCGACCTGGCCGCCCGCACCGCCGTCGCGCTGGCCTCGGGCCAGATCACCGGCCAGGAGGGCGAGACCTTCAAGGCCGGCGCTGCGACGTACACCATCGGCAAGGACGGCGTGATCAGCCTGGGCAAGCCGACCGTGTTCGACGCCAATAACATCGACCAGTTCAACTTCTAGGCATGCGGGGGCAGTTGATGCAGCGCGTGTGCTTCCTGCTGAAGGTCAGGGCGGACCGTCTCGACGAGTACCGTGAGCGGCACGCGGCCGTCTGGCCGGAGATGCTCGACGCCCTGAAGGCGACCGGCTGGCACAACTACTCGCTGTTCCTGCGCGAGGACGGCCTGCTCGTCGGCTATCTGGAGACCGAGGACTTCGCCGCCGCCCAGGCCGGCATGGAGGCGACCGAGGTCAACGCGCGCTGGCAGGCGGAGATGGCGCCGTTCTTCGAGTCGCTGGACGGCGCCAGACCCGACGAGGCCATGAGGCCGCTCACGGAGGTGTTCCACCTGTCATGACCGCCGCCGTGAGCGGGGTCGCGGCCCCCGGGGTTACCCGGCTGGGCCGTACCCTCCTCGATGCCCGGGCCCTGTACTTCGTGTCGTACGACGGCCTCGTCAACAACAACTCCTTCCAGAAGAAGGGCCTGTTCACGCACCGCGGCCGGCAGTACGCGGCCTGGTACTCCGCCGACCGCAGCGCGACCGTCGCCCGCCGCGGCCCGGGTGCGGAGCACTGGGCGACGGTGACCCTGGACCACCGGCTCAAGAGCGACGACTCCCACAACGTGATCTCGATGGGTGTGTCGCGGACCGACGGCCGGCTGCACCTGGTCATGGACGCGCACAGCGACGGCTTCGTCTACGTGAAGTCCGTCGCCGGGCTGCTCCACGGCGAACCGCCGTGGACCCGCGCCGCCTTCGGGCCCGTGCGCACCACGCTCGACGGGCTCGCGCTGACCGCACGGTTCACCTGTCCGCAGTTCGTCCCCACCCCCGAGGGCCGGCTCCAGCTCGGCTACCGTGCCGGGATCTCCGGCGACGGCCGCAACGCCCTCGCCGAGTACGACGGTTCGACGTGGACGGCGCTGGGGGAGTGGAGCAGCGCGACAGGCATCTACTCCACGGCGCACGGCTCCAGCACCGCCCGCAGCATGTACCTGCACGGCATCGACTACGACGTCCACGGCCGGCTGCACTCCTTCTTCACCTGGCGCGAGCAGAACGCCTCCGTGACGAGCGGCGGCGGCCTGACCAACCACGACACCGGCTATGTCCTCTCCGCCGACCGGGGGCGGACCTGGCGCAACGACGCCGGTGAGGTAGTGGGCACCACCGGCGGCCCGGACAAGGTCGCCGTCGACAGCCCCGGGCTGGTGGTGGACCCCCTGGCCCCCGACCATGCCCTGATGAACCAGGAGAGCCAGGCCGTCGACTCGGCCGGCCGGCCGCACGCGATCATCAGTCACGTGCCCGGCCGTTTCGGGCGGTGCACCACGGACTACGCCGCCGACCGCATCGCCCACGGGCGCGCCTTCCACCTCCGCAAGAACGCTTCCGGCGCCTGGCGGAAGACCGAGATCCCGATCCCGCTGAACTCCAGCCAGCGCACCAAGCTCGTCCTGGACCGGTACGACCACGCTTACGCGGTGTTTCCGTTCGGCCGCATCGCCGCCGCGTCGAAGGCCTCCGGGTACACCGACTGGACACTGCTGTACGACGGTGGTGATCTGAACGCCTTCGGCGAGGTGGTCGTCGACGAGACGCGGATCCGGTCGGAGAACGTCCTGTCCTTCATGTACCAGGCGAAGTCCACCGGTACGACTCCCTCGCCCCTGTACGTGGCCGACTTCGCGCTGCCGGCATGACGGTAATGTGAAGGTCGTCCCGCCGCCCCTTGTCTCCCTGGAGGTCTTCGCCCGATGGCCCAGTCGGTGGGTATCAAGGACGTCGCCCGTGTCGCCGGAGTGTCGGTGGGCACGGTGTCGAACGTCATCAACCGCCCGGACACCGTCGCGAGTGAGACCCGGGCGCGGGTGCTGTCCGCGATCGACCGGCTCGGCTACGTCCGCAGCGAGTCGGCGCGGCAGCTGCGCGCGGGCCGCAGCCGGATCATGGGCCTGCTCGTGCTCGACATGGGCAACCCGTTCTTCGTGGACGTGGCCCGTGGCGCCGAGCGGGCGGCCCGCGAGGCGGGGCTCGGCGTGATGGTGTGCAACAGCGCCCAGAACGCCGCCGAGGAGGCCGACTACCTGGGGCTCTTCGCCGAGCAGCGGGTGCGGGGCGTGCTGCTGACCCCGGCCGACGCCACCGGCCGCAACATCGATGCCTTCCGCCGGCACGGCATCCCCTTCGTCCTGGTCGACCGGGTCGCCGAGGGCACCGCCGAGTGCTCGGTGTCCGTGGACGACGTGACCGGCGGCGCGCTCGCCGTCCGGCACTTGATGGACGCGGGCCACCGCTCCATCGCCTACGTCAGCGGACCCCCCGGACTCAACCAGGTCCGCGACCGCCGTACCGGGGCCCTGAACGCCCTGGCCGAGGCCGGGCTCGGCCCTGAGGCGCTGCGCGAGCTGCCCACCGAACGCCTCGACGTGGCCGCCGGCCGCGACGCCGGCGCTCGCCTGCTGGGCCTGGCCGACCGCCCCACCGCCGTGTTCTGCGCCAACGACCTGCTCGCCCTCGGCGTCCTGCAGGCCCTGTACGCCGCCGGCGTCACCGTCCCCGACGACCTCGCCATCGTCGGCTACGACGACATCGAGTTCGCGGCGGCCGCCGCCGTACCGCTGACCTCCGTACGGCAGCCCGCCGTCACCATGGGCGCCCTCGCCGCCGAGCTGCTGCTGGAGGAGACCGAACAGGGCGAGGGCACGCGCACCCACGAGCACCGCCGGGTGGTGCTCCAGCCGGAGCTGGTGGTGCGCCGTTCCAGCCTCGTGGCACGCTGAGCGGGGCGCTGACCGGAAGTTCAGTAAGAATCCATGATCCCCGGGATCCGCGCGGGCCCGGTCATGTGCTGAACTGGGACCCGTCCGCACCGTCCGTCCCGGGAGACCCGTTGAGCCTCAGCTACCGCCAGCCCGGCGTCATCCTCACCGACCGCCGCTTCACCGTGCCCCTCGACCACGCCGCCCCGGACGGCGAGACGATCGAGCTGTACGCCCGTGAGGTGGTCGCGAGCGACAAGGCCGGGCAGGAGCTGCCGTGGCTGGTGTATCTCCAGGGCGGTCCCGGCTTCGGGGCGAATCGTTTCGTCGGACGTCAGGCCTGGCTCGACCGGGCCCTGAAGGACTACCGCGTCCTGCTGCTCGACCAGCGCGGCACCGGCAGTTCCACCCCGGCCACCCGGCAGACGCTCCCGCTGCGCGGCGGCCCCGCCGAACAGGCCGACTACCTCACCCTTTTCCGCGCCGACGCCATCGTCCGGGACTGCGAGGCCATCCGCCCCGAGGTCACCGGCGGCGCCCCCTGGACCGTGCTCGGCCAGAGCTTCGGCGGCTTCTGCACGGTGTCCTACCTCTCCCTGGCCCCCGAGGGCCTGGACACCGCCGTCATCACCGGCGGCCTGCCCTCCCTGCACGCGCACGCCGACGACGTCTACCGCGCGGCCTACCCGCGCATCGAACGCAAGGTGACCGCGCACTACGCCCGCTACCCCCAGGACGTCGAGCGGGCCCGCCGTATCGCCGACCACCTCCTCACCCACGACGTGGTCCTGCCGAACGGCTACCGGTTCACCGTCGAGGCCTTCCAGTCCCTCGGCCTGATGCTCGGCACGAGCGACGGCAGCCACCGCTTGCACCACCTCCTGGAGGACGCCTTCGTGCGCACACCGGGCGGCCCGGAGCTGTCCGACGCCTTCCAGGAACAGGCCCAGTCCCTGCTGTCCTACGCCGGCCACCCCCTCTACGCGCTCGTCCACGAGTCGATCTACGGCCGCGACGCCCGCCCCACCGCCTGGGCCGCCGAGCGTGTCCGCGCGGAGTTCCCGCAGTTCGACGCGGCCAAGGCGCTCGCCGACGACAGCCCGGTGCTGTTCACGGGCGAGACGGTCCACCCCTGGATGTTCGAGGCCGACCCGGCCCTGCGCCCGCTGCGCGAGACGGCCGACCTCCTCGCCGCCCGCACCGACTGGCAGCCCCTGTACGACCCCACCCGCCTCGCCGTCAACGAGGTCCCGGTCGTGGCGGCCGTCTACCACGACGACATGTACGTCGACACCGCACACTCCCTTCAGACCGCCCGCGCGATCCGCGGCCTGCGCACCTGGGTCACCGACGAGTTCGAGCACGACGGCCTGCGCACGGGGGCGCCGAGGGTCCTGGACCGACTGCTGGCGATGGCGAGAGACGCGGTGTGAAGCGCGGCGGCGCCTCCAGCCCATGCCCGAGGACTGGCAGCGCGCCCTGGCCGTGGTGGCGCACCCCGACGACCTGGAATACGGGTGCTCCGCGGCGGTCGCGGCCTGGACCGACGCCGGCCGCGAGGTCTCCTACGTCCTCGCGACCCGCGGCGAGGCGGACATCGACACCCTCGACCCCGCCGCCTGCGGTCCGCTGCGCGAACGTGAGCAGCGGGCGAGCGCGGCCGTCGTCGGTGTCACCTCGGTCTAGTTCCTCGGCCACCGGGACGGGGTGATCGAGTACGGGCTCCCGCCTGGATCTTCCCGGAACTCACCCAACAGGGACTCGAACCCTGGAACGGTGTGCGCTGGGTCGCCGTCGCAGGCTCCAGCCGGCCCACCCACGCCGTGGACGCGGGGCCCGGACTGGAGCGCGCGGTGCGCTCCCTGCTCGAACACCGCACCTACATCGAGGCACTGACCGACGAGGACCCGGAGACACACGTCCGCACCTTCCTGACCACCAACGCCAGGACCACCGGCGAACGCTTCGGCGGCAGGCCGGCGGTGGCCTTCGAGGAGTTCGGCCGCTGAAGGCTGCCGTGTCGCCCTGACCTGCGCCGCGTCCGCCGACTTCGCGCTGAACCGGCGAGCCGGCCCGGGCCGGTGCCGCCGGCGGGAAGGGCGGCAAGAAGGGCAAGGGCACGGACCGGCGGGGCGCGGATCTGATCGGGGCCCGGCTCGGGGGCGCAGATCTGCGCGGGGCGAGCCTGCGCGGCGCCTACCTCATCGCCGCCGGCCTCACCGGCGCCTTCTTCCTCACCCAGTCCCAGCTCGACGCGGCCCGCGGCAGCACCGGCACCAGGCTGCGGGAGTCGTTGACGCGTCCCGTGCACTGGACAGCGGGCGGCTGAGTCGTCGGCGTCGGCCGGGCAAGGCCGGCTCGGCGTGCGTACGGCCCGGTGACCTTGGCGGTGCACCGGGCCGGGGTCAACGTGCCGACTGGTGCACCGGGCAGCCGCCGGTCGGGGTGGTGACCGGAGCGTCTTCGGTAGGCGTGTCCGTCGCATGGGTGGTGTTCGGCTCCGCGGTGCTCCCCGCGCTCACCTCGTGCGCCGGGCAGGCCTCCGCCGGGTCGGCCTCCGGCCCTGCCTCCGCGGCGGATTCCGGTGCACGTGCCGTCGCCGGCCGGCGCTCCAGGCCCAGCCGCAGTCCCTCCGGCATCATCGTCAGCCGTTCGGTCACGGACAGCTGGTAGGCCGGGTCGGGCAGCAGGTCGTAGCGGCGCAGCAGGAGGCCGAGGACCAGTGTCGCCTCGTGCAGGGCGAACTGGCGGCCGATGCAGGCGCGGGCGCCGGTGCCGAAGGGCTTGAAGGTGTGCGCGGGACGGGACCGTACGGCCGCAGCCTCGAAGCGGTCCGGGTCGAAGCGCTCGGCGTCCTCGCCCCAGACCTCGGGGTCGCGGTGCAGCATCGGTGTCAGCACCAGTGCCCACGCGCCCCGGAGCATCGGGTGGTCGTCGGCGAGCACGGTGTCCCGCAGGGCCTCGCGGGCGAAGGCCGGGGCGGTCGGCCACAGGCGCAGCGACTCGTCCAGCACCCGGCGGACGTAGCGCAGCTTGGCCACCTGGTCGTAGCCGGGCTGCTCGGTGCCGCCCCAGACACGGTCCACCTCGGCGCGGGCCCGGTCGGCGATCTCGGGGTGCCGGGCGAGGTAGTACAGGGCGAAGGAGAGCGCGCCCGAGGTGGTCTCGTGGCCCGCGACCAGGAACGTGATCACCTGCTTGCGGACGTTCTCCGCCGACAGTTTGCCGCCGGTCTCCGGATGGGCCGTCTCCAGCATCCGGTCCAGCAGGTCACCGTCCCCGCGCCCCGAACGGCGCCGTTCGGCGACCAGGTCGTCGACCGTCCTGTTCAGGTAGGCCATGTCGGCCGCGTTGCGCCGTGCGGCGGTGCGCAGCAGCAGCGGGGCCAGCGGCCCGGGCACGCTGTTCAGGCGCTGGGCGTAGGTGAGCGTGCCGACCATCGCGGTGACGAAGGGGTGGGGCCGGTCCCGCTCGAAGGAGCCGAAGTCGTGCCCGAACCCGGTCCGCGCGATCGTCTCCAGGGTCAGCTTGGTCATGTCTTCGGGCACGTCCACCGTGCGCCCGGCCGCCGCCGCACGGTCCCAGTGGGCGGTGAGGCGGCCGGCGACCGCGAGCATCATCCCGTGGTAGGCCTCCATCGCCTCCCGGCTGAAGCCGGGCGCCAGGACGTCGTGCGCCAGCTGCCAGTTGGGCTCGTGGTTGTAGGCGGTGAACAGGCCGTCCCCGGCGAGCGGCCGCAGATTGGCCACGCCCAGACCGACGTGCTTGGCGAACCGGGACTCGTCGGCCAGGTCCGCGGCCGGCCGCGCACCCCACACGAACACGAACTCCTTGCCGAAGGCCCGCCGCCGGAAGATCGGCCCCAGCTCGCGCGCGAAGCGCATGGAGTCCTGCACCGGCTTGCGCCGGTCGACCCCGAGCACATCGCCGAGCAGCGGCACCCGGCGCGGCGGATGCGGGATGCGGTGCAGCTCGGGCCAGCCCGGTTCGGCGCTCCGGAAACCCCTCGGCAGCCCCGTCTCCGTCGTCCCCGTCGTCTCCGCCATGACGCCGATCTCCCTTGATCCAGCGGACCGTTGAATCCGTGACGCGATCTGTGACGCGACCGGTGACATGCGTCTGCGACGCGCGTGTTGTACGTGGGTTCAATAACAGGTTTCAGTCTGGGCCGCTTGTTGAACCCGCGTCAAGTAAAGTGACGCCATGCCCGCGAACCAGGGGGAGCGCGCCCGGCGCAGACTCAGCACCGGGGAACGCCGTGAGCAGCTGCTGTCGGTCGGCGCGAGGCTGTTCTCGGAGAGCCCCTACGACGACGTGTGGATCGAGCAGGTGGCCGAGATCGCCGGAGTCTCCCGCGGGCTGCTCTACCACTACTTCCCGACCAAGCGGGACTTCTTCGCGGCGGTCGTCGAGCGCGAGAGCGAGCGGATGCTGCGCATGACGGCGGCCGTGCCCGGTGTGCCGGTGCGCGAGCAGCTCACCGCCGGGCTCGACACCTACCTCGGTTACGTCCAGGCCCACGCCCACGGCTTCCGCGCCTTCCATCGCGCCGACGCGGCCGGCGACCAGGCCGTACGCCGGGTCTACCAGCGGGCCCTGGCCGCCCAGGAGCAGCAGATCCTCGCCGCGCTCGCCGCCGACCCTGAGTTCGGGCCCGTCTTCGAGAGCGCCCCGCACGTCCGCCTGGCCGTGCGCGGCTGGCTCGCCTTCACCACCGCCGTGTGCCTGGAGTGGCTGCGCGACGGCGAGCTGACGCGCGAGCAGGTGCGCGACCTGTGCGCGCGGGCGCTGTTGGGTGTCATCGCCTGACCGCTGCCTGCCACTGCCCGCCCCCCGCTTGATTCTTTCCGCCGGTGCGGTGTGGTTGGCGTACGCCCCGATCTTCGATAAATTAGGCAAGCCTTACCTAAGGAGGTCTCGGATGGGTGACACGCAGGACTGGACGGCCGCACCCGGAGCGGCGGAACGGGCACGGTCGGTGCCGGCCGCCGCCTGGTCGTGCGCGGTGACCGCGGACGGCGCCCGCGAGGAGTACGTCGGCGCGCACACCGTGACCGACGACGGCGCCGTACGCCTGGCGGTGCCCGACGACAGCGCCCTGCTCACCGCGGCCATCTGCGCCCCACGCCAGGAACCCTCCGCAGTGCTGGAATTCGCCGACGTGGCCCCCGTACCCGTGCGGGACCGGATCCGGGCCCGGCTCTACCTCGCCGGCTGGTTCACCCCGGACCGCGGCACCCTGCTGTTCCGGCCCACCCGGGTGGTGCTGCGCAGGTCCTCCGGGGCCGTGGTGGTCGACCTCGACGAGTACGCCGCCGCCCGGCCCGACCCGCTCGCCGAGGCCGAGGCCCGGCTCCTGACCCACCTCGCCGACGTCCACCCGGACGCCGTCGAGCGGCTGACCCGCCTGGTGCGGCCGGAGAGCCTGCACGCCGCGACCCGTGTGCTGCCCCTCGCCGTCGACCGGCACGGACTGACCCTGCGCATCGAACGCACCCGCGCCCACGGCGACGTACGCCTGCCCTTCCACACACCCGCCGACGACGTCGCCCAGCTCACCGAGCGCATGCACGCCCTGCTGGCCCAGGCCGCTTCCGCCGGCTGCCCGCGCGCGCTACAGCGGCAGCGCGCAGACGGCGACGGGTGACGCGAACGGCTCGCCGGCCGGTCGCAGTTCACCGCTGCCCGCGTCGACGTGGAAGACGGTGACCGTCCCCGAGCGCTGGTTCGCCGCGAACAGGAGGTGGCCGTCCGGCGAGAGAGCGATCTGCCGCGGGAAGTCCCCGCCCACCGGCACCGTGCCCAGCAGCCGCAGCCGGGCGCCGTCGGCCTCGATCGCGTACCGCGCGAGGCTGTTGTGGCCCCGGTTGGCCAGGAACGCGTACCCGCCGTCCGCCGTCACGACGAACTGCGCCGGGTAGTTGGTGCCGCCGTCCGAACCCGTGGACTGCGGCTCGCCGATCGTCAGCCGGCCGGAGGCCGGGTCATAGCCGCAGACGGTGACCGTGTCGTCCACCTCGTTGGCCAGATAGGCGTACCGGCCGCCGGGATGGAAGGTCAGATGACGCGGTCCCGCCCCGGGCCGGGTGTGCGCCCGCGCCACCTCCGTCAGCGTGCCCCTCACCTGGTCGAGGCGGTAGCTGTAGACGGTGTCGGTGCCGAGGTCGACCGCGAGGACATGGCCGCCGTCCGGGCTGGTGAGGAACTGGTGGGCGTGTGCCCCCTGTTGACCGGGACCGGGAGGCGGGGTGGTGTGCGTGACGACGTCGGTGCGCTCGCCGGGGGCACCGGAGGCGTCGAGGGGATGCACGGCGACGCTGCCCGAACCGTAGTTGGCGCTCAGCAGCCAGCGACCGGAGGGATGCACCGACAGATGGCACGGGCCCGCGCCGCCCGTGCCACGGGTGCCGAGGACCCGCCGGTCGGCGAGGCGCACGGCCGTCACACCGCTGTCCTGGCGCTCGTCCACCGCGTACAGCGTGCGGCCGTCCGGGTGCACGGCGAGGTACGACGGGTCGGCGACGCCGGTGAGCGCGCCGGAGCCGGTGATCCGGCCGGTCGCCGGGTCGTAGGAGGCCAGCCCGATGCCGGGGCCGCCGCCGTCGACCGAGGTGTAGGTGCCCACGTACAGCGGACGCGGACCGGAGGGCCCGCGGGGTGGTGCGGCGGACCTGGGCTCCGCCGCGGCCGTCGTCCGGGCCGGCGGAGCCGCCGGTGACGGCACCGCCACCACGGCCGCCGTACCCGCCACGGCCCCGACGAACCGGCGCCGGCTCCAGCGTCCGTTCACCGGCCTGTCGTCCGTGTCCATGCAACACCTCAGGTCGTCGCTCGCCCCGCTCGTGACAGCCACCTTGGCCTCTGCCGACCGTAAAGGGCAAGTACGGCAACGGGTGTTGCACGACATGCAATGCGACTTACCACTCACCGTCCTCGACCGGCTTGCCCGATGCGTCCTTCAGCGGGGTCACCTGGCCGGCGGACGGCGCCTGCCACGGGTCCAGGTCGTCCCCGAGCCACTCGCCGACCGGCTTGACCGCGCCCAGGGTGTCCGGCGGGGCAAGATCCTCGGCATCGGCGTCGTAGTAGTCGTACCAGGGCAGCCCCGCCCGGGTGTACGCCGCCCGGTCCACCGGCGACGGCGGGGGCGCCTCGCCGGTGATGCGCCGCCACTCCGGCGGCGTGACCAGATGGACGAACACCCGCCCGGCGGGCTCCTCGGACCAGTCCGTCAGCGGACGGTCGTCCCGGTACACCTCCTGGCGCATCGAGCCGCCGACGCCGAGACCCATGGCGGCGCCCCGCGGCGCCCCACCCGGGGCCGCGGGAGGCGGCATCGCCCGGGGCGCGGACGCCATCATCGGCATCGCCGCGCCGTACCCGCCCGTCGGCCCGGCCGCCAGGGCCCTGCGCCGCGCCTCCTCCCGCTCCCGCTCACGGCGCCGCCACTCGGTCAGGAGTGGCTCCCGCAGCGGGAACGACTGCAGCTGGACCCCGCCCCACACCTCCTCGCCGGTGACCTGCCCCTCCACCGTCGCACCCAGACCCAGCGGCACGGCGACGAACTGGCGGACCGTCCCCTTGCCGGAGTTGATGCCGTCCAGCCAGGGCTGGCGGGGCAGCACCACGTAGTTCTGCGGATCCCGGGCGAGCCGGTCGCTCCAAGGCCGGCCGGACACCGCGCACACCTTGCCGACCCCGACCTGGAGCGCCGCCGGCTCCCTGGTGCCGGAAAAGCTCAGCCACATCGCCTCGCGCAGATACACCGGCAGCATCACGCCACCGCGCGCCCGCCACTCGGCCGGCACCGTGTCCGGATAGTCCGAGACCCGCCGGATCGGGAACTCGCCCAGCCCGGGCGGCAGCGGATGCGTGCCCGTCTCCGGCAGCCGCAGCGTGCGGATGAACCGCACCGCCACCCCGCCCGGCAACCGCAGTGTGTTCCCGTCGATCCGCACCCCGGAACCGGCCATCCGCTCGCCCCCTCGCATCCGTGCCGGCCGCCCGGCACCCCTCGCACTCCGCGCCGGCCGCCCCGGCACCCTGCGCGCCGAGCCCGCCCGGCGCCCTCCTCACCAAAAACGCTCACCGAACCCCGCACGGTTCCGCCACAGCTCCTCCTGCACCCCGAGCCGTTCGCGCACCCGGGTCATCCGGGGCAGCTTCGCCCGCTGCCGCTGGGAGACCCGGTCCAGCTCCTCGAACAGGCGCCGGGTGCGGTGCTCGGTGTTGAGCTCGTCGATGATCCGGGTCGTCTCGGTCAGCACCGCCCCGAACAGCTGCCAGTTCGCCCAGTCCTTGCCGATCTCCTCCTGGAGCAGCTCGGCCAGCCGGTCCCGGGTGCCGGCCGCCGTGTGCAGTTCGGCGGACAGTCGGGCCTCCGCCGACTCGGCGTTCTCGCTCAGATGCGTGGTGACCAGGACCGAGAAGCTGACCACCGCGTCGGCGATCTCCGACAGGAGCTGTTCCACGGTCGCCCCGACCCGGGGCGGGAACAGCTCCTCGGCCCCGCGGGCCTTCGCCAGGTCCGTGAAGGTACGGGCCAGCACCCGCAGCACCACCGTGCAGATCTCCAGCGTGTCCAGACCGGTGCGCAGCACCACCCGGTGCAGCAGCCCCTCCCTGACTCGCGGGTTGAGCCGCAGGCTGTCCTCGGCCTGCCGGAGCGACGCGTCCACGCGGGAGATGTGCTGGTCCAGCTGCCGCGCCTCGTGCAGCCGCTCGGCCGCACGCTCCCAGGGGATCCGGCCGGCGGCCTCCTCACCCATCCGCAGCATCAACTGCCGCACCCGGCGTGCCTGGTCCTCGATCGAACGGCCCGCCTCGTCCACCCACACCGGGGGCGGGAGCAGCAGGTTGCAGGCCGTGCCGACGACCGCGCCGATCAGCGTCTCCACGATGCGCGCCCAGGCGGTGAACCCGACGGTGGTGACCCCGAGGACCAGCATGGCGCTGATCGCCACCTCGGCCACGTACTCGTCGACCCGCACCAGGTGCCCGACGGCCAGTGAGGCCACGATCAGCAGGGCGAGGCTCCACCAGGTCAGTCCCACCAGCACACTGAAGGCGATCGCGACCAGCACCCCGGCGACCACCGAGTTCACCCGGCGGATGCCGTTGGTGAGGGTGGCGTAGAAGGTCACCTGGACGACCAGCAGCGCGGTCAGCGGCGCGGTCAGCGGGGCCGGCTCGGGACTCAGCCGCAGGGCGATGACGTAGGCGATCGTCGCAGCCGTCGCCGACCGCAGCGTCTGGACGACCACCGGCTGCCGGCGGCGCTCCAGCAGACGCCGCAGTCCCGTGGGCCACTTCCGTACGTCGTGCATCCCTTGGCCTGTTCCCGTTCCTGGGGTGGGTCGAACGTCCCGCCCTCGCGGACCGGAACTGTCCGCATGGGTTCATGCGGTGATCCTCCGAGGGCGTCGGGATGGCGCGGCAGGCGCACGCCTAATCGGCGGGAGGTGGTCGCCGCAGTGCCGGAGGAAGACTGGGGCAGGCCGGCGCCGTGCTCCGAGTGGACCGTACGGCGGGTGCTCAACCGCGCGCGGATCGACCAGCAGGCGTACGGCCTCGTGCTCCGTGCCGGACGGCCGGGCGAGGACCCGTTCCGGCTGGCCGACGCCCTGCACGGCGGTCCCTTGGCCGAACTGGACAAGGTCCTGGACGCTGTGGCCGACGCCTGCGCGGGGCCGCCCGCCGACGCCGGGTCCGTACCGGCGCCGCTGGGCCTGCTGCCCCTGCCGCCGGCCGCCGGTGCGGGCGCGCTGGACGCCGCCGTGCACGCCTGGGACATCGCCGTCGCCACCGGTCGGATCCGGCCACTTGCACCAGCGCCGGCGGCGGGCCTGGGGCCGGTCGCCGACCAGCTGGTGCCACGGCTGCGCGAGTACGGCGTCTTCGCACCCGCCCTGGCGTCCGACGGCCCCCAGGGGGCGGCGGCGTCCCTCCTCGCCTTCCTCGGCCGCGGCCCGGAGTGGGCGCCGCCGACGGCCTGACCGCGGGGCTCGGTGGGGCTTATGGGGGCTGCACGTACGAGATCTCGCACTCTCCGCTCACCCGCGCGGGACCGGCGGAGCGGGCTCGGCCGACCCGCAGCGTCGGCACCGCCTGTCCCGACGGGCCGTACGACATTCGCGCTCGTCCGCGGCCACGACGTGCTGATCCACCTTCACCCGGTGGCGGCCGCCCGGTTGCGCGACCGGTAGCCGGCGACCTTCGCGAGATTGCCGCAGCGCTCCATGGAGCACCAGCGGCGCCGCCGGGCCTGCGAGTCGTCGAGGAACAGCAGGGAGCAGTCCGGGTTGCCGCATTCCTTGACGCGCTCCAGCAGCGGACCGCCGACCAGCAGCACCGCGTCCCGGGCCACGGTCGACAGGGCGGCACGGGCCGGATGGCGGGCCGTCCAGTGCCGGGGGCCGAGCTGGGGCGCGAGGTCGGGACGCGCGGCGACCTCGTTGACCAGCGCCACGTCGCCCTCGTCCGGATCCCGCCCGGCCATCGCCGCCCGCAGCACGCGGTACACCGCCTCACGCAGGGCGCGGGCCTCGGTCAGGTCGCGTACGGCGACCGGGACCGGGCCGTCCTCGGCAACCAGACCCGCCTCGCCGATCCAGCGGGCCAGGGCGGCGGGGTCGGGGATCCGCTCCACGGGGGTGGCGTGCCGCTTGCCGAGCGTGGCGACGAAGTCCAGGCAGGGACGGCCACCGAGGAAGGGGAAGGCGAGCGCGGGGTCCGTCGGCGTGGTCATGGGAACAGCCTACCGTGTGACACCGCTTCATGGAGTGTCTTGACACTGGTTGAACCAGTGTCGCACAGTGACACCACTTCAACCGGTGTCCGCAGTGGGCGCCGGGCTGCGAACAGGTTGGGTGTGTCATGCGTGCGGTGCGGATCGAGGAGTTCGGCGGGCCCGAGGTACTGGTGCCGGTGGAGGTGCCGGATCCGGTGCCCGGTCCCGGGCAGGTCCTGGTGCGGATCGCGGCGGCGGGCGTGAACAGGGCGGACGCGCTGCTGCGCGCCGGCGTCTACCACCGGGCGGGACGGCCCCCGCTGATCCCCGGCGCGGAGGCGGCCGGCACCGTCGCGGCGGTGGGGGAGGGGGTGAGCGGGCTACGGGTCGGACAGCCGGTGATGGCGCTCGGCGGCGGCGAGTCGCCCGGCTTCTACGCCGAGTTGGCCGCGGTGGACGCCCGTCACGTGGTCGGGCTGCCCGACGGGGTCGGCCTGACCGAGGCGGCGACCCTGCCCGTCGCCTGGCTCTCGGCCTGGTACTGCCTGCGCAGCCTGGCCCGGGTCACCGAGGGGAAGACGGTCGTCGTCAAGGCCGCGGCCAGCGGAGTCGGCACCGCGGCCGTCCAGATCGCCGCCCGGGCCGGCGCCCGGGTCATCGCCCTCGCCGGGTCGGCCGAGAAGGCCGCCTGGGCCGGGGAGTTCGGGGCCTCCGACCTCGTCGACACCTCGCGCCACGCCGACGAGGGAGAGGTCGAGGAGGTGCTGCGGCTGACCGGCGGGCGCGGCGCCGACATCGTCCTCGACACCGTGGGCGGCCAGGCCCTCGGACGGAGCCTGCGCGAGACCGCGCACGGCGGCAGGGTGGTCTCCCTCGCCAACGTGGCCCTGGAGCCGAGCACCCTCGACACCCGCGACTTCTATCCGAAGAACATCGCGATCCTCGGCTTCCAGCTCACCAACCTGCAGATCCACGGCTACGACCCCCGGCCCGACCTGCGCGAACTCGCCAAGCGCGTGGCCGCGGGCGACTACCGGGTGCCGGTGGAGACGGTGCTGCCGCTCGAGCAGGCGCGGGCCGCGCACGAGCGGCTGGAGAGCCGGGGCAACCGAGGCAAGATCGTGCTGAGCGTGGGGTGACCCGGGCCGTCAGGCGGACGGTCTCTCGGTGTCGTCACGCGTACAGCTTGTCGATGAAGGCGAACAGATTGCCCGTCGTACGGGCGATCTGCTCCTCCATCGTCAGGCTCTCCTCGAACCGGGCACCGGACTCCGGCACCTTCTTGCCCCGCACATACAGCGAGCACGCCAGGTCGGTGCACATGTACAGGCCGACCGAGTTGCCCTCGCGGCCCGCCGCCCCCGCCTTGCGCGCGGCCATCAGCGTCACCCCGCCGCCGGGATGTGTGGTCAGACACACCGAGCACATGCTGCGGTGCAGAAACCCGCGCTGCGAGGCCTGGAAGCGCAGGGCGACGCCGACGAGCCGGTCGCCCCGTTCGGTGACGAGATAGCTGCGGTCGGGCGCTCCCGGATCCCCCCAGCCGAGGAAGTCCAGGTCCCCCCACGGACGTTCGCCGAGATCCCGTGGCACCGTCAGCCGCTTGGCCTCTCCCTTGGAGCAGTTGACAAAGGAGTTGCGGATCTCCTGCTCGGTGAGCGATCTCATGGGGAGAGTCCTTCCGGATTCGTCGCCGTGTACCTGGTGGGACAGGAACCTAATGGGTCTAGGTCCATGGCTAGCCTAGGTAGCCAAGGGGAGGGTGGGCCAATGGATTTCCGGCAGGGGTTGCCACCGCGCGCCCGACGGGCGCTCGACCATGTCGCCGCCGGGGTGAGCGGCCCACCGGTCGACCCCGGCCTGCGCATCACCCTCAACTTCCACCCTGACCGTATCTCGGCCGGAATGCCGATCCTCGAGGCACTGGCCCGGGACGGCGCGTACCACTCGCAGTTCGTCACCGGCACCGGCAACGGCGGCCTCACCGCGCACCCGGGAGGCGACCGGACACGCTGGGAGAGCCGGATCTTCGGCGGCGTGTACGACGACGCGGCGCCGGTCGAGCGTCCGCTGTACGGTGCCCTGAACTTCCGCCACCAGGTCGTCGGCGCCGCCCCGCGCTTCGGCTCCTCGCACCTCAGGCTCGCCGGAGCGGTCCTGCGCCGGGCCACCTTCTGCTACCCGGACAGCGCGGCCGAGCCCACCGACTTCGGCATGGCCACGGCGATGCCGCTGATCGCGCTCGCGGACGCGGACGCGGACGAGCAGGATCCCCTCAACGACTACATCGAGAGCCACGTGCACGCCGGGGTGCTGCTCGCCCGGGACGTGGAGGCGATCGTGCTCGACGCGAGCTACCGCGGCACCCCGGTCGAGACGGCGGCCCGGCGCCTGCCCTTCCCTCTGGAGTGGCACCCCGGCTACCGGCTCACCGTCACCGCGCTGCGCCGCCACGCCGACTACCGGGGTCCGGAGTACGCCGACCTCGGCACCCTGATCGCCGAGCGCGGCCTGCTGACCCCGCGCGTCATCGGCGACGCGGCCCGCACCGGTCGGTACGACCTGCAGGACCTGAAGATGGTCTGGCACACACTGGCCCGCTTCGGCGCCCCGGCGGGCGCGGGCACGGCGTACCGGCCCGCGGCCACGTCCCGCGGCACCGACCGCGACACGGCGACCTCTCCCGGCCCGGGGCCATCGGCTGCGGCCTCTTCCGGCGCGGCGTAGACGGCCCTGCACGCCGTGGCGCCGACCGCGTCGCGGCCCGTGCCGCGGGCGCCGAACTCCCGCCCGCGCTCTTGTACTTCGCCTGCGGCGCCCCCCGACGGTCCCGCACCGCGTCGCCGCAAAGGCCGACGAGGTCTGGGAACCGCGGGACTCCGATGCGAGGGTTGGGGGGTGGGCGGACAGGCGGGTGGCGAAAGGGCGTTACGTGGAGGACGTATGCGGCGGGCTGAACCCGGGCGCGGGTCGGGACCGCGTTCCGAAGGGACGAACTGCGCGAGCCACTTAGCTCAGATAATGAACTAAGGGTTGGGAGAATCTCGCGTTCCGCCCGGTCGAAGGGGTATGTTGCAGGTCGGGCAGGGTTCGTGAAGGGAGCGGCATGGCGGGGCGTAATGGGCGCACGGTGCGCGACCTCAGGCGGGGCAACCGTACGGCGGTGCTGCAGAAGCTGTACTTCGACGGCCCCCTCAGCCGCTTCGAACTGGGCCCGGCCACCGGCCTGAGCTCCGGCTCGGTCAGCAACGTGGTCGCCGACCTGATCGCGGACGGTCTGGTCGAGGAGGCCGGCAGCGTCGACTCCGACGGCGGCCGGCCCCGCACCCTCTTGCGCGTCGCCCCGGACAGCGGACAGATGATCGGCGTCGACGTCGGCGAGACCCGCGTCCGCGTAGAGCTGTTCGACCTGGCCCTCACCGAACTGGCACGCACCGAACGCCGGCTGGCCCCGCAGGGCTACGACGCCGAGGTGATCGCCGGTCACATCCGCGACGGCATCGCCGAGGTCCTGGGCGCCGACCAGGCCGTGCCCGAGCGGCTGCTCGGCGTCGGAGTCGGCGTCCCCGGCATCGTCGAGCACACCCCGGAGCAGGGCGCCGTCGTCCACGGGCAGACCATCGGATGGGACGCCGTCCCGCTGGAGCGGCTGCTGCGCTCGGCCTCCCGGCTCCCGGACGAGATCCCGTACTTCATAGACAACGGCGCCAAGACGCTGGGCCAGGCCGAGATGTGGTTCGGCGCGGGACGCGGCGCCCGAAACGCCGTGGTCGTGCTCTTCGGCTCCGGCGTCGGCGCCTGCGTGGTCACACCCGAGGTGGAGCACGGGCGGGCGGTGGAGTGGGGGCACCTGACCGTACGGGTGCGCGGACGCCGCTGCCGCTGTGGTGCGCCCGGCTGCCTGGAGGCGTACGCGGGCGCCGAGTCGCTGCTGGCCCGCTGGCGGGAGGAGGGCGGACGGCCGCCCGAGGGAACCGACGAGGAGACCGCGCTCACCGCCATGCTCGCCGCCGCGTATCCGGCGGACGGCGCCGAGCCCGACGCGGTCGCGCTGGCCGTCCTGGAGGAGACCGCCGAGTACCTCGGGGCCGGCCTGTCCGACCTGATCAACCTCTTCCAGCCCGAGCGGATCCTCATCGGCGGCTGGGCCGGTCTCCAGCTGGGCGCCCGGTTCCTTCCGGCGGTACGGCGGCACGCGACGACGTACGCGCTGCGCCATCCGGCCGACAAGGTCACCATCGACCTCGGCCGGCTGGGCTCGGACGCGGTCACCGTCGGCGCGGCGATCCTGCCGCTGGCCGACTTCTTCACCAGCGGCGGCCGCCGCCCGGAACCGGTCACCGAGGACCGCCTGCCGGCGTGGCGCACCGCGCTGCGGCAGCGGGCCCCGCGCTGAACCACCGTTGCCGGGAACTTGGGGTGGGGGAGCGACCGGCCGCAACGGCGCCGCAGAGGACCCACCGCCTCCCCCCGGCGCGGCGCTGCCCGCCGCTCAGGCCGGCGGTTCGTCCGCGTCGGGTGCGTCCTCCGCCGGGGTCGCTTCGGCCTCGCGCGGCTTTTCCGGCGGGACCTCCCACGGGTCCTCGCCGGCGCCCGCCTGCTGGTCGGGCATGTCCCTCGGGACCGGTCCCTCGTCGCGGTCCGGCTCCGGCTCTCGTTGTGCGGCCATGGCGTTCTCCCCTCGGCCCTCGGCCCGGGCGCGGCAGCGGGTCAGCCGACCTTGCGCCCGCGCATCGGCTCCGTGTCCATCCCCGCCCCCTTCTGCAGGCCGTCGAGGAACTCCCGCACCACCTCGGTCGCCGTGCGCCGCGGCTGCCAGCCCAGCTCGGTGCGCGCCCGGCCGCAGTCCATCAGCGGCAGCCGCAGCACGGCGTCGAACAGGTGCGGTGAGGCCGGCAGCAGATGCAGTCCCCAGGCCGCGGCGATCGCCGACCGGGCCGCCGTGCGCGGCAGCCGTACCGGGCGGCTGCCCAGCAGTTCGCCGAGCACGGCGGCGTCCAGCGGCGGGTCCGCGGCGAGGTTGAAGGCGCCCCGCGCGCCGTCCGGGTGCACGGCGAGCCGGTAGGCCTCGGCGGCGTCGTCCGTGTGCAGCGCCTGCACCCTGAGGCCTGGGATGTCCGGCAGGAACGGCAGCAGCTCCGGCCGGGCCAGCGGACCGGGCAGGAAGCGCCCGCCGAAGATCCGCCGCTGCTCGCTCGCCGACTGCCACTTGAACAGGAACGCCGGGCGCATGCGCACCACCCGCACCTCGGGGTGGTCCCGTTCGAATACGTCCAGCGTGCGCTCCAGATAGGCCTTCTCGCGGCAGTAGGCGGCGTCCGGCCAGCCGTGCGTCGGCCAGGACTCGTCCACCGCGCGGTCCTTCGGGCCGGGCGAGTACGCGCCCACGGACGAGGCGTGCACCAGCACCGGCACCCGCGCCGCGGCGACCGCCTCGAACACCCGGATGCCGCCGAGCACATTGGTCCGCCAGGTGACCGCCGGATCGTGCGTCGGCTGGAACGCCCAGGCCAAATGGACCACCGCGTCGGCGCCCTCGAAGCGCTCGGCGAGGTTCGCCTCTTCGGAGCCGATGTCGACCGCGGACCACTCGGTCTTCGGCGGCGACCACTGCGGCGTGCGCCGGGCCAGTCCCCGCACCGACTTGATCTCCGGGTCCTCCGAGAGCAACCGCACCACACTCGTGCCGACATTGCCGGTGGCGCCGGTGACGACGACCCTGATGCCCGCTGCGCTGCTCACCTTCGGCTCCTCTCGGCCCAGGCTCCGGGGACCGGCCGGGTACCCGGGCACGGGCGCGCGCACACCCGGCCATGACCTGACAGGTAATCGACCGCCGCCCGTGTTCGGCGGGAGCATCGGGGACGTCAGCGCGACCGAGCGGCGTCGCACCTGGTCCGCACCGCCCGAGGAGGCACCGCATGCCGTACTACGAGAGCCCGGTCGACGGCACCCGGCTGCACTACGTCGACCACGGCCCGGCCACCGGCCCCGTGGCCGTGTTCCTGGCGAGCGCCTACATCGGGCACGAGATGTGGGAGTACCAGATGCTGCCGCTCGCCGAGGCCGGGTTCCGCTGCGTGGCGCTGGACCGGCGGGGCCACGGACGCTCCGACGACGCCTGGAACGGCTACGACCTCGACAGCCTCGCCGACGACGTACACGGCCTGCTCGACCACCTGGATCTGCGCGAGGTCACCCTGATCGGGCACTCCGTCGGCGCCGGGGAGGCGGTGCGCTGTCTGACCCGCCACGGCAGCGCCCGCGTCGTGCGGCTCGCTCTCGTCGCCGCGATCTGCCCGGGTGTCGTCCGCTCACCGGGCACCCCGGACGGCGTCGACCCGGCGGTGGTACGGGCCGACCTCGAGGTGTTCCGGCGCGACAGGGCGGCCTGGTTCGCCGCCGGCGTCGACAGCTTCTTCGCCGTGCACCTGCCCGGAAACGAGGTGTCTGTGCAGTACGTCCGCTATGTGACCGACCGCTGCATGACCACCGGCTGGCGCGCGGCGACGGGCATCCGGGCCGTCATCGCCGCTCTCGACGTCGCCGCCGAGCTCGCGTCGCTGGGCGTGCCGGTGCTGGTCGTGCACGGCACCGACGACACCTCGGCGCCCCTGGCCCGCACCGGTGAGCGCGCGGCCGAGCTCGTGCCGGACGGCACGGTGAAGGTGTACGAGCGCGGCGGCCACGGCCTGTTCGTGACCCACGCCCGGCAGCTCACGGCGGATCTGCGGGAGTTCATCGAGGCGGGCCGGGCTGTGGCGGCCGGGTGAGGACACCGGCATGCGAGAGCCCCGGCCGTGACGGGGGATTCACGACCGGGGCGGTCTGGTGGCGAGTACGGATGGCGGTCGCCTCTCGGCGAAAGGCTCCACAGGGCTTCAGCCGAACGATCGTCCCTGTGGGCAGAAGGTGAGGCCCGGGGACACTGTCCCATCCGTACCCACGGCTGGTTCAACGGACAGCCACCCCGGGGTGTTCCGGCCACTCATGTGACCTGCACCACTCCCATGATGCTCAGGTCAGCGGGCTCCCGTCCAGCCGTTCGAGCAGGTCGGCGGGGTCCGCGTAGACCGCCTCCGCCCCGGCCTCCTCCAGATCGGCCCGGGGGATCCCGCCGCACAGCAGACCCACACAGCGCACCCCGGCCTTGCCGCCCGCCCGCATGTCCCAGACGGTGTCCCCGACGAACACCGCCCGCGAGGCCGGAACCCCGGCCAGCTCCAGGGCGTGCTCCACGGGCTCCGGGGCGGGCTTGCCCTGCTGTACGTCGTCCGCGCTCGCCGTGTCCGTGATCGCGTCGTCGGCGTCGATGGCCCGGCGCAGCGCGCCCAGCTCGGCGCCGCTCGCCGAGGTGGCGAGGACGACCGTCCAGCCGTCCCGGTGCAGCCGGCGCAGCAGCTCCCCGGCCTTCGGCAGGGCGGGCAGCCGGTCGAAGTACTGGCCGTACAGCGTCTTGTGCGCGGTGCTCAGCTCCCCGTCCCGGTCCTTGTCGCGGCCATCGCCCAGCAGGTGGGGGATCAGATCCGCGGAGCCGAGGCCGACGGCCCGGTGCACCGCGTGCATGGGCACGTCGTGTCCGGCCTGCCGGAACGCCTCCCACCAGGTGACGACGTGCAGGTGGTTGGTGTCGACGAGGGTCCCGTCGACGTCGAAGACGGCGGCGCGCTCCATCCGGGTCCTCTCCTGGCTCTCGCTGTTCCTGCTGCGTGCCGGGTACCACACCGGCCAGGTCAGGAACCCGCCGCGCGGGCCGGAACCCGGCCCTCCCGGGTCCAGGCCAGCAGCTCGTCGGCGGACCAGGTGGTCACCACCCGCCCGGCGGGCACCCCGCACTCCTCGGCGCGGGCGCAGCCGAGGATCTGCCAGTCGAGCTGGCCGGGCGCGTGCGCATCGGTGTCGACGGAGAACAGCACCCCCGCGTCCACGGCCCGGCGCAGCAGCCGGCGGGGCGGGTCGAGCCGCTCGGGCCGGCTGTTGATCTCCACGGCCGTACCCGACTCGGCGCAGGCGGCGAACACCGCGTCCGCGTCGAACTCCGACTCCGGCCGCCCCCGTCCCGTCACCAGCCGCCCCGTGCAGTGCCCGAGCACATCGGCGTGCGGATTTTGTACGGCGGCCACCATCCGGCGGGTCATCGAGCGGGCGTCCATCCGCAGCTTGGAGTGCACGGACACCACGACCACGTCCAGTCGCTCCAGCAGTTCGGGTTCCTGGTCCAGCGAGCCGTCCTCGAGGATGTCGCACTCGATGCCGGTGAGCAGCCGGAACGGCGCCCATCGCGTGTTCAGCTCCGCCACCACCTCCAGCTGCTCGCGCAACCGGTCCGGCGACAGGCCGCGGGCCACGGTCAGCCGGGGGGAGTGGTCGGTCAGAGCGGTCCACTCGTGCCCGAGCTCGGCCGCCGCCCGGCCCATCTCCTCGATCGGACTGCCCCCGTCGGACCAGTCCGAATGGGTGTGACAGTCCCCGCGGACGAGCGCCCGCAGTTCGGCCCCGGCGCCCTCCGCCCCGACCGACACCCCGGCCTCCTCCTCCAGTTTCCGCAAGTAACCGGGCACCTCCCCGGCCAATGCCTCCCGCACCACCTGCGCGGTCTTGGGCCCGACGCCTTTCAGCGCCTCCAGGGTGCCGTTCGCGGCCCGCAAGGCAACCTCGTCCGCGGGCAGGGCGGCCAGCGTCCGCGAGGCGGTACGAAAGGCCTTGACCCGGTAGGTGGGAGCCAAGGCCCGCTCCAGCAGAAACGCGATCCGGTCGAGAGCGGCCACGGGATCCATGCACCCAAGGTTCCCCCAGGCGCCCTGAAGGGGCGCGCGGAACCGCCCGGCGAGCCACGACGACCCCGCGGACCTCCGTGCACCCGGCGCGCGAAACCGTTTGCCCACCCCGCCCCCGGGTACTGCGGTGACCGCGTCCGGTGACACACCGCGAAGGAGGCCTGCCATGCCCGCACCAGCGGTGCAGCGAACGGCGCTGATCACAGGAGCGGACTCCGGAATCGGCCGAGCCACCGCCGTACGCCTGGCCGAGGCGGGCCTGGACATCGGCATCACCTGGCACACCGACGACAAGGGCGCCGCCGAGACCGCGGAGGAGGTCCGCGGCACAGGCCGCCGCGCCGCCGTCGCCCGGCTGGACCTCACCCGGCTGCCCGAGGCCGCCGACACGGTCGACGAGCTGTGCGCCGAGCTGGGCCGCCTCGACGTCCTGGTCAACAACGCCGGTACGGGCGTCATGACGCCCTTCCTCGACCTGACCCTCGCGGACGTACGCCGGGTCCTGGACGTCGACCTCGTCGGCCCGTTCCTGTGCGGGCAGCACGCGGCCCGGCACATGATCCGGCAGGGCGACGGCGGCCGGATCGTCAACGTCACCTCCGTCCACGAACACCAGCCCCGGGTCGGCGCGGCGCCCTACTGCGCGGCGAAGGGCGGTCTCGGTCTGCTCACGCAGGTCATGGCCCTGGAGCTGGCCGAGTACGGCATCACCGTGAACGCGGTCGCGCCGGGCGAGATCGCCACGCCGATGACCGGCCAGGAGGACACCGACGTGCACACCGAGCGGCGGCCCGGCGTGCCGCTCGGGCGGCCCGGCGACGCCCGTGAGGTCGCCGCCGTCATCGCCTTCCTGGCGAGCCCGGACGCCTCGTACGTCACCGGCGCCTCCTGGAGCGTCGACGGCGGCATGCTCCGGATGGGCCCGCAGGCCGGCTCCCACCTGACCGGCGACGACTGGCGCCGGCCCTGAGAACATGCGCCTGCGGACCAGTTCCTGCGACGGGCCCGGCTACCGGCGCATCCGCTGCGGCCGGGGTTTCCGCTATGCCGACACCGCAGGCCGGCCCCTCACCGATCCCGCGGAGCTCGCCCGGATCCGGGCCCTGACCGTCCCGCCCGCCTGGCGTGACGTGTGGATCTGTCCCTTGGCCCAGCGGCCATCTGCAGGCCGTCGGCATCGATGACGCCGGGCGGCGCCAGTACCTGTACCACGAGCAGTTCCGGGCCGAACAGGACAAGACCAAGCACGAGCACGTACGGCAGGTCGCGCCGACCCTATCGGCAGCCGGCGCACCCGCTTCAGCGAGACGTACGGCCGGACGACCATGCTCCGTGAGCACGTCAGCTGCGGCCGGGGCGAGATCACCTTCAGCTATCCGGCCAAGGGCGGGGTGGAGGCGGTCCGCGCCTTCGTCGACGCCCAGGTCCGCACCGTCGCGCGGGCGCTGCTGCGGCGCCCTGACGGCGGCGACCGGTTCCTCGCCTACTGCGCGCGCGGTCTCTGGCACGACCTGCACAGCGACGACCTCAACGAGGCGCTGCGCAGGCTGTCCGGCACCGATGTCACCGCCAAGGACTTCCGCACCTGGCACGCCACCGTGCTCGCCGCCGTGGCGGTGGCCGTGACCGCCGAGAGCGGCCGGGTGAGCCGTACCGCCCGGCGCCGGCAGGTCACCCGTGCCGTCCGGGAGGTCAGCCACTCCCTGGGAGACACCCCGGCGGTGTGCCGGTCCTCCTCCATCGACCCGACCGTCTTCGAACTGTTCGAGGACGGTGTGACCATCGCCCCCGTGCTCACCCGGCTGGGGGAACACGGGGACTTCGGGCGCCCGGCCACGCAGGGCGCGGTGGAGGCGGCCGTTCTCGATCTTCTGGACGGCTTCGGCGGATGACTCGTCGGCGCGCGAAGCGTTCTACGCTCTATTGCATGACCGAACAAGGAGCTCCCCACATCTCCCATCCCCGGATCATGGTGCTCGGAGTGTGCCCGGGCAAGCCTGGCGAGCGGCCCTTCCGGATCATGGAGATCGACGGTCAGGTGATCGGCGAGGCCAGGACCGTGACCGACGTACTGGAGGCCGCCGCCTCGTACGGCGTCACCATCCACGACCTGGACGACCCGGACGTGGTCCGCTGGGTCGGCGGGGACAAGTACACCTGGACGCTGCACTGAGCACGGTGCGGCTCAGCCGACCGTCCACTTCTGGTTGGCGCCGCCCGTGCACGTCCAGATCTGCAGGCGGGTGCCGTTGGCCGAGTTGTTCCCGGTCACGTCGAGGCACTTGTTCGCCTGCGGGTTGACGATGTCGTGCGCCCCGGTGACGGTCCACTTCTGGTTCGGGCCGCCGGTGCAGTCCCACAGCTGGACGGTCGAGCCGTCCGCGGTGCCGTTGTCGGTGACGTCCAGGCACTTGCCGAGCGCCCGGATCGTGCCGTCCGAGCCGACCGTCCACTGCTGCGCGGCCGTGCCGTTGCAGTCGTAGAGCTGCACGGGTGTGCCGTTCGCGGGGTTCGCGCCGGCCACGTCCACGCACTTGCCGGCCAGGCCGCGTATCGGCACCCCGCTCGCGCTGTCGCTCGTCGTCACCGACACCGAGTCCACGACCAGCTGTTGCGGGAACTGGGTGCTTGAGTCCGGGTCGCCGGGCCAGTAGCCGCCGACGGCCAGGTTCAGGATCAGGAAGAACGGCTTGTTGTCGAACACCCAGGTCTTCCCGCCCAGGTCGGCGGGGGTGCGGCGCTCGTAGACGTTGCCGTCCACGGACCAGGTGATCGAGCCGGGCGCCCAGTCGACGGCGAAGGTGTGGAAGGCGTCCGCGAAGGCCTGTCCGTTCGGCAGGGTGTAGGCCGCGCCGATGCCGCCGGAGCCGGAGTAGCCGGGGCCGTGGATGGTGCCGTGCACGGTCGAGGGTTCGAAGCCGACGTTCTCCATCACGTCGATCTCGCCCGAGTCGGGCCAGTTCACGGGCGTGCCGAGCATCCAGAACGCCGGCCACATGCCCTGCCCGCGCGGGATCTTCATCCGCGCCTCGACGTGCCCGTACTGGGCGTTGAACTTCCCGGCCGTGTTCAGCCGGGCCGAGGTGTACTGGCAGCTGCCGTACCAGCACTGGTAGCCGGCCGGGTTCTCCTTGCGGGCCGTGATCACCAGGTGGCCCTGGCCGTCGAGGGCCGCGTTGTGCGTGCCGGACGTGTAGTACTGCCGCTCGTGGTTGTTGACGTTGTCGCCGGTCTCCAGCGTCCACTTCGAGGAGTCGACCGCGGAGCCGGCCGGCCCGTCGAAATTGTCGGAGAAGGTGCTGACGGTCGCCGCCGCCGGCGCGGCGGCCTGGGCCCGCGCCGGACCGACGGCGGCGGAACCGACGAGCGCCGCGGACAGGGCGGCGAGAAGACATCTGCGGAGCATGCGTGAGGAGCCCATGGCTCTCCGTTCTGCGTGGGGGGTGAGACGCCTCTTGATTTAAGGAGTGAGAAAAGAGGTCGTCAATACCTTGGTGCAGACCTGTACTTGACGACTCGTCAGGCGATCACTCGGTCCTCGGTTCGCGCACGCGCCGGTGCACCGCCCGCCCGAGCCGACGGCCCAGCAGCAGCCGGCCGAGCAGCGCCCCGGCGGTGTTGAGCAGGACGTCGTCGATGTCGAAGGCCCGCCCGGTGACCAGCGCGCCCTGCGCCAGCTCCACCGTCAGCATCACCAGCGCCGTGAACGCCAGCACCCGCAGCGTCCCTCGGGCACGCGGGGCGAGGACCGGCACCAGCACCCCGAACGGGGCGCCGAGGAGCAGGTTCCCGCCGATCTGCCGCACCGCGTCCACCGTCCGCGCCTGCTCCAGGTAGGCCCGCAGAGAGCGGCCGGGGCGCAGATTGCTGTGCGTCAGATGCGCCGAGGCGGGCGACGGCTCCAGTGTGATCCGGGCGAGGACGACGGCGAACACCACCATGAACGCGAAGGCGACCACCATCGCCGAGAGCCGCAGGACGAGGGGCAGCGCGTGCCGCGCGGCGGGCCGGCGGGACTTGGCGGCCCGCGCCCGCTTCCCGGGTGCGGTCAGCAGCGCGGTCAGTCGCGGGAGGGTACGGGCCATGGGGTCCTCCACTCGTGAACTGCCCTGAGTCTTAGGCCGGTTACCCGGCAACCGGCCCGGGATGCCGTCGCCCGGGCGGCTTGGGGGGCGCGACGGGTTTCCGTTCACGCTCCCGGGGCACTCCGGTTGCGGGCCCGCGTGCCGCCGCCCCTCCACGGGCCCGGCGGTGCTTGGATGCCCCGAGCGGCACACCGGACACTTCGCCGCGCATGTGTACAGAGCGGACCGAGGAGGTGGTCGATGACCCGGCGTACGGCCCCCCGCACGGTCCTCCTCGCCCTCGGTGAACTCCTCGGCTGGTGGGGGGTGCTGATACTGCTGTGGCTGGTGCTCATCACACCGGTCTACCTCCTGGAGTGGGTCGTCGGCGGGAGCTCGGCGGCCGTCGGGGCGCTGCTGGCACGGGCCGGCCGGCGGGCGGTGACCTGGCGGTGAACGGCTGGATCCTCGCGGCGACCGTCGAACTGGGCGGGGGAGGGGCGGCCGCCCTGTGGGGCGTCACCACCGGCCCGCCGGCCCGCCGGGTCGTCGCCCAGAACATGACCACCTCGGCCCTGTGCCCGGCCCTGCTGCTGCTCTCCCAGGGCTACGGCCGCCCGGCCTATGTCGACCTCGCCCTGCTGCTCGCCCTGCTCGGCCCGATCGGCACCCTCGTCTTCGCCCGCCTGCTCTCCGACGACCTGGAAGGGGAACGGCCGAGCGCCTGGGGACTGACCTGGAGTGCCGCCGCACTGAGCGCGGTGGTCGTGGCCGCCGTCTGCGCCGCCACCGGCCCCGGCCGCGCCATGGCGAAGCTCCTGGTCATCGGCGCCCTCCTGATCACCGGCAACGTCATCGCCTCACGCGCCCTGTCGGGCGGCTTCCGGGGGGTACGGGGTGGCTGACATGCACCGGGGCGAAGCCCAGGCGCGGACGACCGCGGGTGCGTTCGCACGGCGTCGCGTGGTGGCCGTGCGGGTGGTGGGCCGGCGGGGGCGCGGGGCGGCCGGAGCGCCTTTGGGACGGTCGCGGGGGTGCGCGGTGGCCCGTGTGCCTGCAGGGCGGTTGGGGTGCGGGGCGGCCGAAGCGGTCGGTCGGCTGTCGTGGGGCGGGATGGCTGACGTGCCCGCGGGGCGCCGGCGGGAGCGCGCCGCCTTCCTGGCGCTCGCGGGTTGGCTGCTGGGATGCCCGTGGCCCGAGGCGTGCGCGGGGTGGCAGCGGGTGTGCGCGGTGGCGGAGGCGCGGCAGGAACGGCCGCCGGGGTGCGTGCCGGCTCGTCCGCTCGCCGGGCGGGCGCCGGAGTGGGTGGCGGGCCCGGTACCCGCGCTCCGGCCGAAGGCCTACGCCGTGGCTGACGCACCGTCGGCAGGCGCGAGCGGAGGTGTGGCATGGACGATGCCGTGATCGTCGTGGCCCTGCTGCTGATGGCCGGGTCCGCCACCGCCGCCGTCGTCCAGCGCGACCCCGCACGGCAGGCCCTGGTGCTGTCCGTGCTCGGCTCCGTCCTCGCCGTGCTGTTCACCGTGCTCCAGGCCCCGGACGTCGGCCTGTCCCAGCTGGCCGTCGGCTCCGCGCTCACCCCGCTGCTGATCATGCTGAGCGTGCGCAAGGTCAGACGCCGCGGCCGCTCCGAGGACGGTGGTGCCAAGTGAGCCGGCTGCGGCTCGTCCTGCTGGCCGTCGGCGGCGCCGGCCTGGCCGCCCTGCTCGTCGCCGCCTGCCTCGACCTGCCCGGTTTCGGCGGCCCGAGCCATCCGTACGGCACCCGGGCCGTACACGCCTCCCTCACCCGGCACACCGCCAACACCATCGCCTTCGTCAACTTCGACCAGCGCGCCTACGACACCCTCGGCGAGATGAGCATCCTGTTCGCGGCCGTGCTCGGCTGTGTGGTGCTGCTGCGCCAGGCCCGTGACGAACACCGGGCCCGGCCGCAACCCGCCGAGGTGGCCCGTCCGGTGCGCCGCTACGCGCTGATCGTGCTGCCCGTCGCCCTGGTCACCGGCCTGTACGTCATCGCCCACGGCCAGCTCAGCCCCGGCGGCGGCTTCCAGGGCGGCGTCGTCGCCGCGACCGCCCTGCACCTGCTGTACCTCGGCGCCGACTACCGCGCCCTGGAACGCGTCCGCCCGCTCGCCGTCTACGAGACCTCCGACGCGCTCTCGGTCTCCTCCTACCTCGTGCTGGGCGTCGCCGGTGTCCTGGCCGGAACCGCGTTCCTGGCCAACACACTGCTGCCGTACGGCACCTTCAACACCCTGTCCTCCGGCGGCACCGTCCCCCTGCTGAACGCGGCCATCGGCATGGAGGTGGCGAGCGCGGTCGTCGTACTGCTCGCGAACTTCCTCGACCAGGCCGTCGAGATCGAGGAGGAGAACGGGAGTTGACCACCGTGATGCACGTCCTTCCCTACCTGGTCGCCGCCTACATCTTCCTGACCGGCTGCTACGGCCTCGCCACCAGCCGCAACCTCATCCACGCCGTCGGCTGTCTCGCGGTCTGCCAGTCCTCCACCTATGTGCTGCTGCTGGCGGTCGGCTACCGGGACGGCGCCACCGCACCCGTCTTCTCCGACATCAAGCCCGGCTCCCGGCCGGTGGTCGACCCGGTCGTGCAGGCGCTCACCCTCACCGACATCGTCGTCGGCGCCACCGCCACCGCGCTGCTGCTCGCCCTCGTCCTGCAGATCGCCAAGCGGCACGGCACGGTCGACCCCGACGAACTCCGGGAGCTGCGCGGCTGATGCACCATCTGCTCCCGCTGGTCGTCGCGATCCCCCTGCTCGGCGCCGCCGTGCTGGTGGCCACCGGCCGCCATCTGCCCCGCAGCGCCGCCGAGGTCATCGGCTTCGTGGTCTCCGGCGGCACGGCCGCCCTGGCGCTGGTGCTGCTGCTGAACTCCTCGCCGCCGATGGTCGAGTGGGTCGGCGCATGGCTGCCCGTCGACGGCGAGAGCGTCGGCATCGTCGTGGTCGGCGACGGCCCCTCGCTCGGCATGGCCGCGCTGGTCTCCCTGCTGACGCTCGCCGCACTCGCCTACTCCTGGCGCTATTTCGACGAACCGCCGCGCGGCCACCCCGGCGCCTTCACCGCACTCATGCTGGTGTTCCAGGGCGCCATGTGCGGGTTCGCCATCGCCGGCGACCTGTTCAACGCGTTCGTCTTCTTCGAGCTGATGAGCGTCACCGCGTACGCGCTCACCGGCTACCGCATCGACGACCCGAAGGCCGTACAGGGCGCGCTGACCTTCGGCATCGTCAACTCCCTCGGCGCCTACGCCATGTTGATGGGCATCGCCCTGCTGTACGCCCGCACCGGCGAGCTGGGCATGGCGAAGATCGGGCGCGGCCTCGACACGGCGGCCGGGCACGGCGGAGCGGACACCCTGGTCCTCGCCTCCTTCGTCCTCGTGCTGACCGGGCTGCTGGTGAAGGCGGCCGCCGTGCCCTTCCACTTCTGGCTCCCCGACGCCCACGCCGTCGCGCCCACCCCGGTCTGCATGCTGCTGTCCGGGGTGATGGTCGAACTCGGCGCCTACGGCGTCTGGCGGGTGTACGGCACCGTCTTCGCCGGACCCGGCGGCATCCCCGCCGCCGATCTGACCCGGGCCCTGGTGACGCTCGGCGCGCTCACGGCCGCGACCGGTGCCGTCATGTGCTGGTACCAGCGGCACATCAAGCGCCTCCTGGCCTACTCCACCATCGCCCACACGGGCCTGTTCCTCGTGGGCATCGGCGTCCTCATCCCGCAGGGCGACGACGGGGTGGCCCTCTACATCCTCGGGCACGCCGGAGTGAAGGCCGCGCTGTTCGCCTGCGCGGGCGTCCTCCTCGACCGGTACGGCTGCCTCGACGAGCACACGCTGCACGGCCGGGCCCGTGAACTGCGCGCGACCGCGGTGATGTTCGCCGTGGGCGGCCTCGGCCTCGCGGGCCTGCCCCCGTTCGGTACGGGGCTCGGCAAGGCGGTCACCGAGGAGGCGGTCGGCGGCCCGCTCACCGTGGTGTACGTGGCCGCCTCCGCGATCACCGCCGGCGCCGTGCTGCGGGTCACCGCACGGGTGTTCCTCGGCCTCGGGCCGCGCCCGGAGGAGGCCGACGCCGACCTGGAGACCAGCGGATCCGAGGAGGAGCCGGAGACGACCGGACCGTTGCGCCGGATCCCGGACACCATGACGACGGTCCCCGCCGTGCTCCTCGCCGCCGCGTGCGCCGTCGGAGCGGTGCCCGGGTTCGGCGACGTGGTGGCCCGTGCCGTCAACGAGGCCGGATCGGGCGGCGCCCAGGCCTCGGCGCAGTGGACGGCGCACGGCGTCCTGCTGGACCTGCTCTCCGCCGGGCTGGCCGTGGGCCTCGCCGGCCTCGCGGTGACCCGGCCGCACTGGACCGCCGCCCCCGACTGGTCGCGGCCCCTGCGCCGGCTGCAGTCCGGCCATGTCGGCGACTACGTGGCCTGGCTGCTGGTGGGCGCCACGGTGCTGGGCGCACTGGCTCTCCCGGCGGTGCTCGGCGGCTGACCGGCACCTGTGAGAGAGCTGTCGGATGGCTGTGTACAGCGGAATCCAGTCGCGGGTAAGGAAGCGCTTTTCCGCTGCAAATTCCATCTTGTGTGATTAAAGAAATGCCCCGGGTGTGGTGAGATTTTCCTTGAAGGGCGCCGTCACGGCGTGGTGGAGGCGCGCGGTTGACGAAGACTGCTGCGCATGGCCACGAACGTCCTCGACGCAACCGCGTCCCCCGGTGCCGCCCGTCGCGCCCCCTGGCGATCACCGGCGGACGAGCCCGCGTACGCGCGCCCGGTGCTGCTGCTGCTCACCGTGCTCGCCGCCGTTCTCTACTGCTGGGGCATCGACCACAGCCAATACCACACGTTCTATGCGAGCGCCGCCCGCAGCATGACCGAGAGCTGGAAGGCGTTCTTCTACGGCTCTTTCGACCCCGGGAATTCCATCACGCTCGACAAATTGCCGGGATTCCTGTGGCCGCAGGCGCTCTCCGCGAGGCTTTTCGGATTCCATCCGTGGGCGCTGGTCCTGCCCCAGGTTCTGGAGGGAGTGGCCAGTCTGCTCGTCCTGCACCGCCTGGTGCGCCGCTGGGCGGGGGTGAACGCGGCGCTGATCGCCTGCACGGCCTTCCTGGTGACCCCCGTGGCGGTCGGGTTGTTCCGCACCGCGGTCGAGGACCCCGCGTTCACGCTGTGCCTGCTGCTGGCGGCCGAGGCCACCGGGCGCGCCGCCCGGGACGGCCGGCTGCGCCCGCTGCTGGCCGCCGGGGTCTGGGTCGGCCTCGGCTTCCAGGCCAAGATGCTGGAGGCGTGGGCCGTACTGCCGGCGCTCGCCCTGGTCCACCTGCTGTCGGCACCCCTCACGCTGCGGCGGCGCCTGCTGCACCTCGGTGTGTCGGCCCTGGTGACGACCGCCGTGTCGGTGTCGTGGATGCTCGCCGTCACCCTCACCCCGGCCGAGGACCGGCCGTACGTGGATGGCACCACCAACAACTCCGCGTTCAGCATGGTGGTCGGCTACAACTTCCTGAACCGCTTCTCCTCGCTCGGCATCAGCGCGGCCTCCACGGGCAGCGTGAGCGCGACCCAGGGTGGCGCAGGCGGCCGCGCCGGTGTCCGGCCGGCACTCGGCGGCGCGGGCGGCCCGGGCGCCGGGCCGGTCCGGGACGCGGGTGGACCCGCGGCCACCCCGGCCACGGCCGCAGCGGGGACCGGCCGACGGGGCGCCGGCGGGTTCGGCGGCGGCCAGAACGGCTGGTCGAAGATGTTCGGTACGGCGCTGGCCTCCCAGACCGGCTGGTTCTACCCGTTCGCCGCCGTGGCCGCGGTCTGCGGACTGCTGTGGTGCCGGGGGCGCCCGCGCACCGACCGGCTGCGCGCCGGATACGTCCTGTGGACCACCTGGCTCGCTGTGTACTTCCTGGTCTTCAGCGCCGGCAGCGTCGGCGGCCACACGTACTACATGGGCGTGATCGCGGTACCCCTCGCCGCGCTCACCGGTGCCGGCAGCGTGCTGATGTGGCGCGCCCACCGGGCCGGCGGCCGCCGCGCCCGGGCCCTGCCGGTCGCGGTCACGGCGACGGCGGCCTGGAGCGCGTACATCGCGGGCCGGTTCCCGTCGTTCCTGCCCTGGCTGGCCCCCGCGGTGGCCGTGCTCGGCATCGCCGCCGGGGTGCTGCTCGTCCTGGTGCGGCCCGGTCGGCCGCGCGCCGCAGGCCGCCTCGCGCTCGCCGGGCCGGCCGCCGCCCTGGCCGCCCTGCTCCTCGCGCCGAGCGCATGGGCCGTCCAGGTCTTCAACCCGAGCTACCGCATGTCCCGCATGGGCGCGGTCGGGCCGTCGGCCATGAGCCGCGGCCTCCAGGCGGCGCGCTCGGGGCCCGGGCGGTTCGGCCCGGCGGCCTGGCCCGGCGGCCGGACGTTCGGGCAGCCGGCCGGCGCCGGCGTGCGCGGCACTGGCCGGACCGGAACCGGCGCTCGGGGCGGTTTCGGCGGCGCCCAAAGCAGTGGCGCACTGACCGCGGACCAGCGCCGGCTGCTCGACTACGCCCGCGCCCACCAGGGCTCCGCCGCCTATGTGTTCGCCGCCGGCAGCTGGAGCACCGCCTCGCCGTACATCCTGGCGGCCGGCGCCCACGTCCTGCCGCTCGGCGGCTTCAGCGGCCGTGTGCCGTCCCCCACGCAGAGGGGGTTCCGGCGACTGGTCGACGCCGGCGAGGTGCGGTACGTGCTGCTGGGCGGCGGCCGCGCCATGGGCTCCGGCTCCGCCCGCACCCCGACGACGGCCGCCGCGCGGATCACCACCTGGGTGCGGTCCGCCTGCACGGAGGTGCCGCCCTCGGCCTACGGCGGGACGACCCCCTCCGGCGACGCGCGGACGGCCGGCGCCCAGAGGCTCTACCAGTGCGGCCCCAGTCGGTAGCATGATCCCGGTCCTGCAGTGATCAGGCGAGGAGCGGATCGTGCGAGACATCGCCGTCTTCAGCGGCAACGCCCATCCCGACCTGGCCCGCGAGGTCTGCGCCCACCTCGGCGTGCCGCTCAGCCCCACCCGGATAAGCCGGTTCGCCAACGACTGTCTGGGGGTGCAGCTCCAGGCCAACTGCCGGGAGCGGGACGTCTTCCTGATCCAGCCGCTGGTCCGGCCGGTGCAGGAGCACCTGGTGGAGCTGCTGCTGATGTGCGACGCCGCCCGGGGCGCCTCCGCGGCCCGGATCACCGTCGTCATGCCGCACTACTCCTACGCCCGCTCCGACAAGAAGGACGCGCCGCGCATCTCGATCGGCGGCAGGCTGGTCGCCGATCTGCTCGTGGCGGCCGGCGCCGGCCGGGTGCTCGCCATGACCCTGCACTCCCCGCAGGTGCACGGCTTCTTCTCGGTGCCGGTCGACCACCTGAACGCGCTGCGCGAACTCGCCGCGCACTTCCGGCAGTACGACCTGAGCCGCACCACGGTCGTCTCGCCGGACCTCGGCAACGCCAAGGAGGCCGCCGCCTTCGCCCGGCTGATCGGGGCTCCGGTGGCGGCCGGCGCCAAACAGCGGTTCGCGGAGGACCGGGTGAGCATCAGCTCCGTCATCGGCGATGTCACCGGCCGGGACGTCATCGTCCTGGACGACGAGATCGCCAAGGGCAGTACCGTGCTGGAACTCCTGGACCGCCTCCGGGAGTTGGGCGCGCGGACGATCCGGGTGGCGTGCACCCACGGGCTGTTCGCGGCGGGTGCGCTGAAGCGGCTGAGCGAACAGCCGGACGTACTGGAGATCGTCTGCACCAACACCGTGCCGCTCCCCATGGAGGAGGAGCACACCGACAAGCTGCGGGTGCTCTCCATCGCCCCGGCCCTCGCCGAGGCCGTACGGCGCATCCACAACGGCGAGTCGGTCAGCGCCCTGTTCGAGCAGTCCTAGCGCGCCCGGGCAGGTCAGCCCGGGTCCTGCGGTGACCCGGCTCAGAGCGAGCCGGACGCGGCCTCGGACCGGGCCACGGCCGCGTCCAGGCTCGGGTGCGGGGGCAGCAAGCGGGACAGGCCGGTGACCCGGAAGACCCGCAGGGTCAGCGGATGCGTGCACACCACGTGCACCTGCCCGCCGCCGTCCAGCACCCGGGTGCGGGCCCGGTACAGCAGCCGCAGCCCCGAGCAGTCGAAGAACTCCACCGACCGCAGGTCGATGACGACCCGTGCCCCGGGCCGGCCGGTGACCCGGTCCAGGACCGGGCCGACCTCGGTCGCCGAGAGCAGGTCGATCTCGCCCCGCAGCTCCAGCACCGTGTGCGCCCGGTGTTCGTACACGCGGAGGTGACGGGTGAGTGGTGCAGGCTCGTCTCGCACGACGGCATCACCTCCCACCCGCTCCCGGACGATGGTCTCCCGATCGTCAAGTTACCCTCGATGGAAGGAATTTGAGCATGTTCGATTGACATATGTCTTCGAGTTTGGGGCGTGTCGCCCGGTAACCCCGCTCCGCCGACCGGGAGATGACGGCTCAGTCGACCAGAAGGACCAGCTTCCCCGCCGTCCGTCCGGTGTCGCCCACTTCATGCGCCTTCGCCGCCTCGGCCAGCGGGAACGTCCCGGCGATGGTCGCCTTCAGCTTCCCGGACTCCACCAGTTCCGCGACCTTCTCCATCCCGGCCCGGTCGGCGTCCACCAGCATGCGCACCGCCCGTACGCCGCGCCGCTCGGCCTCGTCGTGGAACTCCCGTGAACCCACGGGCAGGATCGACACCACGACACCGCCCGGCCGCAGCACCTTCAGCGACTCGACGGAGGTGTCACCGCCGAGCGTGTCCAGGACCACGTCGACGTCCCGCACCGCCTCGGTGACGTCGGTCGTCCGGTAGTCGACCGGCTCGTCCACGCCGATCTCCCGCAGGAAGTCGTGCTTGCCCGCGCTGGCCGTGCCGATCACATACGCGCCGCGCGCCTTGGCGATCTGCACGGCCACATGGCCGACGCCGCCGGCCGCGGCGTGGATCAGCACCCGCTGTCCGGGCCGGACGTCCGCGTGCTCGGTCAGCGCCTGCCAGGCGGTCAGGGACACCAGCGGCAGCGCGCCCGCCTGGGTGTGGTCGATTCCGGCCGGCTTGTGCGTCAGGGCGCGGACCGGGGCGATCACGTACTCGGCGTGCGAGCCGTGTCCGTAGGGGTAGGGCAGCATGCCGAAGACCTCGTCGCCGGGGGCGAAGGCGGCCACGCCGATCCCGGTCTCAGCGACCTCGCCGGAGACGTCCCAGCCGAGGACGAACGGCGGCTCGCCCAGGAAGCCGCCGGTGGCCCGGTGCTTCCAGTCGGTGGGGTTGACCCCGGCCGCCCGGACCCGGACCAGGACCTGGTTGGGGCCCGGCTTCGGCCGCTCCACCCGTACTTCCTTCAGGACCTCGGGGCCGCCGAGGACGTCCTGGCTGATGGCTCGCATCGTGTTCACATCGCTCATGGTCACCCAGCCTGCCGGGCGCCGCCCGTCCGGGAAATGGCATGATTGCCAAGCTTCGATAGGATCGTGCCATGCCCGACATGCAGCTGCGCACCCGGCGCCCGGAGCGGGTGGTCGTCCTCGCCCTCGACGGCGTCTACCCCTTCGAGCTGGGCATCCCCAGCCGCATCCTCGGTGCCGCCGACGGCCACTACGAGGTGCTGACCTGCACGGTCGACGGCCGTCCGGTGCGTACCAACGCCGACTTCACCATCGGTGTGGCACACGGCCCGGAGATCCTCCGGACGGCGGACACCGTGGTGGTCACCTCGATGCCGCCCGCCTACATCCCCGCCGAGCTGCCGGACGAGGTCGCCGCGGCCCTCGCCCGCATCCACCCGGACGCCCGGATCGTCTCGATCTGCACGGCGGCGTTCGTGCTCGCCGAGGCCGGCCTCCTCGACGGCCGGCGGGCGACCACGCACTGGCAGGTAGCCGACCTTTTCCGCCGCCGCTACCCGAAGGTCGACCTCGACCCGGACGTCCTCTTCGTCGACGACGGCCGCATCCTCACCTCCGCCGGGGCCGCCTCCGGCGTGGACATCTGCCTGCACATCGTCCGCACCGACCACGGCAGCGAGCTGGCCAACTCCGTCGCCCGCCGCTGTGTCGTGCCGCCGTTCCGGGACGGCGGGCAGGCCCAGTACATCGAGCAGCCGGTCCCCGTCAGCGGCGCGGCGAGCACGGCCGCGACCCGTGCCTGGGCCCTGGAGCGCCTGGACGAGCCGCTCACCCTGTCCGACCTCGCCGGCCACGCCCGGATGAGCCTGCGCACCTTCGCCCGCCGCTTCAGCGACGAGGTCGGCCTCAGCCCGGGCCGCTGGCTGATCCAGCAGCGCGTCGCCCGCGCCCGGCACCTGCTGGAGTCCAGCGACCTGCCGGTGGACCGGATCGCCGCCGAGGTCGGCTTCGCCACCGGCGCCTCGCTGCGCCAGCACCTGCACGCGGCGATCGGGGTGTCCCCGCAGGCGTACCGGCGGACGTTCCAGCGGACCCGCTGAACGTTCGGGCCCGCGCCGGCGTCGAAGAACCGGATGATGGCACCGAGGCAGGGGGTGGGCATGCGCAGAGGACTGGTGGCGGTGACGGTACTGGCGGCCGTGGCGGCGGCGGGGTGCGACGACGGCACCGGTCCGGACCGGGTGGTGAAGGGGACCCCTCCGGCCTCTGCGTACCGCGGTCCGCTGGACGTGCCCACCAAGGAGCTCGACGCCGGCGGCCCGCGCGCCCTGCGCCTGGCCTCCGGTGCCGCCGGCCGGGCGCTGGAGTGCGACGGCGAGATCTACGAGGGCTCGGGACCCGACGGATGGACCGCGTCCGAGGGGGGTGACTCGCCCGAGGCGGGGCTCGACCTGTACTTCGACATGTTCCAGCCGGACCTGCCCGACCGCGGTTACCGGGTGGAGCGCAGGGAGAAGGACCGGGTCCTGTACTCCTTCGACGTGGACGGCCGGACCAAGGTGGCGGTCGTGGTGGCCAAGGACCAGAAGGACCGGCCGGGTTGGGGCCCGGAGACGAGTGCCTCCTGCGACCCGGCCGAACTCCCGGCGAGGTTCACGCAAGACCGGGAGATCTGGACGGACCGCGCGGGCAGGAGGGTGCCGGTGAGCCGGCTCACCAGCTCGCCCGGCCCCGAACACTGCGGCTGGCAGTCCGCCCACTTCCTCGAGCTGCACGGTGTGGCCTACGCCCGCGACCCCGAGGGCGTGCTCGGCACAGGCCTGCTCACCGCGCCGTACCGCGCCCACGTCCGCGTCCCCGCCGGCGCCCACGACACCGGATACCGCTACCGCGACTGGCGGCTGTGGCTCACGGACGACAAGGCGACCGCCTACGTCCGCACCCCCGACGGGGTCGAGGCCTGGCCCCGGCTGAAGCACGGCGTCGGCTGCAAGTGAGCCGTCACCCGGCCCCGTACATCCGCTGCCCGCCCACATAGGTGAGTGCCACGGCCGTCTCCGCGATCGCCTGCGGCGGCCCGGCGAACGGATCGCGGTCCAGCACCACCAGATCGGCCAGCGCCCCGACGGCCACCCGGCCGGTGTCGTCCAGATGGTTCACGTACGCGGACCCGGCCGTGTACGCCGTCAGCGCGTCCGCGAGGCCGAGCCGCTCCTCAGGCAGGAACACCGGGCCGCTGCCGCCCGGCTCGACCCGGTTGACCGCGACATGGACGCCCTGGAGGGGATCGGGGCTGCTCACCGGCCAGTCGCTGCCGGCCGCGAGCCGCGCCCCCGAGCGCAGCAGCGCGCCGAACGGATACTGCCAGGCGGCCCGTTCGGGCCCGAGGAAGGGGATCGTCAGCTCGTCCATCTGCGGCTCGTGCGCGGCCCACAGCGGCTGGATGTTCGCGGTGGCGTCGAGCCGGGCGAAGCGGGGCACGTCGTCCGGATGCACGACCTGGAGGTGCGCGAGATGCGGCCGGGTGTCGCTCGGCCCGTTGGCGGCGCGGGCCGCCTCGATCGCGTCCAGCGCGTCCCGTACGGCCCGGTCGCCCAGCGCGTGGAAGTGGCACTGGAAGCCGAGGGCGTCCAACTGGGTGACGTACTTGGGCAGTTGTCCCGGATCGATGAAGCTCTTGCCGTGGTTGGCGGTCGCGCACCCGCACCGGTCGAGATAGGGGTCCAGCAACGCGGCCGTACCGTTCTCGGCGACCCCGTCCAGCATCAGCTTCACCGTGCCCGCCCGGAACCGGCCGTGGCTCATGGCGGCGCGCTTCTCGACGAGCTCGGGGATCTGCTCGGCCCCGCGTTCCCGGTCCCACCACAGCGCGCCCCGCACCCGCGCGGTGAGCGAGCCGTCCCGCGCCGCCGTGAGATAGGCCGCGGCCGGGTCGTCCATGCCGAGGAAGTCGCCGACCAGCGCGTCCTGCCAGGCGGTGATGCCGAGCGCGTGCAGACGGCGCTGGGCGTGCAGCAGCGCGGCCAGCCGGTCGGCCGGTGTGGCGGGCGGGGTGAGCCGGCCGACCAGCTGCATCGCGCCTTCCTGGAGCGTGCCGCTCGGTTCCCCGGAGGCGTCCCGCTCGATCCGCCCGTCGGCCGGGTCGGGCGTGTCCCGGCCGATGCCGGCCAGCTGAAGCGCCCGGCTGTTGACCCAGGCGCCGTGGTGGTCCCGGTTGGGCAGATACACCGGCCGGTCCGGTACCACCGCGTCCAGCAGCTCCTTCGTCGGCGTGCCGCCCGCGAACGCCTCCATCGACCAGCCGCCGCCCAGGATCCACTCCCGCTCCGGATGGGCCTCGGCGTATGCGCGTACGGCGGCCACGGTCTCCTCGGCCGTCGCCCGGCCCGACAGATCGCACTGGGCCAGTTCCACACCCGCCGGCACCGGATGGACGTGCGCGTCCTGGAAGCCGGGCAGCAGCAGCCGTCCGGCGAGGTCGACCACGTCCGTGGCCGGCCCGGCGAGGTCGCGCAGCTCGTCGTGCCCGACGGCGGTGATCCGGTCCCCGGTGACGGCCACGGCGGTCGCCGTACGGCCGCCGGGGGTGAGGACGGGGCCGCCGGTGAAGAGGAGATCAGCGTGCATGATGCCTTTCCTGACAGGTCAGTTGGAGGTGGTGAGCAGTTCGGGCGCGTCGGCGTCGGTGCCGGCCCCGGTGCGGAAGTACGGCGACCTGCGCACCCACTTGGCCCACGCGGCCACCGCGAACCCGGACCCGATCATGGCGAGGGGCATCAGCAGCAGGAACCAGCCGTTGTCCGCGCGGAGTTCGAGATGGTCGGCGGAGGTGTAGAAGGACCAGCAGAGATAGCCGCCGAGGCCCAGCAGGGCCAGCGCGCTGAGGGTGGGCAGCAGCACCGCCCGGACGCCGTGGCGCCAGTCATCCCGCAGCAGGGAGCGGAACCGTACGGCGGCCGCCAGCGCGGTGAGCGCGTAGGACAGGGCGACGACGATGCCGACGGCGTTCACGATCGCGTCGATCATGTCGGCCAGCCGCGGGATCACCAGCGCGCCCGCCGCCACGACGACGGCCAGCGCCCCGATGAGCAGCGTCCCGGCCGCCGGAGTCCCGTACCGGCTGCTGACCTTGGACCACACCGGCCCGAGGGTACGGTCCCGGCTCATCGCGAACATCCCGCGCGCCGTGGGGATGACCCCGGCCTGGAGCGAGGCCACCGCCGAGAACATCAGGGCGACGAGCGGCAGCGCGGCCAGCGGCCGGTCTGCCAGCCGGTCGCCGTAGTACGCGAGCCCCTGCGCGCCGTGACCGGCCAACTCCGCCTGCGACAGCACCCGTTGGAAGGCGACCGAGCCGAGCAGGAACAGCCCGAGCATCGTCACCAGGGTGATGGTCCCGGCCCGTGAGGCGTCGCGGGGGTCGCGCACCTCCTCGTTCACGGTGAACGCCGCCTCGAACCCCCAGTAGCAGAACACCGACAGCAGCAGGCCCTGCGCCAGCGCGGTCGCCGAGGGGATCGCGAACGGGTCGAACCAGGAGAGGCTGAAGGAGTGCGGCCCGGTGACGATGCCGTAGCCGCAGAACCCCAGCAGCACCACGTACTCGAAGACCAGCAGCCCGGTCTGCAGCCGGGCCGCCGTGCGCACACCGGTCACGGCGGTCAGGGTCACGGCGGCCAGGACGACGACCCCCAGCGCCGTCGTCTGCGCGGTCGAGCCCGGATCGAGGGCGAGGGATCCGATCCGGTGCAGCCCGGCCTCAGCGGCGAGCTGCAGCAGCGCCGAACCGGTCACCGCCGTCGTGTAGGCGAGGAACGCCACGCTCGCCACGAAGTTCACCCAGCCGACCATGAAGCCGAGCCAGGGACTGAGCGAACGGCCCACCCACACATAGCCGTTGCCGGCGTTCGGCTCCACCCGGTTCAGCCGCGAGTAGGCCCCGGCGATGCCGAGGACCGGAAGGAACGCCAGCAGCATGATGGCCGGCAGATGCGGGCCGACCACGGCGGCGGTGACCCCGAGGCCGATGCCGATGCTGGTTGTGGCGGCCGTGCTGGAGGCGGCGACGGCCACGCCGTCCACCACGCTCAGGGACTTGCGCAGCTCGGGCCGCGCGGGGGGATCCACTCCGAAGGGTCTGTCGCTCATGGCCGGTTCTCCGCTCGCACCGCGGGGCCCCGGACGGCCCCGGTGAGCGGACATGAAACTGCCGGAGGACTTCACAGGTCAACGATGTTGTCGTAAGGTGCCGGGCACACCCCAGGGAGGCCCTCATGACCGACCGTGTCGTCCCGGCCGCCGCCCGGCAGCGCCGCCGCCCCACCAAACAGGGCGTGGTTCTGTCCGAGGAGCTGATCGTGGAGACCGCGCTGCGGCTGATCGAGGAGCACGGCGCCGACGCGCTCTCCGTGCGCCGCCTCGGCCGGGCCCTCGGCGCCGATCCCAGCTCGCTCTACCGGTACTTCCGGCACACCGACGACCTGATGCTGGCCATCGCCGACGAGCTGATCGGCCGTACCCTGCGCACCTGGCGGCCGACCGGTGACTGGGTGGCCGACCTGCGCGATCTGGGCCTGCGCATGCACGCCGGCGCCCTCGCGCAGCCCCGGGCGGCGATGCTCAGCGCCCACCGCGTCACCGGACGCGCCCATGAGATCCAGGCCGTGGAGAGCATCCTCGGCGTACTGCGCCGGGCGGGGTTCCCGGATCCGGAGGCGGTCCGGATCTACCACGCGTTCGTCGACCAGGCCCTCGCCTTCGGCGCCCTGGACTCCGCGGGCACCGCCCTGCCGCGGACCGCGCGCGAGGCGGAGGCGGAGGTCTGGCGCAGCACCTACGGCCGGCTGCCCGCCGGCACCCACCCGCACATCGCGGCCACCGCCCCCCATCTCGTCGCCACCATGCGCTCCAGCTCCTACCCGGCCGCCCTCGAACTGCTCCTGACGGCCGCCCGGACACGCCTCGATCACATTCGTGCGGGGAGCGGGGGCTGACGGCCACACTGGACGGGATCCGCATCCCGAGGAGGCCGTACGCCATGACCCCACCGCCCGCCCGCACCGCCGCAGAGCGCATGAAGGACACCCTCCACCGGCTGGAGAACGACGTCGACGTGTGGGTCGCCACCGCCGGCCCCGAGGGCGCCGCCCCCTACCTCGTGCCGCTGTCCTTCGTGTGGGACGGCGCCACGGTGCTGATCGCCACCCCGGCCGAGAGCCCCACCGGCCGCAACCTCGTCGCCACCGGCCGGGCCCGGCTCGGCTTCGGTCCGACACGGGACGTCGTCATGATCGAGGGCACCGTCCAGTCGTGGACCCCGGAGGACTTCCCCGAGGAGGACGCGGAGGTCTTCGCCGGCAAGACGGGCTTCGACCCCCGCCAACTCTCCACCCGCTACCTGTACTTCAGGGTCCTGCCGCAACGCGTCCAGGCGTGGCGCGAGGCGAACGAGCTGAGCGGGCGGGAGTTGATGAGCGAAGGGGAGTGGCTGCTCGGCGACTGACCGGCCACCAGGAAACCCGCGGCCGCGCACGGCCCGCCCCTGCGGCGGGTGGCGCGGCTCAGTCCCCGGCCCCCTCCTTGGACGCCACCGGCCAAACCCCCGTCGACCGGGCGATGGCCTTCGCGCCCGTACGATTCACCGCACTGCGCACCACAGCGAAGATCGCCCCCTGCACCGCCGCCGCCAACAGGATCTCCCCCCATCCCCGGTCCTGGTCCAGCGCGTCCGGCGCGTCCTCCTCGTGCCGGAGCGCCGTCCACGCCTTCCGGAAGGCGACACCGGCCAGCGCGCCGCTCGCCCAGCTGAGCACGAAACCGATCGGCTGGTAGACGAAGGGAAGCTTGTTCTTCTTCTTTGTCCTGGCCATGTGTGACTTGTTCCTCGCTTGGCGGCCCTCATGCGGGCCGTCCCTCGGGGGCCACCCGTTCGCCGGGCGGCACCGGCCCCGGCGGCGTACCGTCCCCGAACGGCCGGCCGCCGAGCTCCTCGCGGTGGTGCGGAGTCAGCCAGCCGGCGAGATCGGGGCCGAGCGGCACGATGCCGGTGGGGTTGATGCCGGTGTGCACCTGGTAGTAGTGCCGCTTGATGTGGTCGAAGTCGACGGTGTCACCGAACCCGGGCGTCTGGAACAGATCCCGGGCGTACGCCCACAGCACCGGGTTCTCCGTCAGCTTCCAGCGGTTGCACTTGAAGTGGCCGTGGTAGACGGCGTCGAACCGGACCAGTGTCGTGAACAGCCGGATGTCCGCTTCCGTGAGGGTGTCGCCGACCAGATACCGCTGTTCGGCCAGCCGGCCGGCGAGCAGTTCCAGCCGCCGGAAGACGCCCGCGCACGCCTCCTCGTACTCCTTCTGGTGCGTGGCGAACCCGGCCCGGTACACGCCGTTGTTCACGTCCTCGTACACCTCGGCCATCACCTGGTCGATCTCCTCGCGCCGGCCGGCCGGGTACAGGTCGGGCGCGCCGGGGCGGTGCAGGGCCGTCCACTCGGTGGCCAGGTCCAGGGTGAGCCGCTGGTAGTCGTTGGTGACCAGTCGTCCGCTGGGGACGTCCACGACCGCGGGCACGCTGACCCCGCCCGGGTAACCGGTCTCGCGCCGGTCGTAGGCCTCGCTCAGGAACCGGATGCCGAGCACCGGGTCGCGGCCGTCCGGGTCCAGGGTGAACCGCCAGCTGCGGTCGTCCTGGACCGGATCCGCAACCGCCATCGACAGCGCGTCCTCCAGGCCCAGCAGCCGGCGCGCGATCACCGCCCGGCTCGCCCACGGACAGGCGCGCGAGACCACCAGCCGGTAACGGCCCTCCCGCACCGGCCAGCCGTCCCGGCCGTCGGCGGTGATCCGGTCCGCGAAGTGGCTCCTGGACCGGGTGAACGTCTTGTGGCCGTAGGCGCGGTTGCCGTCGTCGCCGTCCATGTCTCCTCCTCGGCGCCCGGTGCTCCTCGGGCAACGCGTTCCCCGTTTTCCGCCGCCCGCACGGTGTGATCCGCCCGCTCGCGGGCAGTCGGCGTTGAGTGAACGGGACATCATCCGAGGGAGAGCGGAGCGGTGAGCAGGGCCGTGGGGCGCCCGGGCCGGGCTCCGGGTCCGACCGGCACACCAAGGTCACCGTCCTGGTCGCGCTCGCTGCCAACCTGGTGATCGCCGTCGCCAAGGCCGTCGGCGGTGTCCTCGCCGGCTCCCCCGCGCTGCTGTCCGAGGCCGCGCACTCCGTCGCCGACAGCTGCAACGAGGTGTTCCTGCTGACCGCGCTGCGCCGCAGCCGCCGCCCCGCGGACCGACAGCATCCCTTCGGCTACGGCAAGGAACGCTTCTTCTGGTCCCTCCTCGCCGCCGTCGGCATCTTCGTCATGGGCGGCTGCTTCTCCTTCTTCCAGGGCTTCGAGGCGCTGAGCCAGGGCACCGAGGAGAAGTTCAGCGGCTATGTGGCGGGCCTGATCGTGCTGGGCGTGGCCCTCGTCGCCGAGGGCGCCTCGCTGCTGCGGGCCCTGCACCAGGTGCGTCGGCAGGGCGGCGGCCTGGCCTCGCTGAGCGATCCGGCGCTGCGCACGGTGGTCGCCGAGGACGGCACGGCGGTGCTCGGCGTGACGCTCGCCCTCGCCGGGATGGGTCTGCACATGGTGACCGGGCAGGTCGTCTGGGAGGCGTCCGCCTCGCTGGCGATCGGCGTCCTGCTGGTCTACGTCGCCTACCGGCTCGGCCGTGACGCCCGCGACCAGCTCATCGGGGAGGCCGCCGACCCGGAACTGAGCGGCAGGATCCGCTCGCTGCTGCGGGCACAGCCGGAGATCGACAGCGTGGAGGCGCTGTTCACGATGAAGACGGGCCTGGACTCAACCCTGGTGGCCGCGCGCATCGACCTGGTGCCGGGTCTGGAGAGCGAGCAGGTGGAGGAGGTCGCCGTACGCATCAAGCGTTCGCTGGCCCGGACGTTCCCCGAGGCCGACCAGATCTTCCTGGACGTGACCGACCGGCCGGCGGGCGAGGCACGAGAGAGCCCCGCCGCGACGGGGGAACGCGGCGGGGCCTGACGCACGAGTGCCCGCTGTGGGACGGGCTCACACCTCCCCGGCGCGGATTCTTCCGAATCCCGCCGGTACGCGGCGCGAATCGGCTCTCGTCACCCCTCGTCGACGGGCTCCAGCACGAAGACCGGGATCTCCCGCAAGGTCTTCTTCTGGTAGTCGGCGTACGGCGGGTAGGCGGCCACGGCCCGCTCCCACCACCGGGCCTTCTCCTCGCCGGTGACCTCACGGGCCCTCATGTCCTGCTTGACCGGCCCGTCCTGCAGCTCGACATGCGGATCCGAGGTGATGTTGAAGTACCACACCGGGTGCTTGGGCGCGCCGCCCTGCGAGGCGACCAGCGCGTAGGCCCCCTCGTGCTCCACCCGCATCAACGGCGTCTTGCGGATCTTTCCGCTCTTCGCCCCCCGGCTGGTCAGCACCACGACCGGCAGCCCCGTGTCCAGGAGCGTGGTGCCCTTCGTCCCGCCGGAACTCTCGTACAGTTCGACCTGCTCGCGCACCCACTGCGTCGGGCTGGGTTCGTACTCACCCTCAAGAGGCATGGGATCCGTCCCCTTCGTCGGTCCAACGGCTGTCTGCCACCGGCATTCAACACCCGCGGCCCCGCGAATCATCCGTACCGCGGTCCGGTGGCGCCGACGGTGACCTCCGGCTGCCGCGCGGTTGGCCAGGGCGCCCGAGCGTGCGGGGTGGTCCGGTCGTACGGCACCATGTGGAGGAGGACGGTCTCGCCGTCGCGCATGCCTCCGCCTCCTCCGGCGAGGGCGGTCGGCTTCCGGGACCGGCGGACCGCGTGCCGCTCTCCCGGCCGGAATCCATCCCTCCGGCCACTCGTCTTCGGCCAGATCACCCGGATCGCCGAACTGGCCGAACTTGCAGTCGACCCATAGGTGCCCGGGGCATCTAATGAAGATCGGCACGACGCACTACTTCGTCTGCGAGGTCTTCCATGACGGAACTGACGGACCCCACCGGCCCGGCGAACCCGGCCGCCGTCGCCTTCCCGCAGGACCGCACCTGCCCCTACCACCCACCCACCGGATACGAGCCGCTGCGCGACGGGCCGGCCCTGTCCCGCGTCACCCTCTTCGACGGCCGCGAGGTCTGGGCGGTCACCGCCCACGCCACCGCCCGCGCCCTGCTCGCCGACCCCCGCCTGTCCAGCGACCGCCGCCATCCGGGCTTCCCGATCCCCGCGAAGCGGTTCGCAGGCGTCCGCGACCGCCGGGTGGCCCTGCTCGGCCTGGACGATCCCGAACACCAGCGCCAGCGGCGGATGATGATCCCGTCGTTCACCGTCAAACGCGCGGCCGAGCTGCGGCCGTGGATCCAGCGGACCGTGGACGGGCTGCTGGACGCGATGATCGCGCAGGGGCCGCCCGCCGATCTGGTCTCCGACTTCGCACTGCCGGTGCCGTCGATGGTGATCTGCGGCCTGCTCGGAGTGCCGTACTCCGACCACGAGTTCTTCGAGGAGCAGTCGCGCAGGCTGCTGCGCGGCCCGCGGGCGGACGACTCCATGGACGCCCGCGCACGCCTGGAGGACTACCTCGGCGCCCTGATCGACGACAGGGCGAAGCAGGCGGAGCCCGGCGACGGAATCCTCGACGACCTCGTCCACCACCAGCTGCGCGACGGCACGCTGGACCGCGCCGAAGTCGTGTCGCTGGCCCTCATCCTGCTGGTCGCGGGCCATGAGACGACCGCGAACATGATCTCCCTCGGCACCTTCACCCTGCTCCAGCACCCCGACCGGCTGGCCGAGTTGCGCGCCGACCCGGCGCTGCTGCCCGCCGCCGTGGAGGAGCTGATGCGGATGCTGTCCATCGCGGACGGCATGGCGCGGGTGGCGCTGGAGGACATCGACGTCGACGGCACCACCATCCGGGCCGGCGAGGGCGTGCTCTTCTCGACCTCGGTGATCAACCGCGATCCGGCCCTCTACGACGACCCCGACGCCCTGGACTTCCATCGCCCCACCCGCCACCACGTGGCGTTCGGCTTCGGCATCCACCAGTGCCTGGGCCAGAACCTGGCCCGCACGGAGCTGGAGATCGCCCTGGGCGGCTTGCTGGCCCGGCTGCCGGGGCTGCGGCTGGCCGCCCCGGCCGAGGAGATCCCCTTCAAACGCGGCGACACGATCCAGGGGATGCTGGAACTCCCCGTGACCTGGTAAGAGGCTCTGCTCATGCACATCGACATCGACAAGGACGTCTGTATCGGCGCGGGTCAGTGCGCGCTGACGGCACCCGGCGTCTTCACCCAGGACGACGACGGCTACAGCACCGTGCTGCCCGGCCGGGAGGACGGCGCGGGCGACCCGATGGTCCGGGAGGCCGCCCGCGCCTGCCCGGTGAGCGCGATCAGGCTGTCCTCCTAGCACGGCCGGGCCCGCCCGGGCTGGCGGCCGCCACCAGGGCCCGTGCCGCCTCGCGGGCCTCGGCCGCCGGCCGGGCGGTCCCCGTGATGCCGGCCGTCACCATCGCGCCCTCCGCGAGCAGGAAGAGCGGTCCGGTGAGCGCGGCGGGCAGTCCGGCGTCCGCCACGAGCGAGGCGAGGTAGTCCCGGAACGCCTCCTTGTGGGCGCGCACCTGCTCGGCGACCAGGGCGGAGGTGGCGCCCAGCTCGCCGTAGGCGTTGATCCAGGCGCAGCCGCGGAAGCCGTCCTCGCCGAACCAACCGGCGAGCCAGTCGAACACGGCCGGGATCCGCTCGAGCGGGTCCCGCTGCCGTGCCACGTGCGCGGCGAGGCGTCCGCGCCAGCGCTCGTCCCGCCGGGCCAGATACGCCGCGACGAGCTGCTCCTTGGCGGGGAAGAGCTGGTAGAGCCGCTTGAGCGAGACACCCGACGCGCCGCGCAGTTCGTCCATGCCCACGGACTGCACTCCCCGGGCGTAGAACAGCTCCTCGGCGGCGTCGAGCACCCTGTCCCGGGCGGCCGCGCTGTCCATCGGCGACACCATTGACTCCTCGGGCTCCTCGGCGAGGTCGTTGACGTGTTCCCCGGCGCGCTCCTTGACGGAGAACGCGCGTTCTCCTACGGTAGCAGCCAGCCCGAGAACGCTCGTTCTCCGGTTCTGCCCGAGCCCAGGAGGAGACCATGGCCGACCGTCCGCCACTGCCGCCGTTCACCCGCGAGACCGCCGCGCAGAAGGTCCAGGCCGCCGAGGACGCCTGGAACACCCGCGACCCGCACAAGGTGGCGCTCGCCTACTCCGAGGACTCGGTCTGGCGCAACCGCGACACCTTCGTCTCCGGCCGCGCCGGGATCGTCGCGTTCCTGACCGCCAAATGGGAGCGCGAGCTGGACTACGCGCTGCGCAAGGACCTGTGGGCCTTCGACGGCAACCGCATCGCCGTCCGCTTCCAGTACGAGTCCCACGACACCGACGGCCAGTGGTGGCGCTCCTACGGTAATGAACTGTGGGAGTTCGACGAGCACGGCCTGATGACCCGGCGGGAGGCCAGCATCAACGACGTACGGATCCAGGAGAAGGAGCGCCGCATCCACGGCCCGCGCCCCGAGGCCGAGCGGGGGCAGTCCTTCCCGCTTCAGTAGTGTTCCCGGATGACCGAACAGGCCGAGAAACCCTTCCTCTACGTCGTCGTCTGCGCGGCCGGGATCGCCGCGGGCGTCAGCAAGCTGATCGGCGCCGCCCAGGAACGGGACTGGGAGGTCGGCGTCATCGCCACACCGGTCGCCATGGGCGGGTTCTTCGACAGCGCGGCCGTGGAGGCGCAGACCGGCCGCCCCGTCAGATCGGCCTGGCGCACGCTGGCCGCCCCCCGCCCCTTCCCGCCGCCGGACGCCGTCGTGGTGGCACCCGCCACCTTCAACACCGTCAACAAGTGGGCGGCCGGCATCGCCGACACCCTCGCGCTCGGCACCCTGTGCGAGGCCGCGGGCCTGGGCATACCGATCGCCGTCCTGCCCTGCGTGGCCGACGCGCTGGCCGCCCACCCCGCCTACCGGGACAGCCTGGAACGGCTGCGCGGGATGGGCGTCCGCTTCGGCGACCCGTACACCGGTGAACCCCGGCCGGACGGCGGCCGGCCGGACTTCGCCTGGGAACGGGCGCTGGAACTGCTCCAGGGGCGCTAGCGGCAGGTCAGCGTCGGCCCCGCCAGCATGTTCCCGGTGAACATGTCCTGACCCTTCGGCACCCAGTAGCCGAGCTTCGAGACCACCGTGGAGCACTTCGACCCGAGCGTGAAGCGCACCGTGAGCTTCTCCGGGTGGCCGGGCTGCAGCTCGGTCACCGTGCAGTCCAGGGAGTGCGCCAGCCGGGTCTTGGCCGGGTACCGCCCCACCAGCGGGTTGACGCAGCGCTTGTCGACCGTGCCGATCCGCAGGCCGGTGCCCTCCTGGCCGATCATCCCCAGCCGCGCGTTGCCGTCGCCCTCGTCACGGTCCCGGCGGATCGTGTACGTCACGGTGGTCGTGGCGTTGCGGCGCAGCTCGGTCCGGTCGACGGTGACGGAGTGTGTCGGCTTGGCCTTGGGTGCGGTCAGCGACACGGTGCCCTGCACGGTGCCCTTCAGGTCGACCCCCGCGGGCGTCGACCGCACGCGCACGGTGGCGCTGATGTCGTAGGTGCCCGGACCCGGGTACAGGCCCGAGCCGGGCAGCGCTCCCGTGCCGAGGGTCTTGCCGGACCGGGCGGCCTTCCAGGTGCCCTCGGTGCGGCAGGCGTAGCGGACCCGGACGCCGGCGATCCGGCAGGTGGCCGGGGCCGTGATGTTGAACCTGGGGGCGCCCGTGTCCGCGCACAGGCTGACGTCGGCCCGCTCACCGTGCGGGCCGCGCAGGGTGCCCGCGGCCGAGCACAGGGTCGCCGGGGTCTCGGGCGCCGGCGCGGCGGCGCGCGAGGCCCCGACGGGCGCCCGCCCGGCGGCGGACTGCGCGCAGGCCGTCGTGACGAGGGCCAGCGGCAGCAGCATCGCTCCGGCCAGGGTTCTCATAGTGGTGGGACGCATCGGCACCGCGTTTCCTCCGGGCGGCCGAGACCGGCCGGACGCCGGTCGTCTGCGCCGAGGATGAGCCGACAGTATGACCATCCGCCGACTCCCACGCCGGGTGGTCACCTGGGGGCAGCAACATGTTGGCCCGGCTGGAGTTCACCGGACCTCGCGGACGTACTCCTTGCTCCCCGGAGTGGACACGTCACGGTCCCGCCGGACGATGCTCAGCCGGTCGCCCCAGTGGGCGAGCGCCGAGCGCAACCCGGCATCGGTGTACTCGACGTCCACCACCCGGTCCTCGAACGCCTTGGCGAACACCCCGCACTCGTCGTACTGCCCGCACTCCTCCGTCACCGCGAAGTCCAGCCCGGCCCGCGCCCGGACACCGGCCAGGTCGGCGGTGTTCTTCTGCGCGACGGCCAGGTGCCGGGCGTGCGCGTGCCGGGACAGCAGGGCCATGAAGGTGGTCGCGTCGGCCGCGGTGAGCAGGCGGTGGGAGCGGGTGTAGCTGTCGTAGTTGTCCGGCTCGACGGCGTCGAAGCCCTTCTGCGCACAGCCGTCGGTCCACTCGTTCACCCGCTCGGCCACCCGCTCCCGCTTGGCCGGCGTGCGGAGGTCGAGCAGGGCCTCGTTCCAGTCCGCGTCGACGACGACCCTGCCCCGCGCGTCGCGCAGCAGCAGGTCGGCAGGCCAGGAGGAGCGCTCTTCGGGCTGGGCCTGGAAGGCGTTGACGTAGCAGATGTTGTACAGGCCGGGCGCGGGGGAGTCGGAGCGGTCGCGGCTGACGATCCGTACGCCCTTCGGCGGGGGGTAGGCGCCGCCGATCTGGTAGTCGAACCCGGCGTGGCGCGGGGGCAGCCGTACCGCGGCGGGCTGCGGCGAGCCGCGCCGCTCCTCGCCGCCGGATCCGCCCGAGGAGCCGGAGGGACCGCCGGAGGCGCAGCCGGCCGACGCCGAGAGGGCGAGGATCAGGGCCGCTGTCAAGGCGCCCGCGGTCCTTCGGGAGCGCGCGGCGCGGGAAACACCCTTGGGGGGCACGTCCGCTCCATCCTGCCCACGCCGGACGGCGCGGTGCGTGGCAGGATCACATCGCCCGCGCGCTTCGCTCGTCAAGCCGGTGCCGGGCCACGCCGTAGGCTCGTGGGTGACCATCGTCCCGAAGGCAGGAGCAGCAACGATGCAGTACGTGAAGCTCGGTTCGACGGGCCTGGACGTCTCGCGGATCTGTCTGGGCTGCATGACCTACGGCCTGCCCGACCGCGGCGTCCACGAGTGGACCCTCGACGAGGAGGCGTCCCGCCCGCTCATCCGGCAGGCGCTGGAGGCGGGCGTCAACTTCTTCGACACCGCGAACGTCTACTCCGACGGCACCAGCGAGGAGATCGTCGGCAAGGCACTGCGCGACTTCGCGAACCGCGACGAGATCGTGCTGGCCACCAAGGTGCACGGCCGGATGCGGCCGGCCCCCAACGGCGCCGGTCTGTCGCGCAAGAACATCATGACGGAGATCGACCACAGCCTGCGCCGCCTCGGCACCGACCACGTCGACCTCTACCAGATCCACCGCTACGACCACGCGACCCCCGCCGAGGAGACGATGGAGGCGCTGCACGACCTGGTCAAGGCGGGCAAGGTCCGCTACATCGGGGCGAGTTCGATGTACGCCTGGGAGTTCTCCAAGCTGCAGTACACGGCGGAGCGGCACGGCTGGACGAAGTTCGTGTCCATGCAGAACCACTACAACCTGCTCTACCGCGAGGAGGAGCGGGAGATGCTGCCGCTCTGCGCGGACCAGGGCGTCGGCGTGCTGCCGTGGAGCCCGCTCGCCCGGGGCCGGCTCACCCGCGACTGGGGCACGGTCACCGAGCGCAGCGCCAACGACAACTTCGGCAGCCGCCTGTACCTGGAGAGCGACCGCTCGATCGTCGAGGCCGTCACCCGCATCGCGAACGACCGCGGTGTGCCCCGCGCCCGGGTGGCCCTCGCCTGGCTCCTGCACCAGGACACGGTGGCGGCACCGATCGTCGGCGCCGCCAGGCCCCAGCACATCGAGGACGCGGTGGCCGCCGTGGAACTGGAGCTGACCGAGAAGGAGATCGAGGAGCTGGAGCAGCCCTACACGCCGCGTGCGATCAGCGGCCACTGAGGTGCCGGCGGCTCAGTGGGGTCGGTGTGGCGTGAACTCCGTGCCACACGGACCCGCACCCTCGCTCTGAGGCAGCGGCACCCGCTCGCCGGACATCGTGAGCGTCCGGTAGTACGCCCCGATCCGTTCCGCAGAGCGGCCCACGTAGTGCCCGATGAACGAGCGCCGGAACCGGTCGGCCGTGCGATTGGGCCCGGAGCCGTGCACCAGGCTGCCGTTGAAGAACAGCACGTCACCCGGAGCCAGATCCACCGGGACCGGTACGAGTCCGGGTGGCGGCGGGACGTACTCGCGGGCGAACGACAGCCGCTCGTCGGCGAGTTCCGGGCAGAACAGGTCCATCCGGTGGGTACCCGGGACGACCTCGAGACCGCCGTTGTCCCGGTCGATCGGCTCACACGCCACCCAGGCCGCCACGCACGTCCCCGGCTCGACCCGCAGATAGAAGTTGTCCTGGTGCAGCGCCTGCCCGCGCGCGCCCGGCGGCTTGAAGTAGAACATGCTCTGCGCGGCCAGCACCTCCTCGCCGAACAGCACCTCCAGTACCGCCCGCAGCCGGGCATCCAGCAGGAACTCCCGTGCCACCGGGCTGAATTCGTGCGGCTGCATCACCCGGGGATACCGGCGCAGCGGGTCCGGGTCCGCCGGGCGCGGCTCGAAGCGGCCCGGTACCGGACCGGCCGCGTGCAGCGCGGTGAACGCGGCGCACAGCCGCTCGATCTCCTCCGGGCCGAACATCCCCCGCACGACGGTGAATCCGTCCTCCTCGAACCGCTGCCGCTGCGCCTCAGGCAGGATGGCGCCGTTGTCCGTGACTGTCATGTGCCCACTCCTCGGAGTCCGGTGGTCAGGTGGTCACCCACTCGCCACGCTAGGCCGAGGCGCACGACGGGAGGATGCCTGTGCATGCTGAGGACCTGCCCGTGACGGCTGCCGTCGCCGATCCGTCCCCGCCGCCCGGACTCGTGGTGACAGGCCGCTACGACCAGCGGCCGGGCTACGGCGTCAACCGGCCCGGGGGATCGGCGAGTTGGCTGTTCACCTTCACCCTCGGCGGCCGCGGACTGCTCCGCCAGGGCGCCGCCCGGGCCCGGGCCGGCGCCGGGGATCTCGTGGTGCTCGCTCCCGGAACCGGCCACCGCTACACCGTCGCGCCCGGCACCGAGAGCTGGCGGTTCTGGTGGACGCACTGCCAGGCCCGCCCGTCCTGGACGACCTGGCTCGCCCCGTACGCCGTGTCCGACGGCCTGTACGCCGTGACATCCGTACCCGGCGCCGTGCGCGGCCGGATCGAGGCGGCGTTCGGCCGGATGCTCGCCGACTCCACCGGACCGGCCGAGGGCACCGAGCGGGAGCCGGACCCGGTGGCCGTGGCCCATGGCTGCCTGGCCCGGGAACTGGCCCTGTGCGCGCTGGAGGAGGTCGTCCTGCTCGCGGCCGGCGGTGCCCGGACGCCGCCTGCGGCAGCGGACGCCGACGCCCGGGTGCGCCGGGCCGAGGAGCTGATCGCCGCCGACCCAGGCGCCCCGCACACCGTCCGCTCGCTCGCCGAGAGCGTGGCGCTGTCCCCGTCCCGTTTCGCCCATCTGTTCACCCTGCGCACCGGGCGCTCCCCGATGCGGGCGCTGCGCGAGGCCCGACTGCGGCACGCGGCCCGGCTGCTGGAGGCCACCGACCTCACGGTGGAACGGGTGGCGGCGGCCTCCGGATTCTGCAGTCCCTTCCACTTCAGCCGGGTTTTCCGGGCCCGCTACGGAGTGCCGCCCGGTGCCTACCGGGCGGGCGAGGGGCGGTAATGGGAAGAAAAGGATTACCTTGAATCTGCGTCAATAAGGAACCCGCCACCGTTGATGTCGATAATCGAGAGATCCCTTGTTCGCGCGTGCGCCGCTGTGCGAAAGTGTGCGCTGACGGCGCGCAGGCTCATCGCATTTCCCGCTGTATGCGCCAGGCCGCTCCCCGTACACCCCCCCCACGCTTCAAAAGAGCCGCCTCAGGTGGACGTTCGAGCAGCCCCACCACCTTTCCATACTGCTTGGTATGGACCAATTCGCGTATCACGTCTGGAGGAATGCAGTCGTGAATGAGGCAGGCCGGTCGGACGAACAACTCAGTGCCGAGCTGAAGAAGTGGACGGGAGGGACACCCGCGCTCCATCCCGTCGGTGAACTCCTCGACCGGCACTGGGAAGCGGCCTTCGCCTACGCGCGGTTGTGCACCGACGGGACGCGTGCCGCCGGCATGCTCACGACCGCCGCCTTCACCCGGCTGTTCGGGGAGTCGCTGCGGCAGGCCGGCCCGACCGCCGCCTGGCGGCCCCATGTGCTGGTCGCCGTCCGGCGGATCGCGGCCGAGTGGGACACCGACGGCCGCCAGGAACTCCTCCACCCGGCGCTGCGGTCCGCCGTCACCGGTGAGCGTGCCGCCGCCCGGCTGCTGCCGCCGCCCGGCCGGCGGCTGCTGTCCCGCGCGTTCCAGCGGGTGCCTCAAATCTCCCGTGCCGTGCTCTGGCACACGGAGGTCGAGGCCGAACCGCTCGCCGTACCAGCGGCCCTGCTCGGCCTGGACCAGGAGGACGCCCGCGCCGAACTCCGCAGGGGCCGGGAGCGGCTGCGCGAGGAGTGTCTCCAGGCGCACCGCGAACTCGCCCCCGAGAACGAGTGCCGGCGCTATCTGCGCATGCTCGACGTGACGTTCCGGCGCGGCGGCGTCGACATCGACCCGGATCTGCGAGAACACCTGGACCGGTGCGGCCACTGCAGCCGTACCGCCGACCAACTGGCCGTGTTCAACACCGGACTCGGCCTCGCCCTCGCCGAAGCGGTCCTGGGCTGGGGCGCCCACGCCTACGTGAACTCCCGGGCGGGCCGGGCCGAGGAGCCGCCCGAACCGGCCCCGCGGCCCGAGACCTTCACGCCCGCGTCCGGCGAGCCCTTCCTGCCGGCCGAGCCGCCGCACGGGGGCGGTTCCGCCGAGTCCGAGGGCTGGGGGGGCTCCGGCGGCGGCAGGCGTCGGCGTGGCTCGTCCGGGGGCAGGCGTCGAGCCGGTTTCACCGGGGCGACGGACGCGAGCGGCACCGGCAGGGCCGCGCGCCGCCGTGCCCCCGCGTCCGACATCGACGCCACCGCGTCCGACGGCTTCGCCGGCTTTGTCTCCGCGCTCGCTTCCGCCGATGCCGCCGACTTCGCCTCCGGCGCCGAACGGGCCTCCACCGGCGCCTCCGCCCGCTCCCCCCGGCACTCGGCCGTCCCCGGTACCCCGGGCGGCACCGGGGACACCGTCCCCTCCCGCCGGTCGGCCCATCGTGCCGCCCGCGCCCGGCGCGTCCGGCGCCGGAATCTCGCCCTGGCCGTCGTCACCGTCAGCGGGCTGGTCGTGCTGCCCCTGGTGCTGTGGTCGGTGCTCGGGTCGGGTGACGGAGCGGCCCCGGCGGGCGCGGACCCGTCCTCCCCGGCGCCCGGCAAGGACGCCGCGAGTCCCGGCGCGTCCTGGGCCGGTGCGAACGGGGCCGGCGAACGCGCCCTGCACGGCCGGCTGCACAACCTCGCCTCGGGACTGTGTGTCGGCGTCGTCGGCGAGAAGCCCGTCAAGGGCGCCGAGACCGAACTCGCCTCCTGCTCCGCGACCCCGAGCCAGCAGTGGACGTACGAGACCGACGGACTGCTGCGCAACTCCGCCGCGCCCGGCCTGTGCCTGGACTCCCACCTCGGCTACTCGATCCGCCTCGCCCCCTGCTCGGCCACCGGCAAGGCCGCGAGGAACATCCGCTACGACTTCACCCTCCAGGGCGCCCTGATACCCCGCTGGAACCAGGACCTGGCCCTCACCCCGGCCGCCACCGACGGCTCCGGCGCCCTCGTCCTCAAGACCCGCGCCCCCGGCGCCGTCCAGCGGTGGGCCGTCGACACCTCCAAGCCCGAACTGCAGATGCAGAACGTCAACTGGGACAGCGACAGCACCTCGTCGCCGACCGCCACCGCGCACCCGGCGCCCTCCACGGCGACACCCACCACCCGGGCTTCCGGCTCCACCCCGTCGCCGGCCCGGACGCCCACGGCGACCGTCCCCGCTCCCACGCCGTCTCCCACGGTCGACCCTTGCTCCGCGGACCCGTACTCCTGCGGCTGGGGCGGCGGAGGGTACGGGGACGGCGGGGGCTACGGCGGCGGGCGCCACCGCCGCTGACTCAGGGCCCGTGCGGCGGTGGCGGCGGGATCGTGGCCAGCCCCGGGGCCGGTTCCGGCCACACCAGCAGCACCGGGCAGGGCGCGTGGTCGATGGCGAACCGGACCGAAGGGCCGAGGCTCTTCGGCCCGAGCCGGGACCGGTCGCCGTCCCGGGCCAGCACCAGCAGATCGGCGCCCTCGGCGGCGGCCACCACCTCCCGCTCGACCCAGCCCGAGCGTTCCTCGCGCACACAGGGACGGCCCAGCCGCTCGGCGGCCGCGTCCAGCAGTTCGGCCGCCGAACTCCCGCCGAGCGCCGCCATCCGGTCGCCCGGGTCCCTCTCCGGATGCCCCCGGCCGAGCAGCCCCGCGAACGCGCCGTGCGCCAGACCCGGCACCTCGGGCCCGCTGACGTGCAGCAGCACCACCTCGGCGGGGTCCGGCGCATGGCTGCGCACCGCGTCCACGCAGGCGGGCCAGGTGCCCTCGACGAGCCAGGCGATCACACGCATCCGGTCGGCCTCCCACCGCTCGTGCCCGTCAGAAAAGCCGGAGTGATCCCCACAGTGCCACCACCGCGACGGCGAGCGAGGACGGCACGGCGATCAGGCCCAGCCGGGTGAACTCCCCGAGATCCACCTCGTGCTCGTGCTGATGCACGATCCGCCGCCACAGCAGCGTGGCCAGCGATCCGGCGTAGGTCAGGTTCGGGCCGATGTTCACCCCGAGCAGCACCGCCAGCACCGCGCCCGGCCCGGCCGGCGCGGCCAGTGGCAGCAGGACCAGCACCGCGGGCAGGTTGTTGATCAGGTTGGCCAGGACGGCGGCCAGCGTGGCGATCGCGAGCAGCGCCGGCAGTCCGGTGCCGCCCGGCATGACCCGTCCCAGCACGTCGGCGAGGCCGTTGTCGACGACCGCCCGCACCACGACGCCCAGGGCGAGGACGAACGCGAGAAAGGCCGGGGCGGCCGCGCGTACGACGGTCAGCGGGGTCGCCCTCCGCCGGGCCACCGCCCGCCCGGCCAGCACCAGCGCACCCGCCGCCGCCACCCAGGCCGGTTCCACGCCGAACGCCGACGCCACCACGAACCCCGCCAGCGTGCAGGCGACCGTGACCAGGGCGAACACAGGCGGCTCCGGCACCGCGGCGGTATCCCTGCCCGTCGGTGCCGCCGCCGCGAGATCCCGGGCGAAGAACCGCCGGAACACCACGAACTCGGCACCGATCGCCACCAGCCACGGCAGCGCCATCAGCGCCGCGAACCGGGTGAAGCTCAGCCCGCTCGTCGCGAACGCCAGCAGGTTCGTCAGATTGGACACCGGCAGCAGCAGCGACGCGGTGTTCGACAGATGGGTGCAGGCGTACACATGCGGTTTCGGCCGTACGCCGGTCCGCGCGGCCGTGGCGAAGACCACCGGAGTGAGCAGCACGATCGTGGCGTCCAGGCTGAGGACGGCGGTGATGGCGGACGCCAGCGCGAAGACCGCCGTCAGCAGCCGCACCGGACGGCCCGCCGCCCACCGGGCCATCCACGCCCCGCACGCCCGGAACAGCCCCTCCACATCACAGAAGTGGGCGAGCACCAGCACCGCGGCCAGGAACCCGACCACCGGCCCGAGCCGCTCCGCCTCCGCCCTGGCGTGCTCCAGCGAGATCGCCCCAGTGGCGACCGCGACGCCGGCGGCCGGCACGGCCATGACCGCCTCCGGCCACCCGAAGGGCCGGACGACGGCCCAGGCCAGAACGGCGACGAGCAGCACGGCGGACAGGGCCTCGGCCAAGGGGGTGTTCAGGGCGGGTCCTTCCGGAGACGATCACCTGGTGCCCGCCCATGAAAACAGACACTGCCGTCCGCGCTACGACGCCTTGCTGCCCGCCGCGCCCAGGAACTCCTCCCAGCCGCCCGCCGGGGCCTGCCCCGGCACCAGCGTGCGCAGTTTGCGCAGCACCGCCTGGTCCTGCGCCTCCAGCCAGGCCACGAGCTGCTTGAACGACACGAAGCGCACGTCGTCGCCGTACGCGGCCATCTTGCCGATGGCCTCCTCGACGGCGTCCATGTAGATGCCACCGTTCCAGCGCTCGAAGTGGTTGCCGATGAAGAAGGGGGCGCGGTTGGTCGTGTACGCCCGCTGGAATCCGGCGACATAGGCGTCGCGGGCCTGGGTGCGCCAGGCGTCGTACTGGGCGCGGTCGCCGTTCGGATTCCCGCCGGACTGGTTGAACATCATGTTGTAGTCCATCGACAGCACCTGGAAGGAGTGCCCGGGGAACGGTATGGACTGCAGCGGGAAGTCCCAGATCTTCCCGCCCTGCACCTTGCCCGGCCAGATCTGCAGCCCGCCGGGGGAGCTGGCGTCGTACTTCCAGCCGAGCGCGGCCGCCGTGGGCAGCAGGTTGGACTGGCCCTCCAGGCACGGCGTACGGCCGCCGATCAGCTCCTTGCGGTAGTCGAAGGGGAGCGGTTCGAGGTCGGTGAAGCCGGTGTTGGTCTTCCACTTGGTCACGAAGTCGACCGCCTGGTCTATCTCGCTGCGCCACTCGGCCGGGGACCAGTTGCGCACGCCGGTCGCGCCGCAGAAGTGGCCGTTGAAGTGGGTGCCGATCTCGTGGCCCTCCAGCCAGGCCGCGCGGACCTGCTGGAGGGTGGCGTGGATGTGCCGGTCGGCGAGGTAGCCGATGGCGGAGGCGCCGACCGGGTGCTGCGGCGGACGGTACAGGTTCTTCTTGGACTCGGGCAGCGTGTAGATGCCGCTGAGGAAGAACGTCATCTTGGCGCCGTGGTCGGCGGCGACCTTGCGGAACCGGGAGAAGAGCTGGTTGCTCAGCTCGCCCGCGCCGTCCCAGGAGAACACCACGAACTGCGGGGGCTTCTGGCCCGGCTTCAGGCGGGCCGGCACCGGCTGGTGCGGCTGGGCCCCGGTGTCGGCCGTGGAGCCGTCGCCGATCGGCTTCACCGGCCGGGCCTGGGCGGTGCCCTTGCCGCCGTCCGCCGGGCCGCCGACCCGGAGGCCGGTGCCGGAGGAGCACGCGGCCAGCGTGCCCAGGGCGCCCGCCGCCGCGCCCGCCGTCAGCACCCGCCTGCGTGAGATCCCGCTCATCTTGTCCCCGATTTCCTTGTCACGGCCCCCGTGGGGCCTGCTCGCCGGTGTGGGTCGACCGGTTCGATGACGGGAGTCGGGGGAAAGATCGCGGCCGCCGGTGCCTGTTGCCGTCCTGTGACAGTTGGGGCGCGAGCATGACGAACCCCGCTGCCCAGGCAGTGGAACAGCGGGGTTCTCGGGGGTGTCCGGGCTGGTCAGGGGCCCGTGCCGGGGCTGAACACCGACAGGAAGACGGACGAGGAGTTCCCGGAGACGGGCACCGCTCCGCCCGTCCACGTCACCTTCAGCGAGTCGCGCTCGTCCGGCGGTGTCACCAGCAGCGCGGCCGGGGTGGCCGTCTTGGCGCCGCTGATGCCCGGGTTGGAGAAGGTCAGCCCGGCCCAGGCGCTCTGCCCGGGCTTCAGGGTGATCGTCGCCGGGGACCCCGACTCACGCCTGGGGTCGGCGCCGAGCCGGCTGCCCGAGGCGCTCACGAACGCCGCGCCCGGATAGCCGTGCACGGTGCAGGTCCGGCCGGACTTGTTGGTGAGCACGACCGGGAAGTTCTCCTGCCCGGCGCCCGGGTCGTTGCGGCCCACCGAGGCGCGCAGCTCGGAGGTGTGGCAGCGGGTGTTCGCCGCGGGCGTGGCCGCATCGCCGCCACTCGGGGACGGGGCCGCCTTCGAGGGGGAGGACGAGGCGGCGCCGGTGGACGTGCCGGACGGCGCCGATGTGGCGGACGCCGGGCTCTTCGTGGTGCCCGTCGCCGGCGCGGCCGTACCGGAGGCCGTGATCGGTGGGTTGCTGTGGACGTCCTTGCCGTTTCCGCAGGCGGTCAGGAGGCCCAGCACGGCGACCGTGCCCACGAGCAGGGCTCCGTGCCGCGCGGACCGGGGGTTGTACACCATGTCGCTCAACACTCCTGGAGGGTCGTGGCACGCGCCCGAACGCGTGCCTCAGGGCGCGGGTGCGCCGTCCTCACACTCCGATGCGCTCAGGCCCGGAAAAGTTCGGCACACGCAGAATTCTTTTCCCCGCTGTGACCTCCCGCAGGCGCCCCTCAGGTCACGCTCAGCGAACGGAGTATCCCCTCGGTCGCGTCCCCGTCGCCCCGCTGACGCACCTGCACATACACCTGGGGCTGCGTGGCGCCGCCCGCCGGGTCCAGGGCGGACTCGGTGACCGAGCCGCCGTCCGGGCAGCCGCTCCAGGCCCGCACCAGACCGTGCCAGTCGGCGTCGGTGAAGGTCCGGCTGCCGGAGAAGCGGCAGCCGGAGTGGGCGAGGGCCTTGACCCTCGCGGTGACGTCGCCGTGCTCGCTCACCCCGACGAACACGCCGTCCACCGCCGCCCCCAGATCGGGCCACCGGCTCAGGTCGTCGGTCACCACCAGCCCGGGTTCGTGGCCCTTGGCGAGCCCCAGCGCGCTCGGGTTCCAGCCCGAGTCGCGCAGCTCGCGGCCGAAGCCCGGCGGCACCTTGACGGTGACCCGCCGGGTCGAGTCCGTGACCCGCACCTGGTCCGAGGAGCCGCCGGGGTGGATCACCAGGGTCACCGCGGCCGCGGCCGCCACCGCGGACAGGACCGCGGCCACGGCCAGCGTCACCGTGTTCAGCCGGCCGCGCACCCCGTCCAGCCACCGGGCGGACCGGAGCGCGGGCGGCCCGGCGGCCAGCCGGTCCAGCTCGTCGGCGAAGGCCTGCGCGCCGGGCCAGCGGCGCGCCCGGTCGGGCTCCAGCGCGCGCAGCAGCGCCCGCTCCACGTTCTCGCCGAGGTCCGGCCGCAGCCGCCGGGGCGGTACGACCCGGCCCGGCCGGCCCGGCACGCTCCCGGTGACCAGCTCGTAGCCGACCGCGCCCAGGCTGTAGACGTCGGCCCGCTCGTCGATGCCCTCGCCGGGCTCGGCCTGCTCGGGCGGCTGGTAGCCCGCCGAGCCCGCGGCCAGCGTGAGCACCGAGGCCTGAGCGAGGCTCTTGGCGAGCCCCAGATCGGCCAGCAGCACCCGCCGGGTGCCGTCCCAGGCGGTGTGCAGCAGCACGTTGGTCGGCTTGATGTCCCGGTGCACTATGCCCGCCTCGTGCAGCGCGGCGGCGGCCCGGGCGGCCTCGGCCGTCAGCGCGAGCGCGTGCCCCACCGGCAGCGGCCCGTGCGCCAGCAGGTCGGCGAGGGTGCCGCCGGCGGCGTACTCCATCACGAAGTACGGCCTGCCGTCGGGCAGCTCACCGATGTCGTAGACCTGCACCACGCGGCTGGAGCCGGCCCGGCGCAGCAGCCGGGCCTCGGACAGGAAGCGGTCCCTGATGTCGAGCCGGTGCGCCCAGTTCTCGGCGAGGACCTTCACCGCGACCGGGGCCTGGAGCTCGTCGTCGTGGGCGAGCCACACCGTGGCGAAGGCGCCGGTGCCCAGCGGCCGTTCGAGACGGTAGCGGCCGATCCGATCCAGGGAGTGCATACGACTATCATGCCTGGCCTGACATCGACTCAAAGGGGGACCCGTCCGTGCAGGACCAGGTGCCGATGGAAGACCTCGCCCGGCGGGCCGCCGCCGGCGACAGCGCGGCCCTGGACCGGCTGCTCACCGAGATCCGGCCGGAGGTCCTGCGCCGCTGCGGGCGCTTCCTGCCGTGCCGGGAGGACGCCGAGGAGGCGGCCCAGGACGTGCTGCTCCAGGTGGCGCGGCACATAGCCCGCTTCGAGGGCCGCAGCCGCTTCAGCACCTGGCTGTACACGGTGGTCGCCAACTGCTCCCGGCAGAAGTACCGCGAGCTGAAGCGGCGGGCCGCCGAGCAGCCGGCCGCCATCGAGCCCTCGCACGCCGTCGACCCCCGCACCACCAGCGTCATCGCGGGTTCCCGGGTGGACCTGCTGGAGGCGCTGGAGCGGCTGGAGCGGACGCATCCGCACCTGGTGGCGCCGCTGGTCTACCGCGACATCTGCCAGCTGGACTACGCGGAGGTGGCTGACCGCGTCGGCATCCCCCTCGGCACCCTGAAGTCCCGGCTGCACGAGGCCCGCAAACTGGTACGGCCCTGGCTGGCGGGCGGCTGAGCCGTTGCGCGCCGGACCGGGCGCACGTCCTTCCCGGTCCGGCCGGCAGCCTCAGGGAGGTTGCACGATGAACCGGACACGTCGTCTCGCGGCGCTCACGTTCCCGCCGGCTCCGGCGCCGGCCGTGGGCCCCGCGTTCGCCGCCCCCGCGTCGCCCGCCCAGCGGGGCCGGTGCAGGCGACCGTCGGCACACGCCCGGGCGACCCTGCCGCCGGGGCGCCCTACTGGTCCACCTCGTACAGCGGCAGTTCCGCCCAGATCGTCTTGCCCTCCGGGGTGTGCCGGCTGCCCCAGCGCTGGGTGAGCTGGGCGACCAGCAGCAGGCCGCGGCCGCCCTCGTCGAAGACCTTGGCCCGGCGCAGGTGCGGGGCGGTGTGGCTGGCGTCGGACACCTCGCAGATCAGGGTGCTCGTGTCGTGGATCAGGCGCAGCCGGATGGGGTGCGAGCCGTACCGGATGGCATTGGTGACCAGTTCGCTGACCACCAGCTCCGCCGTGAACGTGGCCTCGCTCAGCGCCCAGGTGTCCAGCTGTTCCACGACCTGCTTGCGGATCGGCGCGACCAGTGCCGGGTCGGCGGGGATGTCCCAGGTCGCCACCTGCGCGGACGGCAGGCCCTGGGTGCGGGCGATCAGCAGAGCCACGTCGTCCACCGAGCCGCCGGGCGGCAGCACGGTGTGCAGGATGCGGTCGCAGGTCCCGTCCAGGGAGTCGGAGTACGTGCCGAGCGCCTCGTACAGCCGCTGCCGGCTCGTCTCCGGATCCCGTTCCCGGGACCACACCAGACCGTCCGTGTACAGCGCGAGGACGGTCCCCTCGGGCAGTTCCACCTCCGTGGCCTCGAAGGGCAGCCCGCCCAGACCCAGCGGGGGACCGGCGGGCACGTCCAGTGCCTGGGGCACGCCGCCCGGCAGCAGCACCACGGGCGGCGGATGCCCGGCGCGGGCCACCGTGCATCGCCTGGACACCGGGTCGTAGACGGCGTACATACAGGTCGCGCCGGCCTCGCCGGGGCTGCCCGCCTCGCCGGGGCTGGTGACGACGCCGGACTCCTCCGACAGCCGGACCACCAGGTCGTCCAGGTGGGTGAGCAGCTCGTCAGGGGCGAGGTCGATGTCGGCGAGGGTGCGCACGGCGGTCCGCAGCCGGCCCATGGTGGCCGAGGCCTCGACGCCGTGCCCGACGACGTCCCCGACGACCATCGCGACCCGCATCCCGGACAGCGGGATCACGTCGAACCAGTCGCCGCCCACCCCGGCCCGTGCGGCCGGCAGATAGCGCGAGGAGGCCTCCAGCGCGGCCGTGCGCGGCAGCGTGCGGGGCAGCAGGCTGCGCTGGAGCGCGAGCGCGGTCTCCCGCTCACGCGAGTAGCGGCGGGCGTTGTCGATGCAGACGGCGGCCCGGGTGGTGATCTCCTCGGCGAGCAGCCGGTCGTCCGGGGTGTACGGGTCCGGGCGCCGGTGGCGGGTGAACACCGCGACACCGAGGGTGAGCCCGCGGGCCTGGATCGGCACCGACATCGAGGAGTGGATGCCGAATCTGCGCACCTGCTCGCCTCTGGCGGTGTTCCAGGTCAGCCACGACGGCATCTCGCCCGCCGCCACCGAGGCGATGATCGTGTGGCCCGCGGTCAGCGCGTCCGCCTGCGGCGAGCCGACCGGGTACTCCTCGGTCTGCCCGGGCTTCATCACCGCCTCCGGTACTCCGGGAAGGACGGAGCAGTGGGCGGCCCGGCGCAGGACGAGCGGCGCGGTGACCCGGGCCGGGGGTTCGCCGCCGTAGTCCTGCGGGTTCAGCAGGTCGATGGTGACGAAGTCGGCGAGCGCGGGCACGCACACGTCCGCCAACTCCTGGGCCGTACGGGTGACGTCCAGCGTGCTGCCGACGCGCACGCTCGCCTCGTTCACGAGCTGCAGCCGCTGGCGGGCCCGGTAGTTCTCGGTGACGTCGTGCTTGGCCAGACACACCCCGCGCACCCGGCCCTGGGCGTCCCTGACCGGGGCGATCCGGGCGAGCCAGGCGTGGGCGTGGTCCTCGCCGCCGGTGCGCATGTAGGTCTGCACGTCCACCGGGCTGCCGGTGGTCAGCACCTGGAGCATGCCCTGCTCCAGGTCCTCGCTCTGCGGCTTGCCGCCGATCTCCGTGAGCCGCAGCCCGCGCACGCGCTCCTCCGGCAGGCCGACGACGTCGGCCATCGCGTCGTTCATCCGGCGCAGCCGCAGTTCGGCGTCGTACACGGCGACGGCGCACGGCGACTGGATCAGGCCGGCCTCGGCGAGCGGGTCGTCCTCGGCGGGCGGTTTCGTGCCGGGCAGCGGGGTGACCACCAGCCAGCTGCCGTCGTGTCCGTCGTGCCCCGGCCGGTGGTGGGCGAGCAGCCAGACCGGGACGGTACGGCCGTCGCGGTGGCGCAATCCGACCGTTCCCTGCCAGCGGGGGCCGGTCGGCAGGGCCCGGCTGTCCTCCTCGGCCAGCAGCCGTGCCGCGGGGCGGCCCAGCACGGCGTCCGGGGGGTGGCCGAGCAGGCGCCTGGCGCCCTCGTTCCACTCCACCAGTGTTCCGTAGTCGTCGATGACAGCCCGGGCCGTCGCCGCTTCGTCGAACGGATAGACCCGGCTCATCGTCGCCGCTCCCAAGCGCACACTCACAGTGAACAGGTGGCACCTCTCGTGTTCCAGCGTAGTGCTTCCGGGGCTGCCGTGGCCCGCGAGCGCGGCACGCATGGCCGACCGGTCGAACACGGTCAAGGGGAAATCCGGCCGAAGTTCCGACCGCGGCGGTCGCCCGGCTCCGGACCCTTGACGTTCGCGTGTGGCATCCCGTCAGAATCTGTTTGTTCACGATCAGTTGTGAGTACTTCTGGGCCCTGATGAGGGAGAGCCGCCATGACGGTCACTCGCCGATCGGTTCTGGTCGCCGCCACCGCGACACCTGCGGCCGGAGCACTGCTCAGCATCCCCGCACCGCCGGCCGCCGCCGAGGCGTCCGCCGGTGCCGCCGCCGGACGCCACACCGTGCCCCTGCGGGACGGCTGGCGCTTCGCCCTGGTCGATCCGGGCGGCATCACCGATCCCACCGGCGCCTACGCACAGGCCGCCGATCCCGGCTACGACGACTCGGCCTGGCGCGAGGTCGCCGTACCGCACGACTGGTCGATCGAGCAGGCCCCCACCACCGGCCACGGCACCACCAGCGGCACCGGCTTCCTCCCGGGCGGCCTCGGCTGGTACCGGCTCGCCTTCACCCTGCCGTCCGCGTACGCCGGCAAGCGGATCTCGGTGGAGTTCGACGGCGTCTACATGGACTCATACGTCTTCTGCAACGGCACGGAAGCCGGCCGTCACCCCTACGGCTACACCGGCTTCGCGCTCGACCTGACCGGCCTCGTGCACACCGACGGCAGCACGCCGAACGTGCTCGCGGTCAAGGTGCAGAACCAGCTGCCGAGCAGCCGCTGGTACTCGGGCAGCGGCATCTACCGCGAGGCCCGGCTCGTGATCACCGAACCGGTGCACGTGGCCCGCTGGGGCACCCACGTCACCACCCCCGAGGTCTCCGCGGGCAGCGCCCTGGTCCGGGTGGCGACGGCGCTGGTGAACGAGTCCGGCACCGGAACGGACGTTCAGATCGTGTCCCGGATCACCGGCCCCGACGGCCGCACGGTCGCCCGTACGGCCACCACGGCCGCCGTCTCCGACCGGGCCACCGAGACCCATGAACTGACCGTCGCCGAACCGCTGGTGTGGGACTTCGCGACCCCGGAGCACCGCTACACCCTGCATACCGAGCTGCGCGTGGCGGGCCGCACCACCGACACCTACCGCACGACCTTCGGCATCCGCAGCTACCGCTTCGACCCCGATGAGGGCTTCTCCCTCAACGGCACCCACGCCAAGATCAAGGGCGTCGACCTGCACCACGACCAGGGCGCGCTCGGCGCCGCGATCAGCGTCGACGCGGTCCGCAGACAGATGCGGATCATGAAGTCGATGGGCGTCAACGCCTTCCGCACCTCCCACAACCCGCCCTCGCCGCAGGTGATCCAGGTCTGCGAGGAGCTGGGGATCGTGATGATGGTCGAGGCCTTCGACTGCTGGAAGACCGGCAAGACGAAGTACGACTACGGCCGTTTCTTCGACGAGTGGTGCGAGAAGGACGCCACGGAGATGGTGCTGGCCGCCCGGAACTCACCGGCCGTCGTCCTGTGGTCCATCGGCAACGAGATCCCCGACTCCACCTCCACGGCCGGGCTCGCGATGGCCGACCGTATCATCGGCGCGATCAAGGCCGCGGACGACACCCGGCCGGTGGTGATCGGCTCGAACAAGTACCACGGCGTGCCCGCCCAGGGCTCGGCGGCCGACCTGATGCTCGCCAAACTCGACGGCCTGGGCCTCAACTACAACACGGCCAAGTCGGTCGACGCGCTGCACGCCCGGTACCCGCACCTGTTCCTCTTCGAGTCCGAGTCGTCCTCGGAGACCTCGACCCGGGGCACGTACCAGGAGCCGGAACACCTGAACACCGGCGAGAACCACACACCGGGCAAGCGGGAGACCTCCTCCTACGACAACAACCTCGCCTCCTGGACGATGAGCGGCGAGTACGGGCACAAGAAGGACCGGGACCGGAAGTGGTTCGCGGGACAGTTCCTGTGGTCCGGCATCGACTACATCGGCGAGCCCATCCCGTACAACGTCTTCCCGGTCAAGACGTCCTTCTTCGGCGCGGTCGACACGGCCGGCTTCGCCAAGGACATGTACCACCTCTTCAGGAGCCAGTGGACGGCCGAGCCGATGGTCCATCTGCTGCCGATGACCTGGAACCACGAGGAGGGCGACACGGTCGAGGTCTGGGCGTACGCGAACGTGCCGTCGGTCGAGCTGTTCCTCAACGGAAAGTCCCTTGGCATCCGGCGGTTCGACGTCAAGCGGACCACCGACGGCCGCACCTACCTGGAGACCACCGAGGCCACGGGCGACGACAAGACCTTCACCGACGGTCCCTACCCGGGCAGTTACACCAGCCCCAACGGCAGCGCGGGCAAGCTGCACCTGACCTGGAAAGTGCCGTTCCACCCGGGCGAGTTGAAGGCGGTGGCCCGGCGGGACGGAAAGGTGGTCGCCACCGATGTGCTGCGCACGGCCGGCGCAGCGCACGCCGTGCGCCTCACCGCCGACCGCGACTCGCTCGCGGCCGACGGCCGTTCCCTGGTCTTCGTCACCGCCGAGATCGTCGACGCGCACGGCGTGGTGGTGCCCGACGCCGAGCATCTCATCACCTTCGACGTCTCCGGCGGCTCCCTGGCCGGGGTCGACAACGGCCGCGAGGAGAGCGCCGAGCGCTACCAGGCCAGTACCCGCACCGCGTTCCACGGCAAGGCCCTCGCCATCGTCCGCTCCGGTACGAAGCCGGGCCGGCTGACGGTCACCGCGCGGGCGGACGGACTGCGCACCGGCACGGCGAGCGTGCCCACCACCCCGGCGCGCGACACCGCCCGTACCCCGGCGGCCGACTTCCAGCCCGACCCCCCCGGCGCCCGCGAACTATCCGTACGTGGACGCCAGTTACTCCGGCCGCCCGGACACCCTGCCCGCCGCGATGCTCGACGGCGATCCCGCCACCGGCTGGTCCAACGCCTTCGCCAAGTCGGCCACCGCGCTGCTGCCCGCGTTCAACGGGGCGCGTGCCGAGGACTGGGTGTCGGTCGACTTCGGGCGCAGCCGGACCTTCGACCGGGTGGCGGTCTCCTTCACCGTGGACGCCACGCACACCCTGCCCGCGAAGGCCGACGTGGCGGTGTGGGACGGGCACGCCTTCGTCCCCGTCACGGGCGCGAAGGTGGAGTGGGCCACCGCGTCGGACAGCCCGACGGTGATCACCTTCGACGCGGCGCGGGGCTCCCGGCTGCGGCTGACACTCACGAGCGCCTATCCCGGTGAGGCGAAGGGGGCGGTACGGATCACCCGGCTGGACGTGTGAGGGGGCCGACGGCCGGGCGTGCGGCTTCGTCGCCGCGGGCAACCCCGCCTCGCTCTCCGAGTGCGACGAGGACGTCCTGTTCGCAGCCCGGCGCGCCGAGGGACCGGGCTCCGCGTCCGGCCTGCGGACGAGCCCGTGCCCGGCGGCCACCGCCGGGCCGGGACGGGCCGCCGCGGGACCAGCGGTGCCGGGCTGCCGGACCAGTGTTGGCGGGCGGAGAAGGGTCGCCACGCGACGAGCGGTGCCGGGCTGTGACGTGCCGGGGACCAGTGTTGCTGGGCGGGGGCGGCCGCCGGACCAGTTGTTGGCGAGCGGGGAAAGGCCGCCGCGCGACCAGCGGTGCCGGGCTGCCGGATCAGCGGTGCCGACCGGGGGCGGGCTGCCGTGTCAGCGGTGCAGGGCGGGACCGGCCGCCGGGTCAGCGGTGCTGGGCGTGGGCCGGTTGTCGGACCGGCGGTGCTGGGCTGGGCGGGCCGCCGGACCAGTGTTGGCGGGCTGGGCGGGCTGCCGGACCGGTGTTGCCGGGTAGGGCCGCCGCGCGACCAGCGGTGCCGAGCGGGGGCCGGGCTGCCGGTTCCGGAGGGCTGGGCGGGACCGGCCGTCGGATCAGCGGTGCTGGGCGGGACCGGCCGCCGGACCAGCGGTGCTCGGCGGCCGGCCGTCGGATCCTCGCGGTGGCCTTACGTGGCGTCGTGGAACACCAGCCCCAGTGTCCGCCGTCGGCCCGACCGTACGGTGCTCACCCCGTGCCGCATCGCCCCGGCCGACCAGCCCCGGCGGGTGCGCACGGGGTGGTCCCGGGTGGTGAACACCAGGCCGTGGCCCTGGCGCAGGATGCTCGCCGTGCCCCGGGACTGGGCGCGCGGGCGCTGTTCGACCATGAGGAACTCGCCGCCGTTGTAGTCGGTGCCGTACGCGTCCAGCGCGATCACCACCTGGAGCGGGAAGGCCAGGTCGCCGAACACGTCCCGGTGCAGGGCGTTCCAGTCGCCCGGACCGTAGCTGAGCAGGATCTGCGCCGAGCGGTCCTGGCCGGCGGCGTGACAGCGCTCCAGCCACTCGTCGAGGGAGTCGGGCCAGGGGGCCGGACGGTCCAGGCGAGCCGCCCAGTCCCGGGCGACCGGCAGCAGGCGGGGGTACAGCGCGGCGCGCAGCGCGCCCACCGGGGCGGGCAGGTCGTGGGTGAAGTAGCGGTACTCGCCGGAGCCGAACCGGTGCCGGGCCAGATCGACCGTCGTCCGGAACAGTTCCGGCTTGTCGTAGAGCGCGGCCAGGTCGGCGCACTCGGCGGGGGAGAGCAACGGGCCCGTGGACGCGCTGCCGTGCTCGTCCAGCTCGGCCGCCAGCGCGGCCCAGTCCGTGCGGGCCACCCGGCGGCGGCCCTCGGCCGGAGTGAACGTCATGACGGCCTCCTTCACACCAGGGCCGGCTGCAGGGCACCTTCGTGCGTGAGCAGCCACAGCTTGCGCTCGACTCCGGCCGCGTACCCGCGCATCGAGCCGTCCGCGCCGATCACACGGTGGCAGGGGCGGACGAGCAGGAGGGGGTTGGCGCCGAGCGCCCGGCCCACCGCGCGCAGTTCGGCGCGCGGCACACCCAGCCGGGCGGCCAGCTCGCCGTACGTGGTCGTCGTGCCGTAGGGGATGTCGTCGAGGGCCTGCCACACCGCCCGCTGGAACGCGGTGCCGGTGGCGGCGAGCGGCAGCTGGAAACGGGTCCGGCGCCCGGCGAAGTAGGCGTCCAGCTGCCGGTGCGCCTCGGCGAACGGCGCGTCGTCGCGGTCCTCGGCGCGGACCGCGGGCGCGCCGCGCTGGCCCGGCATGCCGAGCGAGCCGAGTGTCAGGCCGACCGGGGAGACCGTGCCGGTCAGCAGCAGGTCCCCCAGCGGGCTCGGGTGGACGGTGTGGACGGTGCGTGTGCTCATCGGGTGCTCCTGGCGTCTCGTTGCCGGTTTTCTCCGTGCTGCCGAGTCTGCTGCGTGGCGCGCCGCGTGACCGGCGGGAATCGGACATGGCTGTCGGCCCCCTCAGGTACCGGAAAGAGGGGCATCTGACCTGCTGATATTTACGGCTGAGTACCCGCGCGGTACCGTGAGGGCATGCCAGCTCTCAATGTGGAGTTCAGCGAACGGGAACTAGAGGACCTGCGGCAGATCGCCAAGGAGCGCGGTACGTCGATGAAGGCCCTCGTGCGCGAGGCCGCCGCCGCCGACATCGCCCGGCACCGGGCCCTGCAGGAGGGCGCCGAGGCCTTCCGCCGGTTCTTCGCCGCGCATGCCGAGGAGTTCGCCGCGGCCTTCCCCGACGACGAGTCCCCCGCGAAGGACGAGGCCGCCTGACGCATGCCCTCCGTCATCCACATCGACGTCCCCTGGCTGCTGCAGCGCCACGAGGAGGTCCTGCCCGACCAGCCCGCGGTCGACGACTTCTCCGCGCTGGTCGCCGCCGTCGCCCGGCACCGCGTGGATCCACCCCGGCTCGGCGTGGACTCCGACCCCGCCTGGCGGGCCGCCGCCCTGCTGCACACCCTCGTCGTGCTCAAGCCGCTGCCCGCGGCCAACGCCCGCTTCGCCTGCGCGACCGCCGTGGCCTACATGTTCGTAAGCGGCGTCGGCATCGACCCGCCCTACGGCGCCCTCGTCGACCTCACCCGCGATCTGATCTCCGGCAAGACCGACGTGTACGGCGCGGCCGACCGGCTGCGGTCCTGGCAGATCTGACCGGGCCTCGCATCCGACCGGGCCTCGAAGGAGCCGTCCCGCCCCGGCCGGCGGGGGAAGCCGCCGGGGCCGCCGGCCGGGGCAGGGTGGGCGGGGCCGCCGGCCGAGGGCGGGAGGAACGGGGCCGGCGGCCGGTTTCGCGTGGAGGAGCCTCCCCCGGCTCTCGGCTTCGCTCGAGCCGGGGGACCCCCACTTCGCGCGGGGCCTTTTCCGAGGAGGCCGGCCCCAGTCCACTACCGGGCCCCACACCCCGGAAGCGTGCGCGGGACCACCGGTGTGTGCGTGTGCTTCACACGGGGCGCATGGAATACCGAAAGCCGGTGCACGGGAGCCGGGGCGGAGGGGGCGGTTTCTGACTTTCCTTCAAAACCGCCGATATTGTGCGGGTGCCTTGTTGCTCATGTGGAAGTTGTGCAAGGGTTGACACGACCGTGCGGGGGGTAATATCCGGGGTTCTCCCGGCAGTTGCGGAACTTCACCGGCCGAGCGCCGGCCAATTCCTTCCCCGCGCGTCGCCGAGGTACGCATCAACGCACGTCGCACCAAAGGAATCCGCTCAGTGCCCACCCCCCACCCCCCTCGTCCTCCCTATCCGCCGCCGGGCGGCGACCCCGGGGAGTCCGACGAGTCCCTCGCCGGTCCGCTGCGGGCCGGCTCCGACGCGGAGGCCTCCCGGTCCGCCGCCCTGCTGATGGCCCGGCACTGGCAGCCCGCGCAGGACTACGCGGTCGTCTGCCTGGCCCTGGCCGGGCCGCTCGCCCACATGGTCACCGCCACCGCCTTCCACCAGGTCCTCGGCCGGCTCGCGCTCGGCGAACCCGCCGAGGCGCTGCGGCCCCGGCTGCTCGTGGCGGTCCGGGACACGGTCGTCAACTGGTCCGGCACCGACCGGATCACCGCCGTACTGCCCGGACTCGGGAAACCCGCCGGGGGTCGCGGTATGCGCGCCGCGAAGACCCTGATACCGGAAAACCGCGCCCTCTCCGACCGCTCATTTCACGCCCTTCCCCGGCTGGAGCAGGCACTGCTCTGGCACCTCGAGGTCGAGGCCGAGCCGATAACCGTTCCCGCCGGACTGCTCGGCGTGGACACCGAGAGCGCGGCGGTCGCGCTGGAACAGGCGCGCGAGAAATTCCGGGAAGGCCTGGTACGCGCCCACCGGGAACTCGCGCCGGGCAAGGAATGCCGCTACTACAACCGCCTTCTGGACGTTCCGATCCGGCGCGGTGGCGCCCTGCTGCCCGACGTCCAGGAGCATCTGTCCGGCTGCTCCTACTGCCGGCACGCCGCCGAGCAACTGGGCCACGCCGACGCCGCGTTGGGAGTGCTGCTCGCCGAGGCCGTGCTCGGCTGGGGAGCCCGCCGCTACCTCGACTCGCGCCCCGGCCGCCGCCCCGGTGGCACCCGCACCCGCGGTGGCTCCCGGCGTTCCGGCGGACGCCGGCGCGGCGGCGACAAGCCCGGCCTGCTCAGCGCCGCCCTGTCCGGCACCCGGCGGCGCGCGGACGGCGAACCGCGGGCCCGGATCCCGGTGTCAGGCGGCCGACGGCACGGCCGCGAGCCCGGACCGCTCGCCCGGATCCCCGGCACCGCCTGGTCGTCCAGGACCCTGCTCACCGGGGTCGGCGTGGCCTCGGCCAGCCTGCTCGCCACCGTCCTCGCGGTCAGCGTGTGGCCGGACGGTGGCGACGGAACCGACCCGGTCGTCTCCACCAGCGCGGTCCCCGGCAGCGCCGCCGGCCAGTCCCCGCGCGCCTCGGCCACCGCGCCCGGCACCGCGGCACTGCCCGCGGCCGGCCGCCCCGCCCGGCTGCGCAACGCCGTCGGCCTGTGCCTGGACGTCAAGGGCGCGCCGAAGGCCGGTGTGGCCGCGGTCCTCGCCGTCTGCTCCTCGGCACCGAGCCAGCAGTGGACGTACGAGGCCGACGGCCTGCTGCGCAGCGCGGCAGCCCCGGGACTGTGCCTGGACTCGCACGCCGACGCCGGAGTGGTGATCCTCGGCACCTGCGCGGACGCCGGGGCGCAGCGCGGCGACGACGTGCGCTACGACCTCACCGTGCAGGGCGAGTTGCTGCCCCGCTGGGACCGGACGCTGGCCCTCGCCACCACCGCGTCGAACGCCGGCGCCGACCTCGTCGTCAAGGTCCGCGACGGGTCGGCCGGGCAGCGCTGGGCGACCGACGGAGCCACCGCGAGCCCGGGCTCGCTCTCCATCGCCGGTACGGGCGGTCCACCGGCGCGGCCGGCGACGCTGTCGGACCGGCACGCCTAGGGGCTGTCGGGTGCGGTGCGGAGACTCGCCGTAGGGGTGCGGGCCGGCTGCCGGCAGCGGGTCCGCCGTGGCCGGCCGCGCCCACGCGGCGGTCGCCGCGTATCGGCACAGCCCCGCGCCCCTCGGGGAGTTGCCGCTCCGTCGCCGGCACGGTCAGGACGACTCCTCGACCAGGTCCGCCGCCGAAACCGTCCCCGGACCCGCGTGCCCGGACAGGGCCAGCGTCAGGTCCAGCTCCGCCAGCACGCACCGGACGACATGCTCCACGCCGGCCTGTCCGTCCAGCCCGAGGCCGTAGACGTACGGCCGGCCGAGGAGCACGCAACGCGCGCCCAGGGCCAGCGTCTTGAACACGTCGTCGCCGGTGCGCACCCCGCTGTCGAACAGCACCGTCAGCCGGTCGCCGACCGCGTCCGCGACCCGGGGCAGCGCATCGGCCGCGGCGACCGAGCCGGCCACCTGCCGGCCGCCGTGGTTGGAGACCACCACCCCGTCCACCCCAGCGTCGGCGGCGAGCCGGGCGTCGTCCGGGTGCAGGACGCCCTTGAGCACGATCGGGCCGTCCCAGTGCTCGCGCAGGAACGCCAGGTCCGGCCAGGTGTGGCCGGCGTCCCCGAACAGGCCGAGGAAGTGCAGCACCGCCGCGTTCGGGTCCTCGTGCACGGGCTTGGCGAGTCCGGCCTGGAACGCCGGGTCGGTGAAGTAGTTCGCGGTGCCCACCCCGTGCAGGAACGGCAGATACGCCTGGTCCAGGTCGCGCGGCCGCCATGCCAGCAGCGGGGTGTCGAGGGTGACCACGAGCACCGAGAACCCGGCGGCCCCCGCCCGGCCCAGGAAACTCCGGGTCACCTCACGGTCCTTGCCCCAGTACAGCTGGAACCACCGCTCGGCGTCCCCCATCGCCTCCGCCACCTGCTCCATCGGCGTGCTCGACGCCGAGGACAGGACGAACGGTACGCCCTGCGCGGCGGCGGCCCGGGCGGCGGCGAGCTCGGCGTCCGGATGCATGATCGACAGCACGCCGACGGGCGCCAGGGCCAGCGGCGCCGGCAGTGCCCGGCCGAGCACCTCGACCGACAGATCGCGCTCGGCGACGTCGCGCAGCATGCGCGGCACGATCCGGCGCCGGGCGAGCGCGGCCCGGTTGGCGCGGGCCGTGCTGCCGTCGCCCGCGCTTCCCGCCACATAGCCCACGGGGCCTGGACCGAGCCGGTGTTCGGCCAGCTCCTCCAGCCGGGTCAGGTCGGTGGGGAGCCGGGGCACGGCACCCGTCATCCCGTTCAGATAGATCTCGTACTGGAAATCAGCCCAGTGCTTCGCCATCCGGCCGTCCCGCCTCTCGTTGTCGAGGTTGCGCCGCGCCGACGATACTCGTGGGTAAGTGTGGCTCCGTCCAGCGGGGATGCCGTCACTGCAGCCGCGCCACCGCACGCACCGGAGCGCCGTCCGCGCCGGGGAGCCGCAGCGGGAAGAGGTACACCTCCACCGCCGGAGCGCCCACCAGCCGGTCGAGGCCGGTGAGGTTCTCGGCGATCACCCCGCCCGCACCGCACAGCACCCGATGGGCCGGCAGGCCGAACTCCGCCTGCGGATCGCCCGGTCGGGGCGTCGGGTCGACGCTGAGCGCGTCCACCGCCACGGTGCGGGCACCGGCCTGTACGACGGCCCCGGCGGCCTCGGGGGTCAGCCAGGGGTGGTCGAGATAGGCGTCGGTGCCCCAGTGCGCCGACCAGCCCGTGACGAGCAGCAGGAGCGCGCCGGGCGCCGCGGCCAGCGCGTCGAGCGCGGGGGCCAGCAGGCGGGGCGTGATGGGGGAGCGGGGCGCCAGTCCCCGGACGTCGGCCACGACCGCGGGTCCGGCGAACCGGTCCAGGGGCAGTTCGTCCAGGCGGGGCCAGGCGTCGTCGACGTGGTACGGCGCGTCGACATGGGTGCCGGACTGCGAACCCAGGTGCAGGTCGAGGACGTTGACGCCGTCGACCGGGGCCCGCAGCGCGGCCGAGACCGTGACCTCCGGGTCACCGGGATACACGGGCATCCCGGTGACCACGGGCACCGACAGATCGAGCCAGCCGCTCATCGGCCGCCCTCGGCCGCGAGCGCCGTCGGCAGGTCGTCCGCCGGGCCCCCGGGGCCGGTGATCGGCGGCACCGGTGCCTCGACGGTACGCGCCAGTCGCGCGCCCTCGGGTCCGTACACCGCCCGGGGCTCGGGGAACAGCCGCAGCAGCGAAAGGAACAGCACGGCGGCCACCGCGAGCGACAGCGGCAGGCTGATGTCGACGCCGTTCGCCAGGTCGCCCAGCGGGCCGACGAACTGACCCGGGATGTTCGTGAACAGCACGCCGATCACCGCGGCCACCCACCAGGCCGTCATGCCACGCCAGTTCCAGCCGTGCGCGAACCAGTAACGGCCGCCGCGCTGACGGCGGTTGAAGACCTGCAGGGCGTCGGGGTCGTACCAGCCGCGGCGGGTGTAGAAGCCGAGCATCATGACGACCATCCACGGGGTGGTGCAGGTGATGATCATCGTGGCGAACGTCGAGATGGACTGCACGAGGTCCAGGCCGAACCGGCCGATGAAGATGAACGCGATGGACAGCACGCCGACCAGCAGCGTCGCCTGCACACGGGACAGCTTCGGGAACACCGAGGAGAAGTCCAGGCCGGTGCCGTACAGCGAGGTGGTGCCCGTCGACATGCCGCCGATCAGGGCGAGCAGACATACCGGCAGGAAGAACCAGCTCGGCGAGATCGCCAGCAGCCCGCCCACGAAGTCGGGCGCGGCCGGGTCGACGTACTTCGGCGCCTTGGCCGCGATGATGCTCGCGGTCGCCAGGCCGAAGACGAACGGCAGCAGGGTCGCGATCTGGGAGAGGAACGCGGCGGCGACCACCTTGCGGCGCGGGGTGCCGGCCGGGATGTAGCGCGACCAGTCGCCGAGGAACGCGCCGAACGAGACCGGGTTGGACAGCACGATCAGGGCCGCCCCGATGAACGACGGCCAGAACATCGACTGGGTCGCCGCGTCCGCCGAGGCCGTGAACACACCGGCGTACGACGGGTCGAAGTCACCGGCGAAGGCGATCGCGCCGAGCAGGAAGAGCACGGTCGCCGAGGTCACCGCGATCTTGTTGACGAACAGCATGAACCGGAAGCCGTAGACGCACACCGCGAGGACCAGCCCGGCGAACAGGGCGTACGCCACGACGTACGACGGCGTGCTGCGCTCCAGGCCGAACAGCCGGTGCGCGCCGCCGACCAGGGCGTCGCCGGAGCTCCACACCGAGATCGAGAAGAACGCGATGGCCGTCAGCAGCGAGAGGAACGAGCCGACCACGCGGCCGTGCACGCCCAGGTGCGCGGAGGACGAGACCGCGTTGTTGGTGCCGTTGACCGGGCCGAACACGGCCATCGGGCACAGGATCAGCGCCCCCGCGACGACCCCGAGAAGGGTGGCCGCGAGCCCCTGCCAGAAGGACAGCCCGAACAGGATCGGGAACGCGCCGAGCACGCAGGTGGAGAAGGTGTTGGCGCCGCCGAAGGCGACCCGGAACAGGTCCAGCGGGGTCGCGGTGCGGTCGGCGTCGGGGATGCGCTCGACGCCGTAGGGCTCGACCTCGGTGAGGGACGGCGGGGGCGCGGTGGGTGAGTCGGGGGACTGAGGGGTCACGGGGGCTCCAGCGAGGTGGCGGCGATGGAGCGCTGGGTCGCGCGGTGGTGGTGGACGGCCGTCGGTGCCGCGGGGGTGTCGCGGCGCGCGCGGCGGCCGTCCGGAGCGGTTCGCCGACGGTACGGCTTGGGCCCGGACCCCTGCCAGAGGACGATTCATCCATCTTCGTCGTCGTCAGTGGAGGAATCGGCCACCTCCTCCGCGTCGGGTCCCTGCGCCCGCACCCGCTGGACGTGTTCCAGCGACTCGCGCAGCTCGGTCAGCCAGTCCTCGGTGTGGCGCTGGACCAGGCGCACGCACCAGGCCAGGGCGTCACTTCGGCTGCGGGCGACGCCCGCGGCGATCAGGGTGTCCAGCACCTGACGCTCCGGCTGGCGCAGCCGGGTCATGACCGGTGCGGCGAGATGGGTGAACAGGGCGCGCTCCGGACCGCACACCACACCCCACGAGACCTTCCTGCGGAACAGGTGTTCGGCCTCCCGGGCCACCTCCATCCGGTCCTCGCGGGTCCGCTCGCGGAACTCCTGGATCCGGGCCCGCCGGGCGCTCTCCCGCTCGGCGTCCGGGGCGCCCTCGGCGAGCCGGGGCTCGGGGACGCGGCCGATCACCGTGATCTCCTCGCGGTCGGCGGTGACCTCGACCAGTTCCTCGAAGAGATCGTCCGGCAGCCGGCCGGCGAACCAGCCGCGCAGCTTCTCTTTTTGCTCGGGTGTAATCATGTAATCAGCGTTACGCGGCGGTCTTCATGAACGCAAGGAGTCGTGAAGGCGTCGTGAAAGCTTTCACTCACGGCGAACCCGGAATGTTTCAGGCCGATTAACGAGCCGGTGATTTTCGGCCATGGGAACGCTTTCCGCGATCAAGAACCGCTCAGTTACGCGGTCGGGCCCGTTCATTTCCGTAACTTCACGCCACTGTTTCAACACGCAAGGTTACTGAAAGCGGTGGGTTCGATGTGTGTTTCGGCGGCGGACTCGGCAGAGTGGCGCTCGCCGCTCCGGCGCCGACCGGCCCGGAGCCGGCACCCGTCTATCCGAGCGGAAGGATGCACACAATGCGGAACACCGCGCGCTGGGCAGCGGCCCTCGGCCTCACGGCCGCCGCCGTTTGCGGACCCCTGACCGGGGCCGCCGTCGCTGCACCGGGCGCCGCCCCGTCGTCGCTCTACGCGCCCTCGGCGCTGGTCCTCACCACCGGCCACGGCAACGACGCGGCCACGGCCACTCCGGAGCGCGCCGTCACCCTGACCTGCGCCCCCACGGCGTCCGGCACCCACCCGGCAGCGGCCGCGGCCTGCGCCGAACTGCGCGGCACCGGAGGCGACTTCGACGCCCTCAAGCCCGCCGGCGACGTGTGGTGCAACAAGCTGTACGACCCGGTCGTCGTCACCGTCGAGGGCGTCTGGCAGGGCAAGCGCGTCTCCTACGAGCGCACCTTCGGCAACACCTGCGTGCGGGACTCCGTGGGTGGCGGCGTCTTCGCCTTCTAGGGCGCCCTCCAGGACCGGGATCGCAGCGGACCCCGCACACGCCGGAACAGGTCCGCAACCGGGGAGTGCGGCCCCTGCGGCGGGGAACCTGCGATCTCGCACCGGAACCGACGGGCGGAGTGGGGCCGCCCGCCGGCTTCCGGGCACACAGCCGCTCCCCGGGCGGGCCCGTGGGGGGCCTGTCCCGGGGGGCGGCGAAAAGCAGCCGGTTTCAACCGCTGTCCCTGGTCTTGCGCCGGTGACTCGTGTCGCACCAGGGATAGCGGCGACTGCGCCGGCAGGTACACAGAGCGACCATGAACCGGTCCGAGGACACCGTGGTGCCGTCCTCCAACTCGACCTCCACCGGCCCCTCCACGAGCAGCGGCCCCGGTTGCCGGACGGTGATCCGGCGGGCGCGGTCAGCGTGTTCGTTCGGCACGGACGACCACCAACTCCTCCTCCTGTGCGGCAGGCGCGAGCAGACCGCGCCGGCGCAGCCAGTCCTCCCGTGAGCGCAGCACCGGACCGAAGGGGACCCAGCGGCGCCGGACCACCGAGGCCTTCAGGCGTGCGGCGCGCAGCAGTTGCAGGGTGCGGTCGGGATCGCTGAGCGCGGAGTGCACGATCAGCAGCACGCCTCCGGGGCGCAGCAGCACGGGCGCGTCCCGGCAGATCCGGTCCAACAGCAGCCGGCCGTCCCGGCCCGCGTCCCAGGCCCGGGAGCGGCCGCGCGGCCCGCGTCCGGCATCGGGGGCGGGGACGTAGGGCGGGTTCGCGAGGATGAGGTCGTAGGTGCGGCCCCGGACCGGTCCGAAGAGGTTGCCGCGCCGGATCCGCACCGGCAGCCGGGTCAGCCAGGCGTTCATCCGCGCCGTCCACACCGCCAGCCGGGACACGTCCACCGCGGTCACCTCGGCGCCGCGCCGGGCCGCCTCCAGGGCCAGCGCCCCGCTGCCGGTGCCGACGTCGAGCACCCGGGCGCCGGGCGGCAGGGCCTCCTCGCGGAGGGACTCGGCCAGCAACTCCGTGTCGTCCTGTGGGGCGTACACACCTGGAAGCAGCACAGCGATCACACGGCGCGAGTACCCCGGCATTCAGGATGTATGGGATATCTCCGGCGTCAGGGGTGTGCGCAGGGAGGATCGCCCGGCGCGCCAGTCGGCGAGCAGTCCCCGCGCCAGCCGGTCCTCCAGATACTCGGTCGTGTCGATCCCGAAGGTCACGTCCGCCGCGAGTTCCGGCTCCTCGGCGAGCAGCCCGCCGATCACCTCATGGCGTACGACCTGTTCGTGGACCGCGTCCGCCTCGACATGCTCGTCGTAGAAGAACTCCGCCGCGGGTCCGGCGCCGGTGCGGTGCATGGCCTCGGCGAGCCGGCGGGAACCCGGCGAGGAGGTGATCTCCACGTCGGCGAAGTGGCCCACCAGCGCGCCGCGCAGCCCGCGGTGCAGGCCGAACAGGGACATCAGGTTGACGACGGCCAGCATCTCCGCGCGGGCCGCGTCCAGGTAGCCGCCGTAGGAGGCGTCCAGGCCCAGGTCCGTCATCAGCGCGGCGAACAGGCGCGCGTGGATCCGGTCGGCCCGGCCGCCGCCGAACTCGTCGAACTCCACGGCCGCCATCCCCGCCTTGGCCCGGCCCCACAGCCGCGGCAGCACCCAGGCGTGCGGGTCGGCCTCCTTCAGGTGGTACAGGGAGCGCTGGGCGGCGTATTCGCGCAGCTGCCACAACTCACCCTCGGTGCAAAGGAAATGAGTGACTCCGCCGCCCTCGACCGGTTCGACCAGCAGCGCGGCGAGCGCGTCGTCGAGGCTGTCGTGCCCCGGCGTGTCGACGCGCAGCGCGGACAGGAACCGCCTCTCCAGCGCGGCGCGGACGCGCAGCAGGTCGGGATCCCACTCCCACTCCGGCTCCGGGCCGACGCCGGCGAAGCCCCGGTAGTGCAGCTCGTAGCAGAGGTACAGGGCGAGTTGCAGGTCGTCGCCGTAGGGATCCGCCTCCCCGGCCTCGGCGGGGCGGGGGAGGGGTCCGGTGCCGCGCAGACGGGCGGCGACCGCGGCGGAGAGGGGCCCTCGGGGCGATGGCAGCCGGGGCCCGCGCGCGTGGCTGTTCATGGGAGCCGGGTACCCCGGCCGCGGAAGGGCACGGCTGGTCGTGCCGCCCCTGGCACGGCCGTCGGCGGTCGCAGGGCCGCCCGGGCCGGAGGAGAGCACCGGCGCGACTGCGCCCTGGACGTACGAGCGAGCGCCGCGCCTGGGGCGCATGGACGGGCGCTCCGCGCCTGGGACGCACGGATGGCCGTCCGGGAGGGGACGTGTGGCCCACACGCCCGAAGCGCACATCGATCACCGCCCTGGGGTGCACGGCTGTCCCCCGTCCGGTCTCCTCAGTCCCCGTCCGCCTGCTCCTGCGCCTCCGTGTTCGGCGTGATGGCGTCCCCGGCGTTGCCGCCGGTGGCCTTGTCCTCGTCGCGCTTCTCGGCCTCCTCGACCTCCCGGAGGACTTCCTCCAGGGCGGTGTCGAACTGTTCCTTGCGGTCCTTCTCGTCGTCCTGCTCGCCGGACATGGCCTCTCCTTCCGCCGCCGTACCCCTGATCAGCTGAGTTACCCTCCGACGGCGTCTCAAGCGCCCTGCCAGGGAGTGCGCCGGGGCCGCCAGGCCGGTACCGCCCGACGGTAGCGCTCGTACTCGGCGCCGAAGCGTCGCACCAGTCCCGGTTCCTCGTACCAGCGGACGAAAGCCCAGGTCAGCACCCAGGCGCAGGCGGCATAACCGAACAGCACCGGCCGGGCGAGCAGCAGGCCCTGCCCGAGGAGTACGGCGACCACCGCGACGTAGATCGGATTGCGCACGTACCGGTAGGGGCCGCTCACCACCAGCCGCGCGGGGGGCGCGACCGGTGCCGGCGTGCCGAGCCCCTCCAGGGCGAACCGGGTGAAGGCCTCCAGGATGACGACGGCACCGGCCGCCAAAGGCAGCAAGCCGAGCAGCCGCAGCGGCGGCCACCAGTGGCCGGCCCGCCAGCCACCGGTCAGCCACCACGGCACCAGCACGGCCGCGCTGCCCGAGACGAAGACGAGGAACAGGGCGCTGCCGAGCGCCGCCGAGCCCTTGCGCATACGCCCACCATGACAGGGCGAGGGGCCGCCGTCTCCCTGCTGACGGCGGCCCCTCGGGCCGGATGGCGCGTGGCTGTCACATCGCGGCGGTCACATGTGGACGACCGGTGCCGCTTCCGCCTCCTGCTGCGGCACTCCGCGCCGGTAGAGCACGAAGGCGAGCACCGCGCCGGCCACGAAGAAGCCCGCGGACCACCAGAAGGCGGTCGTGTAGCTCTCGATCGTCGCCTGAGCCCGCACCAGCTTGCTGGTGGCGTCCCGGCCGGAGAGGTAGTCGGTGGCGGCGCTCGCGGCGAGGGTGTTCAGCAGCGCCGTGCCGATCGAACCGCCCACCTGCTGCATGGCGTTGACGGTCGCGGAGGCCACGCCCGCGTCCTCGGCCGCGACCCCGCCGGTGGCCAGCTGCATGGCCGGCGGCATGACCAGGCCGAGACCCACGCCGATCACGATCAGCTGGGGCAGCACGGCGCTCAGGTAGTGCGAGCCGAGGCCGATGCCGGTCAGCCAGGCCATGCCGGCCGTGGCGACCGCGAAGCCCAGCGGGATGACGGCCTTCGGGCCGAGCCGGGGCACCAGGACCGTGGTGCCGAGCTGCGCGGTCACCATCAGCGCGCCGACCATCGGCAGGAACGCCACACCGGTCTTCGTCGGGCTGAAGCCGAGGTTGAGCTGGAGGTAGTAGGTCAGGAAGAGGAACACGCCGAACATGCCCGCGCCGGTGATCAGCACCGCGAGGAAGGAGGCCGCGCGGTCGCGGTCGAGCAGGATGCGCAGCGGCAGCAGCGGATGCGGGGCCCGGGTCTGCCACCAGGCGAAGGCCGCCAGCAGCAGACCGCCCGCCATCAGGAAGCCCCAGGTCAGCGGCGAACCCCAGTGGTGGGTCTCGGCGTTGGAGAAGCCGTAGACCAGGGAGAACAGACCGGCGGCCACGAGGACCGTGCCGGGCACGTCCAGCTTGGCGTTCGCCGCGTCGCGGTGGTTGCCCAGCAGGATCCAGCCGCCCGCGAAGGCGACGACCGCGATGGCCACGTTGACGTACAGGGTCCAGCGCCAGTCGAGGGCGTCCGTCAGCACACCGCCGAGCAGCAGGCCCACGGCACCGCCGGCGCCGGCGATCGCGCCGTACACGCTGAAGGCACGGGCCCGTTCCCGGGCGTCGGTGAACGTGGTGTTCAGCAGGGACAGCGCGGCGGGCGCGAGCAGCGCGCCGAAAACCCCCTGCAGGGCGCGGGCGACGACCAGCATGGTGAAGCCGTTCGCGGCGCCGCCGAGCGCGGAGGCGGCGGCGAAGCCGACGACGCCCACGAGGAAGGCCGGCTTGCGGCCGAACAGGTCGGCGATCCGGCCGCCGAGCAGCAGCAGGGAGGCGAAGGCGAGGGCGTACGCCGTCACGATCCACTGCCGGTTGCCGTCGGAGAAGCCGAGGTCCGTCTGGGCGGACGGCAGGGCGATGTTCACGATCGTGGCGTCGAGGACGACCATCAGCTGGGCGACGGCGACGACCGCGAGGATCCACCACCGCCTCGGCGAGGCCACGCCTCCGTGTTCGCTCGCGGCGGCTCCTGCGCGGGAGCCTTCGGCCAGGGTCTTCTGTGGCATCGGGAACCACTCCAGGGCAAGTCGTTCGGGTGCGGAGGTACGAGAAGACGAACAGCTCGTAAACGAAACTGTTTCGTACACATCGAGCCTAAGGCACGTTTAGCGAAACGGCAACGTTTCTCTTCTTTCATTCCTTGACAGGCATATAACTGTCGAGGCATATTCAAGGCCATGTCCGACGCAGCGCTCTGGTCCGCCCTCGCCGACCCGCACCGACGGGCCATCGTCGCGCTCCTGCTCGAGCGCCCCCGGTCCGTCGGGGAGATCGTCGAGGCCTGCGGACTGAGCCAGCCGAGCACCTCCAAGCATCTGAAGGTGCTCCGGGAGGCGGGTCTGGTCCGGGTCCGGCAGGACGCGCAGCGCCGCGTCTACGCCCTGGACGCGGCACCGATCGCCGCCCTTGACGCCTGGCTCGCGCCCTACCGCCGGCTGTGGAACCGCAGCCTGGACGCCCTGGGCCGACGCCTCGACGAGGCGTCGGACGACACCCGACACCCCCCGCAGAAGGACTGAGGCACCATGCCCGTCGACCTCTCCGGCACCTATCTGACCCTGGACGACGGCCGCCCCGCCGTCCGGTTCAGCCGTACCTACGACCACCCGGTGGACCGCGTCTGGCGGTTCGTCACCGACCCCGACGAACTGGCCCAGTGGTTCCCCTCCCGCGCTGAGATGGAACTGCGTCCCGGCGGCACCATCCGCTTCAGCGGCGACCCGAACATGCCCGAGTCCACCGGCCGGGTGCTCGCCGTCGACCCGCCTCGGCACCTGTCCTTCGCGTGGGGCGGGGACGAGCTCCACTTCGACCTGGAAGCCGTCGGCGACAAGAGCACCCGGTTCACCCTCACCAACGTCCTCGACGAGGCGAACACCGCCGCCCGCAACGGCGCCGGCTGGGAGGTCTGTCTCGCCGCCCTCGACGCCAAGGCGCACGGCGAGCACTTCGAGGGCGCGCACGCGGGGGTGAGCGCGCCCTGGAAGGAGTTCTACGACGCCTACATCGGCGCCGGTGTGCCCTCCGGCGCGCCCGTGCCGGGCATGGACTGACCCGCCGCGCCGGTCAGCTCGCGAACACCCGGGCCAGAGCCGCGGACAGCGCGCCGGGCCCGGCCGGGAACACCCGTGCGCCCAGATGACCGTCCGGGCGCACCAGGAACGCGGTACTCCCGGCGCACGCGTACCGGGCGCGCCTTCTCCCGCCAGGCGCGCCGGCGTACGGTCGTGACGTCGGCCCCACGCCCCCGGCCCGCTCTCCCGGCCCGCAACCCATGGTCGTCCCGGACGCACCACCCGGCGACCCGGGACCCGTCCGTCCCACCGGCGGCGGGCGTTCGGCGGGGCTCCGCCGTGCGCGGTGTTTCAGTGTGTGGCGCCCTGGATACACCGCGAAGGTTCGGCCCCGGAGTTCGCGAGCCAGTGCCCCCACGTCGCAGTGAGGTCGTCACCATGTCCCACGCCCCGCCCCCCGCAGGACCCTCGAAACGCGCCGGGCCGGTCGCGATCACCGTCCCGGAGACGGGCTCCGTCCTCGGATCCGCCGGAAACCGGGCAGCCCCGGGTGGCACGGCCCTGGTGACGGGTGCCTCCTCCGGCATCGGCGCCGTCATCGCCCGCCGGCTCGCCGCCGAGGGAGGCTGGCGGCTGGTGCTGAACGGGCGGGACGCCACCCGCCTGGAGCAGGTGGCCGCCCCGCTCGACGCCCTGGCCGTGCCGGCGGACCTGACCCGGCCGGGCGCCGACCGTCTGCTCACCGATCTGGTCCTGGACCACACGGACCGCCTCGACCTGCTGGTGGCGTGCGCCGGCCTGGGCTGGGCCGGCGACTTCACCGGCATGCCGCACGCGCGCATCGACGAGATCGTCGGCGTCGACCTGCTGGCCACCCTGCACCTCGTGCGCGCCCTGCTGCCCCACATGGTCGCGGCCGGCTCGGGGCGCATCGTGCTCATCGGGTCCGTCGCGGGCAGCGTCGGCGTGCGCGGCGAGGCCGTGTACTCCGCCGCGAAGGCCGCCCTCGCCGCCTTCGCCGACGCCCTGCGCTACGAGTTGCGCCGCACCGGGGTGGGCGTGACCCTGGTGATCCCCGGCGCGGTCGACACGCCGTTCTTCGAGCGCCGGGGCGCCCCCTACACGCGGGCATGGCCGCGCCCGGTGCCGGCCGAGCGGGTGGCGGACGCCGTCTGGGACGCACTTCGGCACGGCAAGGACGAGGTGTATGTCCCCGGCTGGCTGCGGTATCCCGCCCAGGTGCGCGGTGTCGCGCCCGGGCTCTACCGGTGGCTCGCGGCCCGCTTCGGGTGAACGGCCATGATCACGGTCACGGTGCTGCTCGCGCTGCTCGCGGCCCTGAGCAACGCGTCCGCGTCCGTGCTGCAGCGTCGGGCCGCCGTCCAGGAGCGGTCCGAGGACGGCGGGGCCGACGGGACGGGGCCGGCCCTGCGCCGGTTCGCCCGGCTGCTGCGGCGCCCGTACTGGCTCGCGGGCGCCGCGCTGCTGGCGGTCTCGGGGCTGCTACAGGCCGGGGCGCTGGCCATGGGCAGCCTCTCCCTCGTCCAGCCGCTGCTCGCCACCGAGCTGCTGTTCACTCTGCTGGTCGGTGGTGTCGTCTTCCGGCGCCGCCCCGGACTGTGGACCTGGCTCGCCTTCATCGCCCTCGCCGCCGGGCTGGCCCTGTTCCTGCTGGCGGCCGCCCCGGGCGCGGGCCGGGCGACCGCCCCGCCCCGGGCCTGGCTGCTGGGCGGCGGCGGGGCGCTCGGCCTGGTCGTGCTCCTCCTGGCCGCCGCCCGTCCGACGAGGGGCGCGCCCCGCGCCGCGCTGTTCGGCCTCGCCTCCGCCGTGTGCTTCGCCGCCACCGCCGCGCTGCTCAAGGAAGCGGTGGGGCGGCTCGGACACGGGCCCGCGGAGATGTTCACCCACTGGTCGCCGTACGCCACGGCCGGCGCCGGACTCGTCGCCTTCCTGCTGCTGCAGAGCGCGCTGGACGCCGGATCGCTCACCGCCTCCCAGCCCGCGCTCACCCTCGGCGACGCGCTCACCAGCGTCGTCCTCGGCTGGGTGCTGTTCGCGGAGGCGGTCCACCTCGGGTGGCGGATGCTGCCGGAGGCGCTCGGTGTCGCGCTGATCGGGGCGGGCAGCATCGGACTGGCCCGGGCCCCGGCCGTCGGACGGGAGTGGGACACGCGGTCGCGGGACGGGAAGGACACCCGGAGGCGTCTGCATCGGACACACCGGTGAGGACACATACAGGAAGGCGGGTGGCGATGTCCCTCATGTCCGGCCGTCCATGGCGGACGGCCGCCGTCCTGCTGCCGGCGGCCGTCGCCGCCGCGCACATCGGACCGGCGGCCACCTGGCTCCCGGCGGTGCGGCTGATGCTGTTCCCGCGGCTCTCCGGCACCGGCCGCCGCCGGCACGTCGCGCTGACCTTCGACGACGGCCCGGACCCCGCGTCGACGCCGCGCTTCCTCGACGTGCTGGACGACCTCGGCGTGCGGGCGACGTTCTTCGTGCTGGGTGAGAACGTGGTGCGCCATCCCGCGCTGGTCCGGGAGACCGCCCGGCGCGGACACGAACTGGCCGTGCACGGCTGGACGCACGACCGTCCCTGGTGCCCCGCGCCCGCCCGGGACGCGGAGCAGGTCGCCCGGACGGTCCGCGCCCTGCACGACATCTCCGGTCACCGGCCGCAGTTCTACCGGCCGCCGTACGGGATCCTCACCTCCGGCCGCTGGCTGGCCGCACGGCGGGCCGGGCTGCGGCCGGTGCTGTGGTCGGCGTGGGGCAAGGACTGGACGGCCGAGGCCACCCCGGCGTCCGTGCGGGCCCTGGTCGCGGCGGACCTGCGCGGCGGCGGCACCGTCCTGCTGCACGACTCCGACCGGCTCTCGGCCCCCGGCTGCTGGCGCTCGGCCCTCGGCGCACTGCCCGCCCTGGTGCGGGACTGCCGCGAGGTCGGCCTCACGGTCGGCCCCTTGCGCGACCACGGCTGCGCTGCCGAGCAGGCCGACCGGCAGCCCACCACACGGCCGGCCCGGCCGACCGGCCACCCGACGCTCCGGGCCCGGTGCTGACAGCCTCTGCTTTGCCGAGTTCAGGGCGGCGGACCTGATGTACCCGGCCGGATTCCCGGAGGTTTGGTGCCCTGTGTTCCCGTGCCGCAGCCGTGTGGTGCCGCAGGAATGCCGGGTTCCGCGTCCCGGAGGGCAGGGCGAGCAGTCGCCCGGCGCGGCGGGAGGTCGGCCGACGCACGGGACCCGGGTCGCCGGCCTCGGTGTCGGCCGCCCGGCACACCGGGCCGGTCCCCGGCGGTCGTCGGTGTCCCGGGTCCCCGCGTCACAACCCCGCCACATACGCCATCGGGTCGTCCCGGAACAGGGCCCGCCCCCGCGCCACCCGTTCCGGCCGCACCGGGCCGTCCTCGGTGAGGCTGCCGAGAGCCGTCAGCAACGCGGGCCCGTCCGGGGCGAGTTCCGACACGCCCAGGTCGGCCATCCGGCGGACCCCGTCCACCCCGTGGCCGGGCAGCGGCCGATAGCCGATCACGGGCAGCCCGGCGGCCAGGGCCTGTACGGCGGTCTGGCCGGCCGCGTTGTCCACCAGGGCGTAGGCGGCGGCCAGCAGCCCGGGCATGTCGTCCACCCAGTCCAGGGCGAGCACCCCGGGCACCCGGGCCACCCGCTCCCGCAGCCGCGCGTTGCGCCCGCACAGCACGACCGGCAGATAGCCGGCCCCCGTCAGCAGCCGGGCGGTGGCGTCCGGGCGGTACGCCGCACCCCAGGCGCCCGCCGAGAGCAGGACCGGCGGCCGGCCGGGCGCGGGCCCGGCGAAGCACTCCCGCCACCGCGCCGCCCCGGGCGCCGGTGCGCGGAAGCCGGGCGCGACCGCCGGGCCGGTCGTCACGGCGGGCGTGTCCAGGGCCCGGCGCACCTCGGCCGCCGCCCCGTCCGTGAGACACAGGTACCGGTCGTTGCCGGGATGCAGCCACTGCCGGTGCACGGCGAAGTCGACGAGATACACGGCGCTCGGGACCCGCAGCCGCCCCCGGGCCCGGAGATGACCGGTGAGCTGAGCGGCGAGATGGAAGACGGACACCACCACATCGGCGTCCAGCCGCTCCACCAGTTCCGTCAGCCCGGCGGCGGCGAGCCGGGCCAGCGGCACCCCGCTGGGACGCGGCCCCCTGCCCTCGCGCAGGAACGCGCCGTAGACGCCGGCGTACGCCCACGGGAAGTGCCGTACCGAGGCCTGGTAGGAGCGGCGCAGCCCGCCGCCCAGGCCGTACGGCAGCAGGCGCAGGACGTCGGCCACATGCGGCTCGTGTCCGCACGCCGCGGCTCGGCGCGCCAGTTCGGCGGCCACGGTGTCGTGACCCGCGCCCATGCTGGCGCTCAGGATCAGCGGCCGCCGCCGGCCGCTCGGCGGGGACGCGTCCGTGGAGGGCACCTCGGCAGGAGTACGCACGGGGTCCGATTCTCCGGTGGGCGCCGCCCGCAAACCGGTCACTCCGCCGCCGTGTCGCCGGACCGCGGACGCGCGACACGACGGCGACGCGAGTTGCCCGGAGCGCCGCGGGGTGGATGAATCGGCTCAGGACAGCGTGTGGGCGGCGAGCACGGGAGGAGCCGTGAGGCGGTGGCGGCGCGGCCTGCACCGCGCTTGGGAGTGGCTCAGGGTCGGGGTCCTGCTCGATCGCGGCCGCGAACTGGAACTGATGCACCGGGCCATGGGGTTCGCCACCCTGGCCCTGGTGACGCTGGCGCCCCTGCTGATCGTGGTCGCCGCCGCCGATCCCCTGGTGCGGGGCGGTTTCGCCTCCTGGCTCACCGACGGCATGGGCCTGTCCGGCCGGTCCGCCCGTGTGGTCACCGACGTCATCAGCCCGCCGCGCAACGTCATCGGCACGACCAGCGTGTGGGGTGGTGTCCTGCTGGCCGTCTTCGGGGTGTCCTTCGGCGGCAGCGTGCAGAACGCCTACGAACGGATCTGGGGCGTGCCTCCCGGCCCCTGGCACCGGGTGTGGCGGCAGGCGACCTGGCTGGTGGCGCTCACCGCCTACCTCTACCAGGAGGTGGCGACCAAGGACGCCCTGCACGGGGGCCAGCGGATCGCGCTGTCCGCGGTGAGCGCCATCGCCTTCTTCTGGTGGGGGCAGCGCTTCCTGCTGGGCGGCCAGGTCAACTGGCGCTCCCTGCTGCCCGGCGCGCTCGCCACCGTCGTCGGCCTGGCGGGCCTGCGCGCCTTCTCCTACCTCGTCTTCACCCCGCTCATCGTCACCAACGCGCTCAGCTACGGCGCGGTCGGCACCGTCCTCGTGGTCGAGTCCTGGCTGATCGGCGTCGGGTTCGTCATCTACGGCGGCGCCCTGTTCGGCCGCTGGTTCACCGAACACCACTGGACGCCGCACCACGACGACCAGGGGGAGGAGGGGTGCACACCGCGCCGGGGGAAGTACTGAACGGCCCCCGGCCGGTCGCGGCGGACGTCACGTCAGCTGCCGGCGCACCAGCTCGTGCAGCCGGCCCGTGGTGTCGGCCAGCAGGTCCGCCGGTGCGCCCTGCTGGACGACCTTCCCGTCCTCCATCACGATCACCCGGTCGGCGTCCAGGACCGTCGACAGCCGGTGCGCGATGACGACGCGGGTGGCGTTGAGCTTGCGGGTGCTGTCGATGACGATCCGCTGGGTGTCGTTGTCCAGGGCGCTGGTGGCCTCGTCGAAGAACAGGATGCGCGGGCGCCGGATCAGGGCCTGCGCGATCATCAGCCGTTGCCGCTGACCGCCGGAGATCGCGCCGTTGCCGCCCACGATCGTGTGCAGCCCCATCGGCATCCGCTTGATGTCCTCCGCGAGCCCCGCCATCTCGGCCGCCGCCATCGCCTCCTCCGGCGTGTACGGCTCGGTGCCGCAGATGACGTCCAGGATGGAGCCGGTGAACGGCTGCGCGTGCTGGAGCACGACCCCGCACTGGCGGCGCACGGCCGACTGGTCGAGCGCCGCGAGGTCCTGGCCGTCGTACAGGACACTGCCGGAGACCGGCTTGTCGAAGCCGATGAGGAGCCGGAGCAGGGTGGACTTGCCGCAGCCGCTCGGGCCGACGACCGCGACGAACTCGCCCGGCCGGACGGCGAAGGAGACGTCGTCCAGGACGAGCGGGCCGTCGTCGGCGTACCGGAAGGACAGCCGGCGGGCCTCGATGGCGCCCGACAGCGGACCCGGCCGGGTGCTCGACGTCCGCACCTCGGGGGTCGCCTCGAAGACCGGCTCGATCTCCTCGAACAGCGGCAGCGCGGCCACCGCCGAGACGAAGGAGCCGGTCAGCTGGGTGACCGAGGTCAGCACCATCGTCACCGAGGTGTTGAAGGTCAGGAAGTCGGCCGCCGACATCGCGCCCCTCGCCGGGCCCGCCAGCAGCATGAACATCAGCAGCGTGCACACCGGCAGATAGATCCCGCCGAGCACCGTGGTGAGGTTCTTGATCCGGCCGACCTTCTGCTGCAGCTCCCGGCTGCGTGCGAACTCCCGCGCCCAGGCCGCGTACGCGTAGTTCTCCGCCGCCGCCACGCGCAGCTTGGGAAGGCCGCGCAGGGTCTGGAAGGCCTGGTTGTTCAGCTTGTTGCCGAGCACCGTCAGCTTCCGCTGCCAGCGCACCTGCCACAGCCCGAGCCCCAGGAACACGGCGGCGATGACGACGAGCATGCCGAGCGCGGCCAGGGCCATCGACGGGCTGTACCAGAACAGCAGGCCCAGGTTCATCGCGCCGACGGTCACCGACTGGGCGACCACCGGGCCGACGCCCGCCAGCAGCCGGCGGATCGCGCTGATGCCCATGGCCGCGCTGGCGAGTTCACCGGTGGAGCGCTGGGTGAAGAAGCGGGTGGGCAGGCGCAGCAGCCGGTCCCAGACGGCCGGCTGGAGCGCCGCCTCGATCCGGCCCTCCAGGCGCAGGATGGACAGGTTCTCCAGCAGCGTGAACGCCGCCGCGACCACCCCGCTCACCATCACGGCCAGGCACACCTGGACGATCAGGCCCGTCTGCGCCCTCGGCACGTACTCGCCGAGCACCTTGCCCGTCGCGACCGGCACCAGCGCGCCGATCGCGACCGTCACCAGCCCGGCGAGCAGCAGACCGAGCAGATCGCCGCGGGTGCCCCGTAGGCTGAACCGCAGCAGACCGAACGGCGTCAGCGCCTTGTCGGGCAGCGGCCGGTAGAACATCACCGCGCGCGGCTCGAACTCCTCCGCGTTCGCCTTCTCGATCGGCGTCTCGCGTCCGGTGCCGGGGTGCACGGCCACATACCCGCCGCGCCGCCACAGCAGTGCGACCGGCGCGCCCGACAGCGCCCGGTGCCCGACCAGCGGGCCCACGTTCTCCCGCCACCAGCGCCCCTGCAGCCGTACGGCCCGGGCGCGCACCCGGGAGGCGAGCGCCACCCGTTCGACGGGGTCGAGGCGTTCGCTCTCGGTACCGCTCTGCGCCGGCTCGGCGAGCTTGATCCCGGCCGCCTCGGCGACCAGCTTGCACGCGGCGTAGCCAGCGTCGGCGTCGGCCGCCGTCGTCCGGCGGGCCGAGCGCTTGCCGATGGAGGCCAGCAGGGTCTGGTCGGCCTGGGCGCGCACCGCCTCGCCGGCCTTGATCCCGGCGGCGGTGCGGGTCTCGTGAGTGCGCTCCAGTTGCTCGATCCACCGGTCCAGCGCGGTCAGCAGCCGGTACTGCTGGTCGACCATGGACTGCCACAGCGCCGGGTCCATCAGCAGGTCGGCGGCGGCCTCCGCGCCGTACAGCGAGCCGTACTGGACGCTGCCCGGCGGCACCTGCATCCAGAACACGTCGTCGTCGGTCGGCGTGGCGGCCCGGTCCTCCGCCATCGGCGCCTGGAACAGAACGGACAGGCCGCGGCCGACGCCGAGCGCGACCGCGTACTCCAGCGGGCTGGTGGCGGGCGGCACGTACTGGGGGTTGCCGTACTCGTCGTACGACCAGGTCTGGGTGTTCGCCGGCTGGTACAGCTCGCGCAGGTTGACGCGGTGCACGACGCAGTCCCGGACCGGGCGGGCCACCAGGGTGTGCTGGGGTCCGGCGACCGGGCCGAGCAGCAGCGTGCCCGGCTCCAGCCGGCCCAGGTGGTGCCAGTGGCCCTGCTGGACGGCGTCCACCGCGAACAGGTCCAGGGCGCCGGCCGCGACCAGCCACAGCACCTGCGGGCCCTCCAGGTCCAGGCGGTTGAAGCCGGCGCAGTCGATGCGGGTGCCCATGGACCCCAGCGCACCGAGCACGAGGTCGCCTTCGCCGACGGTCGTCATCTCATCGCTCCCTGACCAGCGCGGCGTACGCGCCACCGTGCGCCACCAGCTCCTCGTGCCGCCCGCGCTCCACGACCGTGCCGTGCTGGAGCACGACGATCTCGTCGCTGTCGCGGACCGTGCTCAGCCGGTGCGCGATCACCACGCAGGCACAGCCGCGCCGGCGCAGGTTGTCCATCACGACCAGCTCGGTCTCCGCGTCCAGCGCGCTGGTCACCTCGTCCAGCACGAGGATGCTCGGCCTGCGGACCAGGGCCCGGGCGATTTCGAGCCGTTGCCGCTGGCCGCCGGAGAAGTTGTGCCCGTCCTGCTCGACCTTGCTGTGGATACCACCCGGCCGGCGCATCACCACGTCGTACAGGGCCGCGTCCTTCAGCGCCTCCACCACGGCCTCGTCCGGGATCGACGGGTCCCACAGCGCCACGTTGTCGCGGACCGAGCCTTCGAAGAGGAACACGTCCTGGTCGACGAAGGAGACGGAGGCGGCGAGCGCGCCGCGCGGGATGTCCTCCAGACGGCGGCCGTCGATGCGGATCACCCCGTCCCAGGGGGCGTACAGGCCCGAGATCAGCCGGGACACCGTGGACTTGCCGCTGCCGGAGCCGCCGACCAGGGCCACCTGCTGCCCCGGTCCCACGGTCAGGTCGAAGCCGCTGAGCAGCGGTTTGTCCAGCGGGCTGTAGCCGAAGGTGATGTTCTCCAGCTCGACGTGCCCGTGCAGCCGGCGCGTGGAGTCGGCGCCGCCGGGGCGGGCGTAGAGCGGGTCGGCCTGGAAGTTCTCCACGTCCTTCAGCCGGGCCACGTCGGCCGCGAAGTCCTGGATGCGGCCGGCGACGCCGTTCAGCCGGGTGAGGGGAGCGGTGAAGCGGGTGACCAGCGCCTGGAAGGCGACGAGCAGACCCACCGAGATGTGCCCCTCGACCGCGCGCAGTCCGCCGATCCACAGGATCAGCGCGCTGTTGAAGGTGGCGAGTGTCGGCGCGACCACTCCGAGCCAGGCGCTCGGCACCCCGAGCCGCTGCTGCTCCTCCAGCGTGGTGGCGTGCTGCCCGGCCCACTTGCGGAAGAAGCCGTCCTCACCGCCGGTCGCCTTCATCGTCTCGATCAGCTGAAGACCGGTGTACGACGTGTTGGTCAGCCGTGCCGTGTCCGCGCGCAGCTTCGCCGTACGGGTCGCGCGCAGCCGGACGACCAGCCGCATGGCGACCACGTTGAGCAGGGCCACGCCGATGCCGACGAACGTCAGCTGCGGGTCGTAGGTGTAGAGCAGGACGGCGTACAGGACGACGACGATCGCGTCCACGCCGGCCGCCGCCAGGTCGCGGGCCAGGGTCTCGGCGACCTGGTCGTTGGACTGCAGCCGCTGCACCAGGTCGGCGGGGGAGCGCTGGGCGAAGAACGTCACCGGCAGCCGCAGCAGGTGGCGCAGGAAGCGGGCGCTGGAGAGGGTGGAGGAGATGATTCGGCCGTGCAGCAGGTTGGCCTGTTGGAGCCAGGTCAGCACCAGGGTGAGCAGGACGCAGGTGCCCATCGAGGCGAACAGCACGCCCAGCAGGGAGGTCTGGCCGCCGATGAGGAACGTGTCGATGTAGGTGCGGCTGAGCGCGGGCACGGCGGCGCCGACCGCGACCAGCAGGAGGCTCGCCAGGACGGCGGCGGGCAGGGTGCCGGCGGTGCCGCGCAGCCGGGCCGGCATCGCACCGAGCACGCCGGGCCGTCGCCCGCCCTTGGTGAAGCCGTCGCCGGGCTCCATCACCAGCACCACACCGGTGAAGCTGCCGTCGAACTCCTCCATGGGCACGAAACGGCGGCCCTTGGCGGGGTCGTTGATGTACACGCCGCGCCGGCCGAAGCGGCGGCCCATGCCGTCGTAGACGACGTAGTGGTTGAACTCCCAGAACAGGACGGCCGGTGCCTGCACCTCGGCGAGGGCGGCCAGGTCCATCTGCATGCCCTTGGCCGTCAGTCCGTAACTGCGGGCCGCCTTCAGCAGGTTGGAGGCGCGCGAGCCGTCGCGGGAGACGCCGCAGGCGATGCGCAGCTCTTCCAGCGGGACGTGCCGGCCGTAGTGGCCGAGGACCATGGCGAGGGAGGCGGCGCCGCACTCGACGGCCTCCATCTGGAGCACGGTGGGCGTACGGACCGTGCCGCCACGGGGTTTGGGGACCGGCCGCTTGGCCGGGGCGGCGCGTCTGCGGCCGCGGGTTTCCTGCGTGGCGGTCACGGAAGGAGCCAATCGACGGGGCGCTGGTCGGCCAGCTTGATCGAACCGGAGGCGAGCGTCATGGAGTCGAGCCGGAACGGCGGCCCGCCGGTGGTGGACCAGTGGTAACCGCTCTTGGTCGTGGCGGATTTGTCGAGGGCGACCAGTACGGCCACCGGGCGGCCTTTGCCGGTGAACTGCTGCCCGAGCTGGCTGTCGCCGAGGAACGCGGAGATCGACTGGGCGGACTGCGCGGTGCGGTCCACCGACTTCACATGGCCGTGCAGCACGCCGTAGGTCTGCGTCGGCACCGAGGAGACGGTGAGGTCGACGGCGGCGTGCGCCGGGATGGCGGCGGCGTTCTCGGCGGGCACGTACACGGTGGCGTACAGCGGGTCGGAGGCGTGGGCGATCTTCTCCACGGCGGCGACGTTGGTGCCGGTCTGGATGATCTGCCCGATGGTGGCGGCGAGCGTGGTGACACGGCCCGCGGCGACCGTACGGACCACGGAGTCGCCCTGGCTCGTACGGACCTTGAGGACCGGGGCGTTCGCGGGCAGCCGCTCGCCCTGCCGGGCGAGGACGGCCGTGACCTGGCCGGACACCGGGCTCTGCAGCAGATAACTGCCCTGCCCGTGCGTGAGGATGGCCGGTGCGCTCACCGTGGAGGCGACCGAACCGGTCACCGCCCACACGGAGGCGGCCGCCATCACGACGACGGTGACGCCGAGGGCGAGCCAGCCCTGGGGGCGCGCCAGGCGCACCGGGAGGTCCAGCTCTTCCGGCGACTGGAGCTTGGCGAGGGCCTGTTGGCGGAACTGCACGGAACTTCCCTCACCTTGGGGAGAGACGCGGGTGTTTCAGGCAACCGAGAGCCCCGGAGCCGGGAAACGGCTCCGGGACTTCGATGCGACGAGGTGCGATCAGAGACCGGCGACCAGGTCGGTGACCGGCTGCACGTTCAGGCCGGTGACACCCTCGACCGTGCCGACGGCGGTGGAGACCGCGCCGGAAACCGGGGCAACGCCGTTCACGGCGCCGGTGACGGTGTTCAGGGTGTTCACGGACAGACCGCCGGAAACGTTGTCCAGCTCGGCGTCCGAGATCTCGAGGGTCTCGACCTGGGGGGTGGAGTTCATGGTGGAACTTCCCTTCCTAATGGATATTTCACAAGGGGGGAGCGGCCCCCCTCTGGGGACAGACGGACGGCCGCGACCGCGGGCGCCGGGCCCCCGTCGCCGGGAGCCCGCCGCGACCCCCGCGGTGCGATGGATCAAAGCACGCAGGCGGGGCGCGCTTCCAATCAACCAGGGCTCTCACCAGGGCACTTGATGCGCGAAGGGGTACATCCGTGCAGGCGTGCGCACGCCACGTCGGCGACTCCTTCACATGCGGCACGGCATCGGCGCGTCCGGTCTCTTGCCCACCGGACGGCGAATCCGGCACTCCTCGCCAAAGGAGTGCGCGGGGGCGCGCGAATGTGCAGATCCCCCGTCGTCCGTGACTTGGTTGAGTATTCAATGTGCAGATTCCCTGAAGCAGGGATTCCGCAATGCGCCCGGAACGGACCGTTACCGCTCGGTAGCAGTCCGTGTCAGCCCAGAATCGCGTACACCGTGCTCGCCCGGGCCGCGAGCGCGCCCGAATCCGCGTCGCTGAGCGTGATGTCCGCGAATGCCATCCGGCGGCCCAGCTTCGTCAGGACCGCTTCGATCCGGACATCCGCACCGGTCACCGCCCGCTGGAACGACGTCGACTGCTGAACCGTCGTCATCGGCACGAAACCGCCCCGCGCGGCGGACACCGCGATCACCGTCGCCGTGTCGGCGGCCGCCATCAGCGCCTGCCCCGACAGCCCCCCGCCCTCCCGGGCCAGCCGCTCGGACCAGGGCAGTCGCAGCACGGCCCGGTCCTCGCCCACCGCCTCGACGGCGAGCCCGAGATCGAGCACCCAGGGCGCGAAGTTGGCGGAGAGGATCTTGTCGGCTTCGGCGGGGGTCAGCGTCATATGGGGGATTGTTCCCGGCGCCCGCCTGCGACACGCGGAGCCTGGCCGATTCGCCCGCCCGGCACGGCCGTTGGGAAACGGAATTGAACACACCGCACGGCCGGTGCGTACGTACGGCCATCCAGGCGCCCCGATACGAACTGCCCGTCAGCGGCAGACCCCCGTCCCCAGGAGGTCGAGAAGTTTGAGTCACAAGCGAATGCCCAAGCGCAAGGCAGCGATAGCGGTGGGCGGCGTCGCGGCGCTCGGAGCGGCGGCCCTTCTGCTGCCCAATGCCAACGCCTCGCAGGACAAGAGCGGCGACAACGCGGCGTCGGGCACCACCGGCACCGCGAAGACCCTGAAGGCCACGCAGGCCTCCGGCCTCGCCGCCCAGCTCCAGAAGATCCTCGGTGACGCCTTCGCCGGGTCGTACTACGACAGCGGCAAGCAGCAACTCGTCGTCAACGTGGTCAACGGCGACAGCAACACCATCGTCCAGGCGAAGAAGGCGGGCGTGGTCGTCCGCCAGGTGAAGAACAGCACGCGCGACCTCAAGGCCGCCGCCGGCACGCTGAAGACCAAGGCGACGATCCCCGGCACCTCCTGGGCCGTGGACCCGCGCACCAACAAGGTTCTGGTCACCGCCGACTCCACCGTCACCGGCGCCAAGTGGGACAGACTGCAGTCGACCGTGCGGAGCCTCGGCTCCGGCATGGCGACGCTGAAGAAGTCCGCCGGCACGTTCAAGACCTTCGTCTCGGGCGGCGACGCCATCTTCTCCCAGGTGCAGGGCGGCGGCGTCCGCTGCTCCCTCGGCTTCAACGTCACCGCCTCCGACGGCAGCCCCGCCTTCCTGACGGCCGGTCACTGCGGAGTCGCCGCCAAGGACTGGTCCGACTCGCAGAACGGCCAGCCCATCGCCACCGTGGACCAGGCCACGTTCCCCGGCAACGACTTCTCGCTCGTCAAGTACAACGACCCGGCCACGCAGGCGCCCAGCGAGGTCAACACCGGCAACGGCCAGACCGTCCAGATCACCCAGGCCGCCGACGCCACCGTCGGCGAGACCGTGTTCCGCATGGGCTCCACCACCGGTCTGCACGACGGCCAGGTCACCGGGCTCGACGCCACCGTCAACTTCCAGAGCGAGACCGACCCGAACGGCGTCGACACCGTCAACGGCCTCATCCAGACCGACGTCTGCGCCGAGCCCGGCGACAGCGGAGGCTCCCTGTTCACCCAGGACGGCGGCGCGGTCGGCCTCACCTCCGGCGGCAGCGGCGACTGCACCAGCGGCGGCGAGACCTTCTTCCAGCCGGTCACCGCCGCCCTGCAGGCCACCGGCGCGACGCTGGGCAACGGTGGCGGCGCCGGCAACGGCGCGGGCGACCAGTCCAGTGCGGGCGGCGACCAGACCGGCGGCTCCGCCGACCCGTCGGCCTCGGCGGGCGACCAGTCCGGCGCCGGTGACCAGTCCGGTGCGGGCGGCGACCAGACCGGCGGCTCCGCCGACCCGTCCGCCTCGGCCGGCGACCAGCCCGGTACCGGTTCCGGATCCGCGGACGACGGGTCGTCCCTGACCAGCACGCGCTGACCGCTCCGCGGGGAGTGCCGCGAGCCGCCCCGTCCCCATCTCCCCGCCGGCCTCACCTGCGGTTCCGGCTGGCGGGGAACGGTCCGGCCCTTCCGTGGAGGGCCGGACCGTCGCATGCCGTCAGGGGCCCTCACACGCCCGAAGCAGCAGCACCGCCACGTCGTCCGACCGCTCGCGCGCCGCCGCGCTGTGCCGGATCACCTCGTCCGCGAGCCGCTCCAGCGGGTCGTCGCCGCTCTCCGACAGCAGCGCGGCGAGGCCGATCAGCGCCTCCTCGATGTCCGTACCGGGTGTCTCCACCAGACCATCGGTGTACAGGACGAGCACCGAACCGGGAGCCAGGGACACCTCGGTCGTCGGATACACCGCGTCCGGGTCGATCCCGAGCAACGGGCCACCGGCCAGGTCCAGCACCCGCACCTGCCCGTCCGGCCGTCTCAGCAGCGGCGGCGGATGCCCCGCCCGCGCCATGACGGCCTGTCCGCGCGCCGGGTCCAGCCGCAGATACAGGCAGCTGGCGAACAGCTCGGTGCCGAGGTCGATCAGCAGCCGGTTGGTGCTGCTCATGACCTCGTGCGGGGCCTGCCCGACCGTGGTGTACGCCCGCACCCCGGTGCGGATCTGCCCCATCAGGCCCGCCGCGGTCACGTTGTGTCCCTGGACGTCCCCGATCACCGCGGCCGTGAGCGGCAGCGTGGGCACCAAGTCGTAGAAGTCGCCGCCGATCTCCATGCCGTGGGTGGCCGGCAGGTAGCGGGCGGCCGCCTCGATGCCGGGCGGCGGCGCCAGCGAGTTCGGCAGCAGGGCCTGCTGGAGCCCGTGCGCGAGCCGGTGCTTGGCGTCGTAGAGCAGGGCCCGCTCCAGCGCCTGCGCGATCAGTCCGCCCAGGGACGTCAGTACGGCCCGCTCGTCGGCCGGGAAGACATGCGGCTCGGCGTACGCCAGCACACACGTGCCCACCGGCCGCCCAGACGCGATCAGCGGCAGATACGCCCAGGCCGCGAAGCCGTCCGGGGTCGCGTGCCGGCCCGGATACAGCCGCTCCAGCTGCTCCCGGGAGTCGAAGAACGCGGGCACCCCGCTGTTCAGCGCGTGGGTGCCCGGGGTCCGCTCGGTGAGCGGCAGCCCGTGGAACCGCTCCACGGTGTGCGGATCCGGGTACCCGCGGTGTCCCAGCACGTGCAGCCGCCCGCCCCGCGAGCCGAGGATCACCATCGCCTGGCTGCCGACCGCCGGCGCCACCTCGTCCCAGACCAGCTGCACCACGTCCTGCACCCCGACCGCCTCGGTCAGTGCGCCCGCGAAGCTCAGCACCTGGGAGATCGTCACCAGCCGGGGCGGCGGCGCGTCCTTGCGCGCCGGCCCGCGCGCCATCTCCGCCACCGCCCTGGCCCGGCTGATCCGCACGCTCAGTCCCGTGGTGCTCGGATACATCCGGAACGACAGCCACTCGCCCGGCGGGCGCAGCGCCGTGAACGACATCACCTGCTGGCTGAGCAGCGCCCCCCGGTAACGGTCCTCGTACATCGGATCGTTCAGCCAGGGCACCGACCCCCACAGCGGCGTGCCCAGCAGCTCCCCGGCCGGTCTGCCGAGCAGCTCGGCGGCGGCCGTGTTGAGGAACCCGATCCGGCCGTGCAGATCCAGCGACACCAGCCCGTACGGCAGCCGGGACACCATCCGCGTCGCCTCCACCGAGCCCAGCGTGTCCGCCACGGCCGACGCCGGCTCCGACAGCACTTCGGCCCCGTGGTCGAGCGGCCGGCCCTCCCGCGCGGCCCGCTCCAGCCGCACCGCCAGCCGCTCGCAGGCCGCCCACAGATGGTCCCGCTCCCAGTCGGACAGCTCCGGCGGATGGGCCCCGGGCCAGGTCACGAACACCGCGCCGTACACCTGGTGCTCGGTCGCCACGGGCAGCGCGGCCAGTGCGAACGGGTACGGCAGCACCACCGCGATGCGCGGATAGCAGCCGGCCATCTGCTCCTCGCCGCCCACCCACACCAGCCGCCGGTCGTGCACCGCGTCGGCGACCGGGATCGGCGCGGACAGCCCGACCCGCTCCCACGGCGCCGCGAACGCCCGGGGCATGCCCGCGTGCACCGCCAACTCCAGGACCGGCTCGTCGGGCCTGAGCAGGTAGACCCCGCCGGAATGCGCGTGCACCTCCTGCATCATCGAGACCAGGGCAAGCGACAGCACCGGATGGGCGGCCGGTGCCCCGTCGGCCGCCGGGGCCGGTCCCGGCACGTCGGACACGCCGACCACCTCCTTGCCCGGCCGCGTCGCGCATCCTGGGCACCACACTCCCTCGCGGGCGCGCGCCGCGCACGGCGAAAACCCCGGCCGCGCGCCGGGGGCCCTCCGGTGGGGGGCGCCTTTCGGCTGGGCGGCATTCAAGTGAACGGGCTCGTCACGGCTCCGAGCCTTCACAGGGGCTGCGCAGGAGCCCCACACGCGCTGTAATGGCGAACGTGGTGAGGAGCGAGGGCGCTGCGATCAGCAGAACGAGAACGGAGCGTGCCGAAGCCGCCCTGGACACGCTCGCCGCGGCACCCGCCACGCCGGACCGGCTCCGGAGGGTCCTCGAACAGGCGCTGGTGTTCGCCGGGGCGGCCTTCGCCGGGGTCTACACGCCCGGAGGCGACCCGGCCCAGCTGCTCCTCGCCGAGTCGGCCGGCCTGCCGCGCACCCTGTACGGGCTGCGCGACGGCTATGCGGCCGCCGGCGGTTCCCCGGTCGCCGAGGCCCACCGCACCGGAAATCCGCTCTGGCTCGGCCCCGAACAGCTCGCCGGCTGCGCCGAGGCACGGCGTACCCCGTCCGCGGACTTCTCCGTGGCCGCCCTGCCCCTGGGCGGGGCGGGCGGCGGCTGTCTGCTGGCCGTCAGCGAGCACCCCGGCGGCTTCGGGCCCGACGACCGCGCCTGCCTGGAGCTGGTCGTCCGCGCCATCGCCGTACCCCACCCGTCCGCGCCCGCCGACGAGGGCGGCGAGTTGTCGCCGGACGCCTTCAGCCTCGCCATGGACACGGGCCGGATCGAGGTCGGCGACGAGATCCTGCGGCTGTTCGGGCTCGCCCGGGACGCCTTCGACGGCCGCGTCGAGACCCTGCTGGGACTCACCGTCCCCGAGGACCTGCCCGCGCTGATGTCCGTGGTCGAGGCCGACCACATGTCCATCGGCGACCGCGAGCTGGAGTTCCGCATCCTGCAGCCCTCCGGACCGCCCAAGTGGCTGCGGCTGCGCGGCCGGCAGCTGCCCGCCGGCGAGGGCCGCTCCGCCCGGCTCGTCGGCACCGTCGCCGACGCCTCCACCCTGCGCTCCGACGTCACCGACGTGGCCCGGGTCCAGCGCCTGGCCGCCGCCCTCGCCACCGCCACCACCGTCAAGGACGTCGGCAAGGCCGTCGTCGCCGCCCTGCGCGGGCCGCTGCGGGCCGACCGGCTCGCGCTCGCCGAACTGGAGAACGACCGGCTCGTCGTCACCGTCCTCGACCCGCCCGAACCCGAGTCCTGGCCGGAGGTCTGGCGCACCGAATGGCGCACCGAATGGCCCGACGCGCCGGTGCGCGCCATGCCCACCCTGGCCGCCGCGCTGCGCGAGGGCCGCTCCCGGATCTGGCCCGCCGGCAGTCCGCTGGAACCCGCCCTCGCCGAGGTCGGCCCCGGCGGCCTGGCGGTGCTGCCGCTGCCCGCCGGCGGCCGCATGGCCGGCGCCTGCCTGATCGGCTGGGACCGCCCGCACCACTTCAGCCCCGACGAACGGGCCCTGCTCACCGCCTGCGCGGGCCTCGCCGGGCAGGCGCTGCTGCGCGCCCACGCCTTCGACGCCGAACACGAACTCGTCGGCATGCTCCAGCGCACCCTGCTGCCGCGCCGGCTGCCCCGGCTGCCCGGCGCGGTCGCCGTCGCCCGGTACCTGCCCACCACCGCCGGCCTGGAGGTCGGCGGCGACTGGTACGACGTGATCCCGCTGGCGGACAACCACGTGGCGCTCGTCATCGGTGACGTCCAGGGCCACAACGCGGGCGCCGCCACGCTGATGGGCCAGATGCGCACCGCACTGCGCGCCTACGCCGCCGAGGGGCACGCGCCCGACGTGGTCGTCGCGCACGCCAACCGCCTCCTGCTGGACATGGAGACCGACCTGTTCGCCACCTGCGCCTACGTCGACGTCGACATGGAGCAGGGCACCGCCTGGTGCGTGCGCGCCGGCCATCTCCAGCCCGTGCTGCGGCACCCGGACGGCACCGCCGAGATCATGCGGGCCGAGGGCGGGCCGCCGCTGGGTGTGCTGGGGCAGGCCGATTTCCCGATGACCCCGCTGCGGCTGCAGCCCGGCACCGTGATCGCGCTGACCACCGACGGCCTCGTGGAGTCGCCCGGCGCCGACATCGACGTCGGCATGGACCGGCTCGCCGCCCAGCTGGCCGCCGCCGACCCCGAGCATCTCGGGCTGGTCGCCGACGCGCTGCTCACCGGCGCCCACCGCGGCGACGACGTCGCCCTGCTGCTGATGCGCTACGACGGCATGGCCGTACGCCCGCTGCGGGAGAGCTGGACGGTGTGGCGGGTACCGGAGGCGGTCCGGCACGCCCGCCGTTTCACCCGGCGCACCCTGCGCGGCTGGGGCGTCTCGCCGGACACGCTGGACACGGCCCTGCTGGTGGTCTCCGAACTCGTCACCAACGCCCTCGTGCACACCAACGGCCAGGTCCGCCTCGACATGAGCCTGATCAACCACCGGCTGCGACTGGCCGTCGCCGACGCCTCCCCGCGCAGCCCCGTCAAGCCCACGAGCATCGGCTGGGAGGCCACCGGCGGCCGGGGCATCCTCCTGGTCGAGGCGGTCTCGGTGGCCTGGGGGACACTCCCGGTCAGCGGCGGCAAACAGGTCTGGGCGGACCTCGTACCCAGGGACTGACGGGCGGTGGTCGCGTCGTGGTGGGCGCGGAAGTGGTGAGGGGCTGCTGCGGCGGCGGGTCGGTGCTGGGCGGCCGGCTGTGGTGGCCGGTCTCGTACCTGGCGGCTGGCTGTGGTGGCCGGTTTCTACTTGGGAGGCTGGCCGATCGCCGCTGCGGATCGCGCACTGGCGGGCTGTTTGCCGCCGCGGGTCTCGTCCGGATGGCTCGTCGCCGCCCAGGCTCGCCCGGGCGCCAGCTGTCCCGGGTCAGCCCTGTCCTCGGCTGCTGAGCAGCCACGGTCATGCCCTCCCTGTCGCCAATCCGCCGCCGACGCTCTGCCCGTCCGCCGACGGCCGACCCCTGGACCCGTTCTGGGTGGATGATCGCGACCGCCCGCCCCCGTCCGATGGCCGTCGATTGCCGGCCCGCTGGCTCGTCCCCTGCTCGCTCCTCCCCGTCGGTTGACCCCCGCCCCCGGCCGCTGACCGCCACACGGGTGCGTTTCGGTAGGTTGGGGAGGATTGGGGAGGCGCATCGGGGAAGGGGTGCCTAGGGTCGATTGGTGTGGCTCACACCTTCGACGAACTCGTGCAGAAGCAGCGCGCGGCCGACGCGGCCCACGCCACGGTCGACGAACTGCGGGACGCCTACGGCCCGCCGGCCGAGCGGCGGATGACCGGCGCCCAGTCGGGCACGTACGAGACCGCGCTGCGGGCCTGGCGGGACCTGGACCGGGACGTGCAGACCGCGCTGAGCGAGTTCGCCAAGGAGACGGGCCGGCCGCGTCCCGAGGTGGAGGCCGAGGTGGCCCGCGCGGCGGCGGAGCCCGAGGACGCATGAACCGTGCCGGCCGCCGCACCGAGCGGCTCGTCGACGCAGCGGACGCCCGGCTGCCCGTCATCGAGGGCGGCCCGCTGCTGCGCAAGGCGTTCCCCGACCACTGGTCCTTCCTGCTCGGCGAACTCGCCCTGTACAGCCTCCTGGTGCTGATCGTGACCGGGATCTGGCTCACCCTGTTCTTCCAGCCGGAGATGCGCGAGGTCGTCTACACGGGCCCCTATGCGCCGCTGCGGGGAGTGCGCATGTCGGTCGCCTTCGACTCCACCCTGCACATCAGCTTCGACGTGCGCGGCGGACTGCTGATGCGGCAGACCCACCACTGGGCCGCGCTGGTCTTCGTCGCGGCGATCGGCGCGCACCTGCTGCGGATCTTCTTCACCGGCGCCTTCCGCCAGCCGCGGGAGCTGAACTGGGTGATCGGCGTGACCCTGTTCGCGCTCTCGCTCGCCGAGGGCTTCGCCGGCTACTCGCTCCCCGACGACCTGCTCTCCGGCACCGGATTGCGCATCGCGCAGGGCATCATGCTGTCGATCCCGGTCGTCGGCACGTACGTGGCGTTCTTCGTCTTCGGCGGCCAGTACCCGGCCCACGACATCATCACCCGCCTGTATCCGGTGCACATCCTGCTGCTCCCGGGTGCCCTCCTCGCGCTGGTCGCCGTGCACCTGATGCTGGTGGTGTATCTCAAGCACACCCAGTGGCGCGGACCGGGCCACACCCAGCGCAACGCCGTCGGCAAGCCGTTCTTCCCGCAGTTCACCGGCTCCTCCGGCGGCCTGGCCGTCATCGTCGCCGGCGTGCTGGTGCTCCTGGCTGGCATCGCCCAGATCAACCCGGTGTGGAACTACGGCCCCTACCGCCCCGACCAGGTCTCCACCGCCTCCCAGCCCGACTGGTACGTCGGCTTCCTGGAGGGCGCCCTGCGGCTGGTCCCGCCGTGGGAGACGAACATCGCGGGACACACCCTCATGTGGAACGTCCTGCTTCCCGCGGTCGTCCTGCCCGGCCTGCTGTTCGCCGTCCTGTACGCCTATCCGTTCGTGGAACAGCGGCTGACGGGGGAGTGGTGGGCCGAGCGCCACCTGTGCGACCGGCCCCGCGAGCGGCCGGTGCGCACCGGCCTCGGCGTGGCGGGCACGGTCTGGTACGGCGTGCTGCTGCTGGCCGGCGGCAACGACGTCATCGCCCAGACCTTCCACGTCTCCGTCAACGCCATCACCTGGGTGCTGCGCGTCGCCTTCGTCGTGGCGCCGGTCCTCGCCTTCCTGGTCACCCGGTGGCTGTGCCGGGCCCTGACGGCGGCCGAGAACGAGCGGCTGGCCGAGGGCGTGCCCACCGGCGAGATCCGGCAGAGCGTCACCGGCGGCTACGAGACCGACCACGAGCCCGCGCAGACGTTCCGGCCCGGTGCCCCGCACAGACCCCTCACCGGTGCGCGTACTGGTACACCATCCCGAACACCCCACGCGCCAGAACGCCCAGACCGATGAGGAACAGCCACAAGCCGAAGACCACGCCGGTCGCCGTCAGCGCGAAACCCAGCGCGGTGACGATCGGCCACAGGCTCTCGTCGGGGAAGAACGCCACCGGCCCGGCCCCGTCGGCCACTTCCGCCGCCGTGCGGTCCTGCGCCCGGGTGCCCCGGCGCCGGTACTGGATGAGGCAGAAGAACGCCACGAGTGCGGCCATCGCGCAGGCCACGACCAGCACCGCCGTGCCCGTCTCGTCCTGCGACCACACCCCGTACAGCGCCGCCGATCCGCCGAAGAAGGCCGCGACCCCGCCGAACAGCATCGCCTCGGCCTTCATCGCGCGCGCTCCTCTCCGGCCGGGCTCTCGATCTCCGGATGGTGCAGGTCGAACGCCGGGGACTCGGAGCGGATCCGGGGCAGCGCCACGAAGTTGTGCCGGGGCGGCGGACAGGACGTCGCCCATTCCAGGCCGCGCCCCCAGCCCCACGGGTCGTCCAGGGTGACCTTCTCGCCCTTGGCGGCGGTGCGCCACACGTTGTAGAGGAACGGCAGTGTGGAGACGCCCAGCAGGAACGCGCCCGCCGACGACAGGGAGTTGAGCAGCGTGAAGCCGTCCTCGGGCAGATAGTCCGCGTACCGGCGGGGCATGCCGGCCTCGCCGAGCCAGTGCTGCACCAGGAAGGTCAGCTGGAACGCCGGGAACAGCAGCCAGAAGTGCACCTTGCCGAGCCGCTCGTCCAGCATCTTGCCGGTGAACTTGGGCCACCAGAAGTAGAAGCCGGCGAACATCGCGAACACCACCGTGCCGAACAGCACATAGTGCAGATGGGCCACGATGAAGTAGCTGTCGGTCAGATGGAAGTCCAGCGGCGGCGAGGCGATCAGCACCCCGCTCAGCCCGCCGAGCAGGAACGACACCAGAAAGCCCATCGACCACAGCATCGGCGTCTCGAACGACACCGAGCCGTTCGTCATCGTGCCGATCCACGCGAAGAACTTGATGCCCGTGGGCACCGCGATCAGGAACGACATGATGGAGAAGAACGGCAGCAGCACCGCGCCGGTGGCGAACATGTGGTGCGCCCACACCACCGCCGACAGCATGGTGATCGCGATCGTGGCCCCGATCATCGGCAGATAGCCGAACAGCGGCTTGCGGGAGAACACCGGGATGATCTCCGAAATGATCCCGAAGAACGGCAGCGCCACGATGTAGACCTCGGGATGCCCGAAGAACCAGAAGAGGTGCTGCCACAGCAGCGCGCCCCCGTCCGCCGCGTCGAAGACGTGCGCCCCGAACTTGCGGTCCGCCTCCAGCGCGAGCAGCGCCGCCGTGAGCACCGGGAACGCGGGCAGGATCAGGATCGAGGTGAAGAGCACGTTCCAGGTGAACATCGGCATCCGGAACATCGTCATGCCCGGTGCGCGCAGGCACAGGATCGTGGCGATGAAGTTCACGGCGGTGAGCGTCGTCGACACACCCGAGACCACCAGCCCCATCGCCCACAGGTCACCGCCCGCGCCGGGGGAGAAGTAGGCGCTGTTCAGCGGCGCGTAGGCGAACCAGCCGAACGGCGCCGCCCCGCCCGGCACCAGAAAGCCGGAGACCACCATCAGGCCGCCGAACAGGTACATCCAGTACGACAGCGCGTTCAGCCGTGGGAAGGCCAGGTCGGGCGCGCCGATCTGCAGCGGCATCACGGCGTTGGCGAACCCCGCGAACATCGGGGTCGCGAACAGCAGCATCATGATCGTGCCGTGCACAGTGAAGAACTGGTTGTAGCCGTGCTGGCTCAGGAACTGCAGACCCGGCCGGGCGAGTTCCGCGCGCATGCCCAGGGCGAGCAGTCCGGCGAGCAGGAAGAAACAGAACGCCGTGACCATGTAGAGCCGGCCGATCACCTTGTGGTCGGCGGTGGAGGCCCAGCGCAGCAGGGTCCGGCCGGGCCGCGGGGCGGGCGCGGTGTAGCGCGCGACGACCTCGTGGGTGTCCGACATTTCCGGTAGTTCCGTCATCCCGGTTGACGCTACTCCCCGTGACCTGGGGGCTCCCGTGCGCCACGCCCTCACGGCCGGGGTCGTATCCGCCGCTCGGCCGGGTACCCGACGGCCATGAACTCCGCCATGTACACAGCCGCTCCGGGCGCCCAGGTGTTCGGATACGTCCTCATCCTGCTCGCCGGGGTCGCCTGCGTCGCCGGACTGCTGTGGGCCTTCCGGCTCGGTTACCAGGTGCGCCGGCGCGAACCGGCCCCGCCGCGACCCGACGAGCAGCCCCGGATGCCGCCGTCCGGACCCGTCCACGAGATCCGTGAGATGCGCGAACCGGACGAGGTGCCCCGCGCCGCGGACGACAGCGAACGGCTCACGCCGTACCAGGTCGGCAACGTCCGCTCCCGGCGCGCCGACGACCAGCGCCGTCCGCGCTGGTCGCCCGGTTCCAGCGGATCCTTCGGCGGCGGGGGCGGCGGCCGGACCTGACCCGTGCGCGTTTGCGGGCGCACCGGCGCGGGGACCCGGAAATCTCTCGCACACAGGCCGGCCTGGACCGACGGACCGGTCCCGGCCGGCGTAGGAACGCAGAAGGAAGATGGTCGCCGTGACCCCGCATGCCAGTGACAAGCCCGCCCCCCTGCCCCACGCCGAGACCGGCTGGGCGAAAGCCCTCCGGCGGCGTGACCGGGGAGTGCGCACCTGTCTCCCCGCCGTCCTGGAGCGCGGATCCGAGCAGCGGCAGGCCACAGCGCAGGACGACAACATCGTGCGGGGCGAGGACTGAGCGAACCGGGCAACCCCGCCTCGAAAAGCGGCGGGACACCGCTGCGGTAACGTTCCGTCGACACCAGAGCCACACCGTCGCAAGAATCCGATCATACAAACAAAGGTCCGATCCGGACGATCGCCGTTAGGGTGTGGCGAATGAAGGCTCTGGTGCTCTCCGGCGGCTCCGGCACCCGGCTGCGGCCGATCACGCACACCTCGGCGAAACAGCTGGTACCGGTGGCCAACAAGCCTGTGCTGTTCTACGGCCTGGAATCGATCGCCGAAGCCGGCATCACCGAGGTGGGCATCGTCGTCGGGGACACCGCGGCGGAGATCGAGCAAGCCGTCGGCGACGGCTCGAAGTTCGGCCTGGACGTCACCTACATCCACCAGGAGCGCCCCCTCGGCCTCGCGCACGCCGTCCTCGTCGCACGGGACTTCCTCGGCGACGAGGACTTCGTGATGTACCTCGGCGACAACTTCATCGTCGGCGGGATCCGCTCGCTGGTCGAGGAGTTCCGCGCTAACCGGCCCGACGCGCAGATCCTGCTCACGCGCGTTCCGGACCCGCGCGCCTTCGGAGTCGCCGAACTCGACGCGTCCGGTCAGGTGATCGGCCTGGAGGAGAAACCCGAGCACCCCAAGAGCGACCTGGCCCTGGTCGGCGTCTACCTCTTCACCCCCGCCGTCCACGAGGCCGTACGCGCCGTGCAGCCGTCCTGGCGGGGCGAGCTGGAGATCACCCACGCCATCCAGCACCTCATCGACGCGCGCGCCGACGTGCGGTCGACCGTCATCGGCGGCTACTGGAAGGACACCGGGAACGTCGGCGACATGCTGGAGGTCAACCGGACCGTCCTGGAGCGCCTGGAGCGGCGCATCGACGGCGAGGTGGACGACGCCTCCGAGACCGTCGGCCGGGTGGTCGTCGAGGAAGGCGCGAAGATCACCAATTCCCGGATCGTCGGCCCGGCCGTCGTCGGCGCCGGTACCGTGGTCGGCGATTCCTACATCGGCCCCTACACCTCCATAGCGGAGAACTGCCGGATCGTCGACAGCGAGCTGGAGTTCTCCATCGTTCTGCGGGACTCCTCCATCACCGGGGTGGGCCGGATCGAGTCCTCGCTGATCGGCCGGCACGTCGAGGTCACCCCGGCGGCCGGAGTACCCAGTGCCCACCGACTCGTCCTCGGAGACCACAGCAAGGTGCAGATCCGTTCATGAACCTCCTCGTCACCGGCGCCGCCGGGTTCATCGGCTCCGCTTACGTCCGCATGCTCCTCGCCGACGAATCGCCCGACGCGCCCCGCCTCACCGTGCTGGACAAGCTCACCTACGCCGGCACGCTCGCCAACCTCCCCTCCGGCCACCCCCGGCTGGACTTCGTGCAGGGCGACATCTGCGACGCCGCCCTCGTCGACAAGCTGATGGCCGAAGCCGACCAGGTCGTGCACTTCGCCGCCGAGTCGCACGTCGACCGGTCCATCGAGGGCGCGGGGGAGTTCGTCCGCACCAACGTCCTCGGCACCCACACCCTGCTGGACGCGGCCCTCAGACACGGCACGGGCCCGTTCGTGCACATCTCCACCGACGAGGTCTACGGCTCCATCGACACCGGCTCCTGGCCGGAGGAGCACCCGCTCGCGCCCAACTCGCCGTACTCCGCCTCCAAGGCCTCCTCCGACCTGCTGGCGCTGGCGTACCACCGCACCCACGGCCTGGACGTCCGGGTCACCCGCTGCTCCAACAACTACGGCCCCCACCAGTTCCCCGAGAAGGTCATCCCGCTCTTCGTCACCAACCTCCTCGACGGCCTGAACGTCCCGCTGTACGGCGACGGCCGCAACGTCCGCGACTGGCTGCACGTCGACGACCACTGCCACGGCATCGACCTCGTGCGCACCAAGGGCCGCCCCGGCGAGGTCTACAACATCGGCGGCGGCACCGAGCTGAGCAACAAGGAGCTGACCGGACTGCTCCTCGACGCGTGCGGCGCCGGCTGGGACCGGGTGGAGTACGTCACCGACCGCAAGGGTCACGACCTGCGCTACTCGGTGGACTGGAGCAAGGCCCGCGACGAGCTCGGCTACCGCCCGCGCCGCGACTTCACCGCCGGGCTCGCCGAGACCGTCGCCTGGTACCGCGACCACCGGGACTGGTGGGAGCCGCTGAAGCGGCGGAGCGCGCGATGAGGTGGCTGGTCACCGGAGCGGGCGGCATGCTCGGCCACGACACCGTGCGCGAACTGCGCGGGCGCGGCGAGGAGGTCACGGGCCTCGGCCGCGCCGCCCTCGACATCACCGAACCGGCCACCGTGCGAAAGGCGTTGGCCGAGCACCGGCCGGACATCGTGGTCAACTGCGCCGCCTACACGGCCGTGGACGCCGCGGAGGCCGACGAGGAACGCGCGCTGCTCGTCAACGGCGAGGGGCCCCGGCTGCTCGCCCGCGCCTGCGCCGCGCGCGGCGCCCGCCTGATCCACGTCTCCACCGACTACGTCTTCTCCGGCGAGACCCGGACCTCCCCCTACCCCGAGGACCATCCGCCGGCTCCGCGCACCGCCTACGGCCGCACCAAGCTCGCCGGGGAGCAGGCCGTACTCGCCGAACTCCCCGGCAGATCCGCCGTGGTGCGCACGGCCTGGCTGTACGGCGTGCACGGCCGGAACTTCGTCCGCACCATGCTGGAGCTGGAGGCGACCCGCGACACCGTCGACGTCGTCGACGACCAGCGCGGGCAGCCCACCTGGAGCGCGGACGTGGCCGCCCGGATCGCCGACCTCGGTCCCAGGATCTCCCCCGACACGGGCGCGCACGGTGTCTTCCACGCCACCGCCTCCGGCGAGGCCAGCTGGTACGAGCTGGCGCGCGAGGCGTTCCGGCTGGCCGGCGCCGACCCGGACCGGGTGCGCCGCACCGACAGCCGGGCCTTCGTCCGGCCCGCGCCCCGGCCCGCCTACAGCGCCCTCGGCCACGAACGGTGGCGGGCGGCCGGTCTGGCACCGCTCAGAGACTGGCGGTCCGCCCTGCACGAAGCACTGCCCCACATCCGCAAGGAGATGTCACAGTGAAACGGCACGAGTTCCTGCGGGAACTCCACAAGGTCAGCGCGAACCGCAACTACCTGGAGATCGGCGTCAACGACGGCCGCAGTCTGACACTGTCCCGGGTACCCAGCATCGCGATCGACCCCGCGTTCAAGGTGGTCACGGAGATACGCTGCGACGTGCACCTGGCGAAGGCGACGAGCGACGACTTCTTCGCTCGCGAGAACCCCCTCGCGCATCTGCGCGGCGGCCGTCACCCGTTGCGCAACCTCGCCCGCAACCGCAGCCCGTTCGGCTACTGGCGGCGCACCACCCTGGACCTGTCGTTCATCGACGGCATGCACCTGTTCGAGTACGCGCTGCGCGACTTCATCAACATCGAGAAGCACTCCGACTGGGCCAGCGTGATCGTCTTCGACGACATGCTGCCGCGCAACGTCGACGAGGCCGCCCGTGACCGGCACACCGACGCCTGGACCGGCGACGTCTACAAGCTGATCGAGATCCTCAACCGCCACCGCCCCGACCTCGTCACGGTCCTGGCCGACACCGCGCCCACCGGCCAGCTGGTGGTCTTCGGCGCCGACCCGGAGAACACCGTCCTCCAGGACAAGTACGACGAGATCATCGCGGAGTTCGAGGTACCCGACCCGCAGAAGGTCCCCGAGTCCGTCCTGGGGCGCACCACGGCCGTCAAGCCCGAGGAGTTCCTCGCCGCCGGCTTCTGGAAGGCGCTGGTCGCGGCCCGCAACCGGGGCACCAGGCGCGCCCGTGGCTGGGAGCCGCTGCGCCGCGCGCTGGCCCCGTACGCCGTCAGCCGCTGAACTCCCCTGAGCGCAGTCGCTGGTAGTGGGCGGAGCAGTCCGCGTACGTGGGCAGCAGCCCGGACCGCTCCGCCTCGGCCAGCGAGGGCGCCTCGGCGTCCTTCGGCGACAGCACCGGCTCGATGCCCTCCGGCCAGGCGATGCCCAGCGCCGGATCGAGCGGATGCACCCCGTGCTCGCGCTTCGGCGCGTACCCGGTCGAGCACAGGTACACCACCGTCGCGTCGTCGGTGAGCGCCATGAAGGCGTGCCCGAGCCCCTCGGCGAGGAACACCGCGCGCCGGGTGTCCTCGTCCAGCCGTACGGCCTCCCACCGCGCGTAGGTGGGGGAGCCGACGCGGATGTCCACGACCACGTCGAGGACGGCTCCGCGCACACACGTCACGTACTTGGCCTGGCCGGGCGGCACGTCCGCGAAGTGGATGCCGCGCAGCACGCCCCGCCGGGACACCGAGCAGTTGGCCTGGGCGAGGCCGAGGTCATGGCCGGTGGCCTCGCGGAACTCCGCGCCCCGGTACCACTCGTGGAAGCTGCCCCGGTCGTCCGGGAACACCTGGGGCTCCAGCACCCAGGCGTCGCCAATCCCCAGTTGCCGCACGCCTCATGCCTTCCGTGTCGTCGTGGTCGTCCGTGTTCCCAGCAGCTCGCCGAGCAGGCGCCGTGCCCTGCGCAGCAGCCGGCGCAGCATACCGGGCGGCGACGGGCGGACCACCTCGACGGCGCCGTGCGTGCGGCCCACCCGCAGCAGCAGGGGCAGCTTCAGGGCCCGTCCGCCGGCCAGGCGTAGTTCGGTGCGCCACAGGGCGTTCCGCAGCTCGCGCAGCGGCAGATCGGCCGCCAGCAGCGCGTGGACCCCGTCGGCGGGCGTGAGCACGGCCGGCCGGTCCACCGTCCGGCCGGAGGCGCCGGCCAGGCGGAGCGTCGCCTGCGTGCGGTCGGAGACGTACAGCGGCAGCGCGACGGTCAGCGTCTCGGCGTCGGAGACCGCCGCGTCCGCCGGGGTGAGCCGGTGCAGTCCTAGGGACTTGGCGGCGCGGTCCACGTCCAGGGACAGGTTGCGGTACTGCTTCGTCCAGTACGGCAGGACGACCCGGTCCGCGACGATCCCGGCCGGCGGCAGCGCGGACCCCCGCGCCGGGGCGGGTCCCAGCCGGCACTCCTTGGTCCAGCCGCCCAGCCCGACCCGCACGTACAGGTCCCACAGGCCGCCGTGCAGCGGGTCGCCGCCGGCCGCTTCGGCGGGGTCGACGGTGGCCGTGGCGCGCAGCACCAGCCGGGTGCCGCCGTCCTCGGCCGGGAGCCGTTCCCGGGTGACCTCCACCGGCTGGAAGAAGGAGGCCGCGCTTTCCCGGTCGCGCACGATCAGGTCGACGGTGGCGGTGTCGAAACCGTCCCCGGCGGCCGCGGCCAGCCAGGACGCGGCCTCGGCGAGATCGCGGGGCGCGCCGTCCGCCGGGGGCGCGGGGGCGTTCGCCGGGACGGTCAGCTCGCCCTGCGCGGTGGTGTACTCGGCGGTGAGGTCGATGCGCAGGGTGCCGTCGCGCCAGGCGACGCCGGCCGGGACGGCGCGGGGCCGCACCCCGGCCTCCCACTCGGCGTAGGCGACCAGGTCGTCGTAGCGGTCCTCGTGGATCAGCGCGGCGACGACGCGCTGGCCGGGGCGCAGCCCGGGGGAGACCCCGGGACCGAAGCGCTCGACGACGACCGCGTGCATCTCCTTGAACAGCTCACGCCGGTAGTCGTCCGGCATCGCCAGCAGCCGGCGGCCGCTCATCCGCTCGACCATCTCCACCCGCAGCCAGCGGCGCAGCAGCCTGTCGCGCAGCGGGCCCGGCTCGGTGTACCGCTCGACCACGTCGAGGGCCTCGCGGAGGTTGTGGAAGTAGCCGGCCGGGTCGAAGCGCTGGAATCCGGCGTTGGAGGCGTCGTCGCGTTTGAGGTGGTAGTAGCAGACGTAGTCGCTGAGCACCGAGACGTTGTCCGCGCGCAGATAGGCCTCGGTGATGAAGACGTGGTCCTCCAGGCGCCGCCGGCCCTCCGGGAAGCGCAGGCCGGTGCGGTCCAGGAAGGAGCGCCGGAGCATCTTGTGCGGGGTGAGGCTGTCGATCAGGGGGGCGTTCGCGACCGTGGCGTGCGGATGGTTGCGGCGGAACAGCTCCACCGGCACCGGCCGGCCCTTTCCGGCCATCTTGCCGACGATCACATCCGCCTTGTTGGCGACCCCGTAGTCGTACATCCGCTCCAGGGCCTCGTCGCCGAGCCGGTCGTCGTTGTCGACGAACATCACGAACTCGCCGTGCGAGGCCTCGATGCCCACGTTGCGGGGCTTGCCGGACCAGCCGGAGTTCTCCTGGTGGATGACGCGTATGTGCGGGTGCTCGGCGGCGAGCGCGTCCAGCCGGGCCGGGGTGGCGTCGGTGGAGCCGTCGTCCACGAAGATCACTTCGTAGGCGTCGGGAGGCAGCGACTGGCGCAGCAGCGAGGCGATGCAGTCCTCGATGTACGGCCCCGGGTTGTACACGGGGACGATGACGCTGACCTTGACCGGCATCCGGCTCCAAGCCCCCTCTGTTCGCTTCCCGTTGCCTCGGTGGCACGGGTGGGCGTGGCCGAATGCTAACCCGGCCCCTCGCGCGGAGGTGCGGGCACCCCCACGGCAAGGGGCCGGACCGGCCGGGTCAGGCGTGGGTCTTGGCGAGCAGCTCCAGGATCTCGGCGGTCATACCGCTCTCGCCGAGCCGCGGGAAGATCCGCTCGACGCTGTTCGCGTGCGCCTCGGCGTCGGCGTCGGCCATCGCGTCGGTGGCGAGGGTGACGTGGTAGCCGTGGGCGTAGGCGTCGCGGGCGGTGGACTCCACGCCGATGCTGGTGGCGATGCCGGTCAGCACGATCTGGGTGATGCCGCGGCGGCGCAGCTGGACGTCCAGGTCGGTGCCGTGGAAGGCGCTCCAGTTGTGCTTGGTGACGGGGATGTCGCCGGGGTGGCCGGACAGCTCCTCGACGACGATGTCCCAGCCCTCGGGGAAGGACAGGCCGCGCGCCTGGCGTTCGGTGCGGCCGGGGACGGCGTCGGCGCCGTCGGCGGCGAAGGAGACGCGGACCAGGACCACGGGAAGGTCCCGGGACCGGAAGGCCTCGGCCAGTTCGGCCGTGCGGGAGACGACGTCCGAGGCCGCGTGCGGCTGGACGGGCATGGCCACGATGCCGTTCTGCAGGTCGATCGCGACGAGGGCGGTACGGGGGTCGAGCGTGGTGAGCGACATGAGTCGGTCAGGCCTTTCCGCTGGTTCGGGGGGTGGTGGTGCCGAGCCGGCCCAGGGAGCGGTCCGGCAGGGTCGTCGCCAGCAGCAGGGCGGAGCCGGCGAGCATGAACAGGGCCAGGCCGTGCAGCCCGGCCGTGTCGGCGCGGTGCGGGTAGAACGCCGCAGTGGCGGCGGACGAGCCCAGCGCGCCGAGGTACATGAAGGTCCGCAGCAGTCCGGCCGCGGAGGCGATCCGCTCCGGATCGGCCTGCCGGTACAGGGCGTTCTGCGTGGCCAGGCCGATCAGGCCCTGCGGGACGCCGAGCAGCGCGCCGACCGCGAGCAGCAGCCACAGCGGGCTGTCGGCGCGCACGAGGAGCAGCAGGGCGCAGCCCGCGACCTGGAGCGCGGAGCCGATGAGCAGCTTGCCGCGCACCGCCTCCCGGCGTCCGGTGAGCGTGGACACGATCAGCGCGGACACCGACAGCGGCAGCAGGACGAGCCCGGCGGTGGAGGCGCCGAGCCCGCGCCCCTGCTCCAGCCACTGCGTGTAGCCGTACATGAAGGCGTAGGAGGTGGTGTAGGCGAGCAGCTGCCGCAGATAGGTGGCGAGCTGCGGTCCGTTGCCGCCGAGGACGCGCAGGTCGATGAACGGGTCCGGCACCCGCAGCTCGCGCAGGACGAATCCGGCGGCGGCGAGGGCCGACAGCACGGGCAGGTACCAGCGGTCGGCGCGCGGGTGCATCAGGAACAGCATCAGCGCGACCAACATCAGCGCGAACAGGGCCATGCCGGGCAGGTCGACGGCCCGCCGCCGGGTCTCGGACCGGGGCAGCCGCAGGCTGCCGAGCACCAGGCAGACCGCCGAGAGCGGCACGTTGACCGTGAACACGGCGCGCCAGCCGCCGAGGCCGATCAGCAGGCCGCCGAGCGCGGGCCCGACGACTGCCACCGTCTGGTTGGCGACGGCCAGCGCGGCCAGCACCCCGGCCGGGCTGTCCTGCCCGGTGCGTTCGGCCTCGCTGCGGGTCAGCCGCATGGCCGCCGGGTACGCCGCCGACGTCCCGAAGCCCAGAAGGACCCGCGCCGCGACGAGTGCGCCCAGCGAGGGCGCGAGCGCGCCGAGCAGACCGGCGACGCCGACCAGGGCCGTACCGGCGAGGTAGAGCCGGCGCGGGCCGTACATGTCCACCAGGCGGCCGATGACGGGCTGTCCGACGGCCGTGGCCAGATAGAGCGCCGAGACCAGCCAGGCGGTCTCGGCGGGCGGGGCCCCGAAGGCGACGCCGATCGGCACCAGCGCCACGGCGATCATCGAGGAGTTGATCGGATTGAGGACCGAGCCGAACAGCATCGGCGGGATCAGCCGGCGGTCGAATCGGGCGGGGGCGGGGCGGGTGGCCTTGTCGGTGCGTCCGGTGAGCCTCGATGTCACGGGCGCGACAGCCGTTCCATCAGCTCCAGTGCCGTCAGGACGGTCTGCCGTTCCTCCTCCGTGTAGCGGTCCTGGAAGGCGCGGGCGAGCCACTCCTCGCGGACCTGGCGGTTGCCCTCGATCCGGGCCCGCCCGGCGTCGGTCAGGGTGACCAGCTGGCGCCGGCCGTCCTCGGGGTCGGGGGCGCGCCGGATCAGGCCGTGCTGGTCCAGTGCGGCCAGGGTGGTCGCCATCGACTGCGGGCGTACGCCCTCTGCCGCGGCGAGTGCGCTGGCCGTGGCGGCTCCGTGCTTGCCGACCAGGGTGAGCGCCGACTCCTGGGACGGGCTGAGGTCGGTGTTCTGCGCGACCTCGCGGATGCGGCGCCGGAGCCGGCTGAACACCACGCGCAGATCGCGCGCGGCGCGGGCGGCGGAGTCGGAGATGTCAGCCATGCCACCACCCTAGGACCGACAGTCCAAACTGTCCAGTTCAACCTGTCCAGTTTCCCCTGTTCAGCTTTCCTGTTCAGTTTTCCTGTTCAGTTTTGCCTGGCGAATTGCCGGGTACTCGCCGGTCCTCGGACAGCGCAGTACGTCGGTGAACCCAGGGAGCGCAGATGACCCCTCCGGACACGTCCGGCCTGGAGGCCGCTCTGAGTGCCGAGGTGGACGGCGAGGTCCGCTTCGACGCCGGCAGCCGCGGCGCCTACGCCACGGACGGCTCCAACTACCGGCAGGTCCCCCTGGGCCTCGTCGTCCCCCGCACGGTGGAGGCGGGCGCGCGGGCCGTGTCGGTGTGCGCACGCTTCGACGCCCCCGTCCTCTCCCGGGGCGGCGGCACCAGTCTGGCCGGACAGTCGACCAACACCGCCGTGGTGATCGACTGGAGCAAGTACTGCACCCGGCTGATCTCCGTCGACCCCGACCGGCGCACCTGTGTGGTGGAGCCCGGGATCGTGCTGGACGAACTCAACCGCCAACTCGCCCCGTACCGGCTCCAGTTCGGGCCGAAGCCCGCCACCCACAGCCACTGCGCGCTCGGCGGGATGATCGGCAACAACTCCTGCGGCGCCTCCGCGCAGGCCTACGGCAAGACCGTCGACAACGTCCGGGGCCTGGAGATCCTCACCTACGACGGACAGCGCACCTGGACCGGACCCACCCCGCCCGACGAGCGCGCCCGCATCGTCGCCGCGGGCGGCCGGCTCGCCGAGCTCTACGGCGGCCTCGAGCGCATCGCCGGCGAGTACCTCGCCGACATCCGCCGCGGCTACCCCAAGATCCCGCGCCGCGTCTCCGGCTACAACCTGGACTCCCTGCTGCCCGAGAACGGCTTCGACGTGGCCAAGGCGCTCGTCGGCAGCGAGAGCACCCTGGTCACCGTCCTGCGCGCCGAACTCGACCTCGTCCCGGTCCCGCCGTACCAGTCGCTGCTGGTCCTCGGCTACGACGACATCTGCGCCGCCGCCGACGACGTACCCCGCCTGCTGGAGCACTGCTCGCCCAGCCAGCTGGAGGCACTGGACCACCGCATGGCGCAGCTGATGCGCGAGGAGGGCGCCTACCTCGACTCGCTCGCCATGCTGCCCGAGGGCGGCAGCTGGCTGATGGTGCAGTACAGCGGCGACAGTCAGGACGACGTCGACGAGCAGGCGCACGCCCTGCTGCGGGCCATCGGGCGGGACGAGAAGGAACGCAGCGTCGCCTTCTCCGACGACCCCGAACGCGAGCAGAAGATGCTCAGGGCCCGCGAGGCCGGACTCGGCGTCACCGCGCGCCCGCCGGACGACCGGGAGACCTGGGAGGGCTGGGAGGACTCCGCCGTACCACCGGAGCGGCTCGGCGACTATCTGCGCGACCTGAAGGGCCTGTTCGACGAGTTCGGTTACGACCACCCGACCCTGTACGGCCACTTCGGGCAGGGCTGTGTGCACACCCGCATCCCCTTCGACCTCAAGACCGCCCACGGCGTGGCCGACTTCCGCCGCTTCGTGGAGCGCGCCGCCGACCTCGTCGCCTCCTACGGCGGCTCGCTGTCCGGGGAGCACGGCGACGGCCAGTCCCGCGGCGAACTGCTCACCCGTATGTTCGGCGAGCGGCTGGTGACCGCCTTCGGCGAGCTGAAGGCCCTCTTCGACCCCCGCGACCGGATGAACCCCGGGAAGGTCGTCCGCCCCAACCCCGTCGACGGACAGCTGCGGCTCGGCCCCGGCTGGCGCCCGGTCACCTCCCCGACCCACTTCGGCTATCCCGAGGACGGGCACTCCTTCAACCGCGCGGTGATGCGCTGCGTCGGCATCGGCAACTGCCGCAGCCACTCCGGCGGCGTGATGTGCCCCTCCTACCGGGCCACCATGGAGGAGGAGCACTCCACCCGCGGCCGGGCCCGGCTGCTGTTCGAGATGCTCGGCGGGCACGCCGACTCCGCGATCGAGGACGGCTGGCGCTCCACCGCCGTACGCGACGCGCTCGACCTGTGCCTGGCCTGCAAGGGCTGCAAGTCCGACTGCCCGACCGGCGTGGACATGGCCACCCTCAAGGCCGAGTTCCTCGCCCACCACTACGAGGGCCGGACGCGCCCCGCCGCGCACTACTCCATGGGCTACCTCCCGCTCTGGGCCCGGCTCTCCCGGATCGCCCCCTCCCTGGTCAACTCCGCGCTGCACGCGCCCGGCCTCGCCCGCGCGGGCAAGCGGCTGGCCGGCGTGGACGGCGCCCGCCCGGCTCCGGTGTTCGCCGAGGAGTCCTTCGTCCAGTGGTGGCGGGCCCAGGGCCGCGAGCAGCCCGACCCGGCCGACCCACGCACCGTCGTCCTGTGGCCCGACACCTTCAGCAGCTACTTCCACCCGGCGATCGCGAAGTCGGCGGTACGCGTGCTTCAGGACGCGGGCTTCCGGGTCGCCGTGCCCACCGAGCCGGTGTGCTGCGGCCTGACCTGGATCTCCACCGGCCAACTCCCCGTCGCCAAGAAGGTGTTGAACCGCACCCTCACGGTGCTGCGCCCCTACCTGGAGGCGGGCACCCCCGTCATCGGCCTCGAACCCTCCTGCACGGCCGTCTTCCGCGCCGACGCCCCCGAGCTGATGCCCGCCGACCAGGACGTGCAGCGGCTGGCCGGACAGGTCCGCACCCTCGCCGAACAGCTCGTCCACCACGCCCCCGACAGCTGGCGACCACCGCAGCTCGCCCGGCAGGCGACCGTGCAGACCCACTGCCACCAGCACGCCACCATGAAGTTCGACGCCGACGAGGAACTGATGCGCCGCGCCCACCTGGACGCCGACGTCCTCGACGAGGGCTGCTGCGGGCTCGCCGGCAACTTCGGCTTCGAACGCGGCCACCACGAGGTCTCCATGGCCGTCGCCGAACTGGGCGTCCTGCCCTCCGTGCGCGCCGCCGCACCGGACAGCCTGATCCTCGCCGACGGCTTCAGCTGCCGTACCCAGATCGAGGAGGGCGGCACCGGCCGCCGCGCCCTGCACCTCGCCGAGGCCCTGGCGCTCGCCCTCGACGGCAACCTGCCCAGCGACCACCCGGAACGCCTGGCGGACCGCCCGTCCGAGCCTTCGCGCACGGTGCGCTGGGCGACGACGGCGACCGTCACCGCCCTCGCCGCCGGCGGTGCCGTGCTCGCGGCGCGGCGGCGGGCGTGAGGAGGCATCCGTGAGCGACCGGCCGACCGTCGACGGCGTCGACACCGCCGTCTACACCGTGCCCACCGACGCCCCCGAGGCCGACGGCACCCTCGCCTGGGACAAGACCACCCTCGTCCTGGCCACCGTGCGCTGCGGCGATACCACCGGCCTCGGCTACACCTACGCCCCGGCCGCCACCGCCCACCTCGTCCGCGAACTCCTCGCCGGCACCGTCACCGGCCTGCCGGCGCTCGACATACCGCGCGCAAACGAACGCATGTGCCGGGCGGTGCGCAACGCCGGACAGCCCGGCGTGGCCGCGCAGGCGATCGCCGCCGTCGACATCGCCCTGTGGGACCTCAAGGCCCGCCTGCTCGGCCTGCCCCTCGTGGACCTGCTCGGCGCCGCCCGCGACGACGTGCCCGTCTACGGCAGCGGCGGCTTCACCACCTACGACGCGGCACGCCAGGACCGCCAACTGCGCGGCTGGACCGAGGATCAGGGCATCCCCCGCGTCAAGATCAAGATCGGCGAGTCGCGGGGCGGCCGGGAGGACCGCGACCTCGAACGGGTCGCCCGCGCACGGGAGAGCGTCGGCGACGCGGCCGAGCTGTACGTCGACGCCAACGGCGGCTACACCGGCGGACAGGCCGCGCGCATCGGCGACGCGCTCGCCGGCCGGGGCGTGACCTGGTTCGAGGAACCGGTCTCCTCCGACCACCTGACCCAGCTCGCGGACCTGCGCGGCCGCCTCCCGATGGACGTCACCGCCGGCGAGTACGGCTACACCCTGCCGTACTTCGAGCACATGCTGGCCGCCGGGGCCGTCGACTGCCTCCAGGCGGACGTCACCCGGTGCGGCGGCATCACCGTCTGGCTGCGGGTCGCCGCGCTCGCCCAGGCACGCGGGATCGACGTCTCCGGCCACTGCGCACCGCACGCCCACGCGCACGCCGCCGCGGCCGTGCCCAACCTCCGCCACCTGGAGTGGTTCCACGACCACGTCCGCATCGAGCGGCTCTTCTTCGACGGCGTCCTCGACCCCAGCGGCGGCAGCATCACGCCCGGCGCCGACGGGGCACCCGGACTGGGGCTGACCCTCGTGGAGGAATGTGCCGCGCCGTACCGCGTGGAGTGAGGTCACCGTGTGAAACCCCCGTGCGAGAAAGGGAGATGACCATGCCTTCGACCGTCGTCATCACCGGGGCCAGCGCCGGGATCGGGCGCGCCACCGCCCGACTGTACGGCCGGCGCGGCGCGAACGTCGTCCTGGTCGCGCGTGGCGAGGGCGGCCTGCGGGCGGCGGCGGACGAGGTCGCGGCCCTCGGCGGACGCCCCCTCGTCCAGCCGGCCGACATGGCGGACCAGGCCCGGGTCGAGGCCGTCGCCGAGGCCGCGGAGAAGGAGTTCGGCCCGGTCGACGTGTGGATCAACTGCGCCTTCGCCACCGTGTTCGCGCCGTTCGAGGAGATCACCCCCGAGGAGTTCCGGCGGATCACCGACGTCACCTACCTCGGCTTCGTCAACGGCACCCGCTCGGCCCTCAAGCGCATGCTGCCCCGCGACCGGGGCACGATCGTGCAGGTCGGCTCGGCGCTGGGAGAGCGGTCGATCCCGCTGCAGTCCGCGTACTGCGGTGCCAAGCACGCCATCAACGGCTTCACCTCCTCCCTGCGCACGGAACTGCTGCACCGCGGCAGCCACGTCCATGTCACCGTCGTCCAGCTGCCCGCGGTCAACACCCCCCAGTTCGAGTGGGTCCGCTCGCGGCTCTCCCGGCACCCCATGCCGGTGCCGCCGATCTACCAGCCCGAGGTCGCCGCCCGGGGCGTGGTGCACGCGGCCGACCACCCGCGCCGCAAGCAGTACTACGTCGGCGCCGCCACCGTGGCCACCGTCTGGGCCAACCGGCTCGCCCCGGCCCCGCTCGACCGCTACCTCGCCCGCACCGGCTACGACTCCCAGCAGACCGACCGCGTCCCGCCCGCCGGACTGGACAACCTCTTCGCGCCGGTGGACCAGGACCCCAGCGAGGACCAGGGCGCCCACGGCTCCTTCGACGACAGCGCCCACGCCCGCTCCTGGCAGCAGACCCTGGCCCGGCACCCCGCCGCCACCGCCCTCGGCGCGAGCGCCGCGCTGCTCGGCGCCGCACGCGGCCTGCGCCGGCTGACCTCCCGCGCCACCTAGGCTGACGGCGTGCGCCTGCTGCTCATGTCCGACACCCATCTGCCCAAGCGCGCCAAACGGCTCCCCGAGCCGCTGCTGGCCGAACTCCCGTGCGCGGACGTCGTGTTCCACGCCGGGGACTGGGTCGACACCGCCACCCTCGACCTGCTGGAGAGCCGCAGCCGCAGGCTCATCGGGGTCTACGGCAACAACGACGGCCCCGAGCTGCGGGCCCGGCTCCCCGAGGTCGCGTACGCCGAACTGGACGGCCTGCACTTCGGCGTGGTCCACGAGACCGGCCCCGCCCAGGGCCGCGAGGCCCGCTGCGCCGCCCGCTTCCCCGACCTCGACGTCCTCGTCTTCGGCCACAGCCACATCCCGTGGGACACCACCGCCCCGACCGGTCTGCGTCTGCTCAACCCCGGCTCACCGACCGACCGCCGCCGCCAGCCCCACTGCACCTACCTGACCGCGACCCTCACCGACGGCACGCTCACGGACGTCACCCTGCACCCGCTGCCGCAGCGGTAGGGAGCGTCTGCCATCATCCGTGCGTGATCGACAACTCCGGTATACCCGCCGTCGTACCGGCAGGCCGCATGGCCCGGCAGCCGCAGCCCGTGCTGCCCCTGACCACCGGCGGCCCGGAACTGCGGCCCTGGAGCCCCGACGACGCCGGCGCGCTGCTCGCCGCCGGGCAGGACCCCGCCATCCGGCAGTGGAACCTGTTCACCGTCGGCGGCCTCGACGAGGCCCGGCGGCGGATCGCTCGCATGCACGAGCGGTGGCGGGCGGAGACCGGCGCCGTGTGGGCCGTGGCCCGGCCGGACGGCCCGGCCCTCGGGCTCGTCGGGCTGAACGACGTCGACCTCGCGGGCGGGTCCGCCGAACTCGTCTACTGGCTGCTGCCCGAGGCCCGTGGTGGCGGGGTCGCCGTGTCGGCGGTGCGGCGGCTGGGCCGGTGGGCCCTGGACGACCTGGGGCTGCATCGGCTGCGGCTGTGCCACTCCACGGCGAACCCGGCGTCGTGCCGGGTGGCGGAGAAGGCCGGGTACGGGCTGGAGGGCACCCAGCGCAGTGCCCTGCTGCACGCCGACGGCTGGCACGACCAGCATCTGCACGCGCGGGTTCAGGGTGACCGGTAGGTGACGTCCGGCTCTCACCGGCGTCGAGAGGTGTGCCTTCCTCGCACGCGCCGCAGCAGCCTTGTCGCCACCCATGTCAGCAGGCCGACCGCCGCCACGAGGACCGCTGCTCGCTTGACCACCGGGAGCCCAGCCGTGCGCAGGAGGTCCAGTGGTTCCGGCTCCTCCCACTGCTGCGGCTGCTCCTCGGCGGTCGGTGCCGGCGTCCGCTCGGCCAGCCGTTCCGCCAGGCAGGACGCGAACTGGCCCACCAGACGGTCGCCGACCTCCGCCAGCACCCCGCGCCCGAACTGCGCGGGGCGGCCGGTCACCGTGAGGTCGGTCCGCACCGACACCGCCGTGCCGCCGTCGCGTTCGGTCAGGGTGCCGGTGACCGTCGCCCGGGCCGTGCCCTGTCCCCGGGTCTCCCGGCCGCTCGCCACGAGCACCATCCGGTGCGCCGCCTCGTCCTGCTCCTCGAAGACCGCCGTGCCCCGGTAGGCCACGGTGACCGGGCCGACCTTGACCTTCACCGAGCCGGTCACGGTCTTGCCGTCGTAGTCCTCCACCACCGCGCCCGGCAGGCAGGGCGCGACCCGTTCGATGTCGAGGAGTGCGTGCCAGGCGTCGTCGACCGGCACGGGGACGGTGAACTCGTGGTGCAGTTCCATGACTGGCTCCTTCCGGAACGGTCAGGCGGCGGGCGGGTGGATGGCTCCGGCGGTGGTGGTCAGGGGGGCGCCGCTGCCGCCCCAGCGCAGGGCGACGATCTCGGCGGCGACGGACACGGCGACCTCCTCGGGCGTACGGGCCCCCAGGTCGAGGCCGAGCGGTGAGCGCAGCCTGGACAGTTCGGCCCAGGTGAGGCCCGCCTCCGTGAGCCGTGCGCGGCGCTCCTCGTGCGTCTTGCGGCTGCCCATCGCGCCGATGTAGGCGGCCGGGCGGCGCAAGGCCTCCTCCAGCAGCGGCACGTCGAACTTCGGGTCGTGGGTGAGGACGCAGATCACGGTGCGGTCGTCGGTGTCCGTGCCGGCGAGATAGCGGTGCGGCCAGTCGACCACGACCTCGACCGCCGCGGGGAAGCGTTTGGGCGTGGCGAAGACCGGGCGGGCGTCGCACACGGTGACCCGGTAGCCGAGGAAGTCGCCGATGCGCGCCACCGCGGCCGCGTAGTCGATCGCGCCGAAGACCAGCATGCGCGGCGGCGGCGCGAAGGACTGCAGGAAGACGGTGACGGCGTCCTCGCGGCGCTCGCCGTGCGGCCCGTAGTGCCTGAGCACGGAGGCGCCGAGCGCGAGTTCGCCCCGTGCGTCGGCGGTGACGGCGACGTCGAGGCCGCTCGCGCCGAGGGTGCCCGCCGCCCGCTCCGGCCAGACCACGAGCGTGGCGCCGCGCGGCGCCGGTCCGTCCACCACCGTGGCCACGGTCACCGGCTCGCCCCCGGCGACCGACGCGGCGACCGCGCCCAGCGCCGGGTCCGACCCGGGCGTCACCGGCCGTACCAGCAGGGTGATCTCGCCGCCGCAGGTCAGCCCGACCGCGAACGCGTCCTCGTCGCTGTAGCCGAAGGTCGCCAGGCGCGCCTCCCCGCTCGCCACGACCTCCTGGGCGAGCTCGAACACCGCGCCCTCCACACAGCCCCCGGACACGCTCCCCACGACCTCGTCGTCCGGGCCCACCGCCATGGCGGCACCGGGGCCGCGCGGCGCGCTCCGGCTGACCGCGACGACCGTGGCCAGCCCGAACGGCATTCCGGCCGCGTGCCAGTGCGCCAGCGCCGGCAGGATCTCACGCACCATCCGCTCCTCTCACCGGTGCCGCGGCGCACCGCGCACCGCGCACCACCGCCGCCAGCCGCTCCAGCGCCGCCAGGCTGTGCCCCGCGACGAAGGCGTCCACGCTGGGCAGCGCCGCCGCCATCCCGGCCGCCAGCGGCGCGTAACCGGGGCGGGCCTTGCGGGGGTTCGCCCAGACCACCTGGTGGGCCAGGGCGTGCAGCCGGCGCATCTGCTGCCCGAGCAGTTCCGGATCGCCGCGCTCCCAGCCGTCCGAGAGCAGGACGACGATCGCGCCGCGCGCCATCCCGCGCTGCCCCCAGCGGTTCAGGAACTCGCGCACCAGCTCGCCGAGCCGGGTGCCGCCGCGCCAGTCGGGCACGGCCGCCGCGACGGCCGCCATCGCCCAGTCCGGGTCCCGGTGCGAGAGCTCACGGGTGACCCGGGTCAGCCGGGTGCCGATGGTGAACACCTCGGTGCGGCCCGCGCGCACCGCCGCGTGCGCGAACCGCAGTAGCGCGTCGGCGTACGGCGCCATCGAGCCGCTCACATCGACGAGCAGCACCACCCGGCGGGGCCGCTCCACGCGCGCGTGCCGCCGCAGCCGGGCCGGTTCCCCGCCCCGCCGCAGCAACTCCCGTACGGTGCGCCGCGGATCGACCTCGCCGCGCCGGGCGGGCCTGCGCCGCGCCGAGCGGCGCGCCTGCCCCTGGAGGGCGAACGCGGCGAGCAGCCGGCGCAGTTGGTCCCGTTCGGCGGGGCCGAGCGCGGCGAAGTCGCGGTGCCGCAGCACCTCAGCCGAGCTGGCGAGCGCGGCGACCGGCGGCCCCGGCGGTTCGCCCTCGCCCGGCGTACGGCTTTTTGTGGGCGCCCCCCGGGCGACCAGCCCCAGCCGGGGCGGGGCAGCGGCAGGCACCGGCTGGCGGGCCCGCTCGCCGGCGGTCCCGAAGTACGCGGCGAAGACCCGCTCGTACCGCTCAAGGTCGTCGTGCCCGCCGCACAGGGTCGCCCGCCCCGCCCAGTACACGTCCGCCCGCACCTGGGGCCGCAGGGCGGCCACGGCCCGCAGGAAGGCGTGCAGCCGTTCGGTGCTCGCCTCGACACCGGCCGCGCGCAGCGCCCGCACAAAGCCGAGCAGCACGGCGTCGGCCCCGAGGTGTTCGGCGTCCCCCTCGTGCCGTACGGCGTCCGTGGCCCGCGGGCCGCCCGTCCCGTTCCCGGTCGTGCCCATGCCGTCACCCGCCCCGGGCCGCGAGGACCGCCGCGAGATCGAGCCCCCGCGCCCGGTCCGTGTCCTCCCGGTACTTCAGCACCGAGCCCAGCGTCGCCACCGCCAGCTCCGCGTCCACCTCGCTGGCCCCCAGCGCGTCCAGGGCCTCGGCCCAGTCCAGGGTCTCGGCCACACCGGGCGGTTTGAGGAGCTCGGCGCCCCGCAGCGCCTGCACCAGCGCCGTCACCTGCTCGGCAAGCCGCGCCGACACCCGGGGCAACCGACGGCGCACGATGGCCAGTTCGCGGGCGAAGGAGGGATGGTCGAACCAGTGGTAGAGGCACCGGCGTTTCAGCGCGTCGTGCACCTCGCGGGTGCGGTTCGAGGTCAGCACGGCGACCGGCGGGTGCTCGGCGCGCAGCGTGCCCAGCTCCGGGATGGTCACGGAGTACTCGGACAGCAGCTCCAGCAGGAACGCCTCGAACTCGTCGTCGGCCCGGTCGATCTCGTCCACCAGCAGCACCGCCGGCTGGGTCTGGACGGCCTGCAACAGCGGCCGGGCGATCAGGAAGCGGCGGTCGTACAGCTCGCTCTCCAGCCGGTCCGCGTCCGTGACGCCGGCCGCCTCGGCGGCCCGCAGGTGCAGCAGCTGGCGCGGGAAGTCCCAGTCGTACAGGGCCTGCGAGGCGTCGATGCCCTCGTGGCACTGCAGCCGGATCAGCGGCGCGCCGAGCGCTTCGGCGAGGGCGGCGGCGAGCGCGGTCTTGCCCACGCCCGCGTCGCCCTCGCAGAACAGCGGCCGGTGCAGCCTCAGGGCCAGGAAGCAGGTGACGGCCAGCCCTTCGTCGACGAGGTACCCCGTCTCCTCCAGGCGGGCCCGCACCTGCTCCGGGTCGTCCATCGCGATGATCGGCGCTCACCCCATTCCGGTGGCGGTCAGCACCGCCCGCCTGGTCAGCACCCGCGCCAGGTGCTGCCGGTACTCGGGCGAGGCGGACAGGTCCTGCGCCGGCCGGGTCCCTTCCGCCGCCGCCTCGGCGGCCCGGGCCACGGCCTCCGGGCCGTCGGCACCCGCCAGCGCCTCCTCGGCCGCGGTCGCCCTGAGCGGGGTCGCTCCCATGTTGGTGAGCCCGACGCGTGCCTCGACGATCCGCCCGTCGTCGCGCCGTACCAGCGCGGCGACGCCGACAGTGGCCCACGACTGGGCGACCGGATGGAACTTCTCGTAGTGGAAGCCCCAGCCGTCCGTCTTCGGGACCCGCACCTCCAGCAGCAGTTCGTCCTCGGCGAGCGCCGACTGCAGGTAGTCAACGAAGAAGTCCCGCGCGGCGATGGTGCGCCGCCCGGCGGGTCCGGCCACGACCAGTTCGGCGTCCAGGGCGAGCGCCACGGCGGGCAGGTCGCCGGCCGGGTCGGCGTGGGCGAGCGAGCCGCCGAGGGTGCCCCGGTGCCGGACGGCCGGGTCGGCCACCGTCGCCGTCGCCTGGGCGAGCAGCCCGGCGTGCCGGCGCACCAGCGGGTCGTGCACCACCTCGTGGTGCGTGGTCATCGCGCCGATGACGAGGGAGTCACCGTCCTCGCGGACCCCGCGCAGCTCGGGGATCCGGCCGACGTCCACGAGCAGTTCCGGGAAGGCCAGCCGCAGCCGCAGCAGCGGTACCAGGCTCTGCCCGCCGGCCAGCACCTTGGCCTCGTCGCCCGCGTCGGCGAGCGCGCGTACCGCGTCCTGCACGCTGTCCGGACGGGTGTACTCGAACGCGGGGGGAATCATGCCGAACCCTCCTCACCGGGCTGACCGTACTGGCCCAGCTCGCCCGACTGAGCCACCTGCCCGGACTGTCCGGACTGGGCCGGACCCGTCCCGGCGGTCCCGCCGGCCGTACCGGAGCGCGCCTCCCGGATCGCCTGCCACACCCGGTGCGGCGAACACGGCATCCGCACGTCCCGCACCCCGAGCGGCCGGAGCGCGTCCACGACGGCGTTGACCACGGCGGGTGTCGAGGCGATCGTCCCCGCCTCGCCCACGCCCTTGACACCGAGGGCGTTTGAGGCGGCCGGTGTCTCCGTCCGGTCGGTGACGAAGTGCGGCAGGTCGGCCGCCGACGGCAGCAGGTAGTCGGCCATGGTGCCCGACAGCAGGTTGCCGTCGTCGTCGTACACGGCCTCCTCGTACAGCGCCTGCGCGATACCCTGCGCGAGCCCGCCGTGCACCTGCCCCTCGACGATCATCGGGTTGACGACCCGGCCGACGTCGTCGACGCAGACGTACGACCGGATGCGCGTGCGCCCGGTCTCCGTGTCCACCTCGACCGCGCACAGGTGGGTGCCGTGCGGGTAGGAGAAGTTCTCCGGGTCCACGACGTGCTCGGCGTTGATCGTGGGCTCGACGCCGTCGGGCAGGTCGTGGTTGGTGAACGTCTCGAAGGCGATCTCCTGGATGGTCTTGCGGGCTTCCGGCGAGCCCTTGACCGAGAAGACGCCGTCGCTGAACTCCAGGTCCTGCTCGCTCGCCTCCAGCAGATGGGCGGCGACCTTCCGCGCCTTCTCCACGACCGTCCTCGCGGCCCGGTGCACGGCCTCGCCGCCGACGGCCAGCGACCGCGAGCCGTAGGTGTCCATGCCCTGCGGCGCCGCCTTGGTGTCGCCGTGCAGCACCTCGACGTCCTCGAAGGGCACGCCGAGCACGTCGGCCGCGATCTGGCTCCAGCAGGTCTCGTGGCCCTGCCCGTGCGGGCTCGTGCCGGTGACCACCTCGACCTTGCCGGTGGGCAGCATGCGGATGCTCGCCGCCTCCCAGCCGCCCGCCCCGTACCTGAGGTCGCGCAGCACCCGGCTCGGCGCGAGCCCGCACATCTCGGTGTACGTCGACACGCCGATGCCGAGTCGTACCGGATCGCCGCGCTCGTTGCGCTTGTGCTGCTCGGCGCGCAGGTCGTCGTACCCGAACAGGGCGAGCGCCTTGTCGGTGGCCGCCTCGTAGTTGCCGCTGTCGTAGGTCAGTCCGGCGATGGAGGTGTACGGGAACTCCTCGTGCCGGATCCAGTTCCGGCGCCGCAACTCCACCGGATCCAGGCCGAGTTCGGCGGCCAGCTCGTCCATGATCCGCTCGATGGCGAAGGTCGCCTCGGGGCGCCCGGCGCCGCGGTAGGCGTCGGTGGGCGTGCGGGTGGTGAACACCCCGGTGCAGGTGAAGTCGTAGGCGTCCATCTTGTAGATCGCCGGGTACATGAAGGCGCCGAGGATCGGGATGCCGGGGGTGACGAGCATCAAGTAGGCGCCCATGTCGGCGAGCAGGTCGACCTTCAGGCCGAGCAGCTTTCCCTCGCGGGTGGCGGCGATCTCGACGTCCTGGATCATGCCGCGGCCGTGGTGCGTGGCGAGCGCGCCCTCGGAGCGGGACTCCGTCCACTTCACCGGCCGGCCGAGCTTGCGGGCGACCGCGAGCGCGAGGGCCTCCTCGCCGTACACCTGGAGTTTGGAGCCGAAGCCGCCGCCGACGTCCGGGGCGATGACGCGGAGCTTGTGCTCGGGGATCCCGGTGACCGTGGACAGCATGATCCGCAGGATGTGCGGGATCTGGGTCGCCGAGTAGACCGTGTACTCGCCGGATGCGGCGAGCGGGGTGACGACAACCGCGCGCGGCTCCATCGCGTTGGGGATCAGGCGCTGCTGGTGGTAGCGGCGCTTGAGGACCACCTCGGCGCGGTCCCGTACCGCCTCGAAGCTCTCGCCGGTGGCCAGCGGCCAGGTGTAGCAGCGGTTGGTGCCCTTGTCGGCGTGGACCAGCGGGGCGTCCTCCGCGAGCGCGGCCTCCAGGTCGAGGACCGGGGGCAGCGGGTCGTAGTCGACCTCGATCGCCTCCAGGGCGTCGGCGGCCGCGTACCGGTCGCGGGCCACCACGACCGCCACCGGGTCGCCCGCGTAGCGGACCTCGTCGACGGCGACCGACGGGTGGTCCGGCAGCACGATGTCCTCGGTCACCGGCCAGGCGCAGGGCAGCGAGCCCAGCCCCTCCGCGAGGTCGGCGCCGGTGAACGCGGCGACGACACCGGGGCGTTCGAGCGCGGGGGAGACGTCGACGCGGGTGAGGCGGGCGTGGGCCATCGGGCTGCGCAGGATCGCCAGGTGCAGCAGTCCGGCAACCTGGATGTTGTCGGTCCAGTTGGTCTGGCCGGTGATCAGCCGGGCGTCCTCCTTGCGCAGCCGGCGGCGTCCGACCTCGCGTGCGACGGCCTGGTCGGTCATGCCGTGACCTCCTCGGCGACCTCATGGGCCTCTCGCCCGGACGCGGCGAGCACCGCGCGGACGATGTTCTGGTAACCGGTGCAGCGGCAGAGGTTGCCCTCCAGGGCGTGGCGGACCTCCTCCGGGCCGGGGTGCGGGTTCTCGCTCAGCAGGTCGCGGGCGGCCATGATCATGCCCGGTGTGCAGTAGCCGCACTGCAGACCGTGCTGCTCGTGGAAGGCGCGCTGCAGCGCCGTCCATTCGCCGTCCCTGGCGAGCCCCTGGATCGTGGTCACCGAGCAGCCGTCCGTCTGCACGGCGAGCACCGAGCAGCTCTTCACGCTGGCTCCGTCCAGGTCGACCGTGCAGGCGCCGCAGTTGGAGGTGTCGCAGCCGATCGTGGTGCCGGTGAGGCCGAGGCGGTCGCGCAGGTAGTGGGCCAGGAGGAGACGGGGTTCCACGTCGTCCTCGTACGTCGTGCCGTCCACGTTCACCGAGATGTGGGTCATGGGCCCTCCAGACCGTACGGGAGAGGGATTTTCAGCCAGCGGACGTGATGTAGGTCACCCTACGACCGCACTCTGGTCACGGCGAGTGCTGCGACGGGCTTTTGTTGAGTGTTAATCCATTGCTGCGGGGTGCCGGTGTCTGCTGCACTGCGCGGTGCCCGTCGTCACACAGAGAGGACCAGCGATGCGCGCTGCGTGCATGTCCACCCAGGAAGGAATCCGCCCCGTGCCGAAGGACATCACGCTCAGTGCATCTGCTCAATCTCGGAATTCTCGCGCATGTCGACGCCGGTAAGACCAGCCTGACCGAACGGCTGCTGCACACCGCCGGAGTGATCGACACGATCGGCAGCGTCGACGCCGGCAGCACCACCACCGACTCCCTCGCGCTGGAGCGGCAGCGCGGCATCACCATCAAGTCCGCCGTCGTGTCGTTCCCGCTCGACGGCGTCACCGTCAACCTCATCGACACCCCCGTCACCCCGACTTCATCGCCGAGGTCGAGCGGGTGCTCGGCGTGCTCGACGGCGCCGTGCTGGTCGTCTCGGCCGTCGAGGGCGTCCAGGCGCAGACACGGGTGCTGATGCGTATCCTGCGCCGGCTGCGGATCCCCACGCTGATCTTCGTGAACAAGATCGACCGACGGGGCGCGGACGGCTCCGCCGTGCTCGATCAGATGGCCCGCAGGCTGTCGGTACCGCTCGTCCCGATGGGCGGGGCCGCGCGGCTCGGCACGCGTGCCGCCCGCTTCGTGCCCGGCCTGCACCCGGCCGCGCTGGACGCGCTCGCCGACCACGACGACGACCTGCTCGCCGCCTACCTCGACGGCGGGGTGTCCGACGCCCGTCTGCGCACCGCCCTCGCCGCCCTGACCCGGCGCGCGCTGGTCCATCCGGTGTACTTCGGCTCCGCCATCACCGGAGCGGGTGTGCCCGAATTGACCACCGGCATCGAGCAGCTGCTGCCCACCGCCGACGGCGACCCGGCAGGCCCCCTGTCGGCCACGGTCTTCAAGCTCGAACGCGGCCCGGCGGGCGAGAAGGTGGCCTACGCCCGGATCTTCTCCGGCACCCTGCACGTCCGCGACCGGATCCCCTTCGGGGACGGGGGAGAGGGGGACCCGGCGGACGACCGCCGATTGGAGGGGGGAACGGCCGGCGGCCAGGGGAACGGGCGAGGCGGCGACGGCCCGGTGCAGGGACAGGGAGGTGGCGCGGCGGGCCGGGCTGCCCGCCGCCGTGCGCGGGGGCCGGCGGCGGATGGCAGTGCGCAAGGCCCCGCCATCGACTGCCCGGTGCGCGGTCGGGCCGAGGGAGACCGCGCGGAGGGGCGGGCCGCAGCTGTGCGGGTCGCGGGCCGTGTCACCCACGGCCGCGGGGGCGGTTCTGCGGGGGTTCGGGGCGCCGACGGCCCGGTGGAGGACCGTGCCCCCGACGGTCTCGCGGCGGCGTGGGGAGCCTGTGGCCCCGGGAACGGCCGGGCGGTCGGCGGCCGCTCGGAGAGCCCTGGTGCCGACGGGCCGTCGGCAGGCCGGGGTGCCCGGCCTCGTGCAGAGGGCCGCGTCACCGGGCTCAGCGTGTTCGAGCACGGTACCGACGTCCGGCAGGACAGCGCCGGTGCCGGGCGGATCGTCAAGGTGTGGGGGCTCGGCGAGGTCCGGATCGGTGACGCGCTCGGGCGTCCGGGGAGGGCGTACACGCACCACTTCGCGCCGCCGACCCTGGAGACGGTCGTCGTGCCCGGCCCCGGCGCCGACCGGCGCTCGCTGCACCTCGCGCTCACCCAGCTCGCCGAACAGGACCCGCTCATCGGGGTCCGGCACGACGAACTGCGCGGCGAGACCTCCGTGTCCCTCTACGGCGAGGTGCAGAAGGAGGTGATCCAGGCGACCCTCGCCGAGGAGTACGGCCTGGAGGTCGGCTTCCGCGAGACGACGACCCTGTGCATCGAACGGCCCGTCGGCACCGGGCACGCCGTGGAGTTCAACAAGAAGGACGCCAACCCGTTCCTCGCCACCGTCGGCCTGCGCGTCGAGCCCGCACCGCCCGGCTCGGGCGTGGCGTTCCGGCTGGAGGTGGAGCTGGGCTCGATGCCGTACGCCTTCTTCAAGGCCGTCGAGGACACCGTCCGCGAGACGCTCGGTCAGGGACTGCACGGCTGGCGCATCCCCGACTGCACGGTCACCATGACCCACTCCGGCTACTCGCCCCGGCAGAGCCACGCCCACCAGGGCTTCGACAAGAGCATGTCGAGCACCGGGTACGACTTCCGGGGACTGACCCCGCTGGTCCTGACCGAGGCACTGCGCCGGGCGGGCACCCGGGTGCACGAGCCCATGCACCGCTTCCGGCTTCAGGCCCCGGCGGACACGCTCGGCGCGCTGCTTCCGGTGCTCGCCCGGCTGGGCGCCGTACCGGAGACCACCGGGGCACTCGGCGCGGCCGTCGTGCTGGAGGGCACGGTGCCCGCCGCCCGGGTGCACGAGCTGGAGCAGCGGCTGCCCGGGCTCACGCGGGGCGAGGGGGAGCTGGAGACGGCGTTCGACCACTATGCGCCGGTCACCCGCGGAACGGTTCCGGAGCGGCCGCGCACCGACCACAACCCGCGGAACCGGAAGGAGTACCTGCTCAACGTGACCCGACGGGTGGGAGATTGAGCCAACGAGCTGACTATCAGTCAACTTACTGGCAAGTCAGAAGGTGTTGACGCCGCCCAGACATCGCCGGACTGTGGTGGACATGCCAAATATCCGGGTGCGTCTGCTGGCTGTTCTGGTCGTCCTCAGTGGATTCCTGGCGGTGGCGGGTCTCCCGCCCGCCACCGCCAGCGCCGCCCTCCCCGCCGACTCCCTCTGGTTCGACGGCGCCCCGCTCACCGTGCAGGGCGGCCGCTTCATCGACGGCCAGGGGCGCGAGATCGTCCTGCGCGGCTTCAACGTCTCGGGCGAGACCAAGCTGGAGGAGAACGGCGGCCTGCCCTTCGCCTCGGTCGCCGACGCCAGGAAGTCCGCGACCGCGCTGCGCGCCCTCGGCGGCGCGAACGCCGTCCGCTTCCTGCTCTCCTGGGCGCACGCCGAACCCGTGCGCGGCCAGGTGGACACCGGCTATCTGGCCGCCGCCACCGGGCAACTGCGCGCCTTCCTGGACGCGGGCATCCGCGTCTTCCCCGACTTCCACCAGGACCTGTACTCCCGCCACCTGTTCAACAGCGGCAGCTGGTACACGGGAGACGGCGCCCCCGAGTGGGCGGCCGACGCCGGGGGTTATCCGGCCGAGTCCTGCGGCATCTGCCTGTTTTGGGGCCAGAACATCACCCAGAACGCGGCCGTGCGGAAGGCCCAGTACGACTTCTGGCACAACGCCTACGGCCTCCAGGACGCCTTCCTCGCCACCGCGCAGACGACCATGGCCTACCTCCAACAGCACTTGAGCAGCACTGAGTTCGCGAGCGTCGCCGGATTCGACCCGTACAACGAGCCCTACGCGGGCGGTTACGACTCCGGGCAGACCTCCCGCACCTGGGAGAAGGACCTGCTGTGGCCGTTCTACCAGAGGTTCCGCGCCCGCATGGACGCCGCCGGCTGGCAGGACAAGCCCGCCTTCGTGGAGCCCAACCTCTTCTGGAACGCCAACATCTCCACCCAGAAACAGGAGGGCGGCCTGCTGGACGCGGGCACGCTCGGCCCGCGTTATGTCTTCAACACCCACTTCTACGACCAGAAGGCCATCTCCGGCATCCTCATGTGGGGCAAGGCGGCCGACGGCCAGTACGCCTCCGACTTCGCCGCCGTCCGCGACCGCGGCGCGGCCGCCGGCACCGCGGCCGCGGTCGGCGAGTTCGGCCACCCGCTGTCCGGCACGGTGTCCGACAAGGCGCCGACCGTCCTGAAGGCCATGTACCAGGCCCTCGACTCCCGCGTCCCCGGGGCGACTTGGTGGACGGATCCGGCCGCCTCCGGTCCGGTGCTCTCCGGCACCCAGTGGCAGTGGGACCTTTACAACGGCCGGCACCACGAGCTGATGAACGGCAACCCCGACAAGGTGCGCACCTCCGGCGACGCCTGGAACGACGAGGACCTCTCCGCCGTGCGCCTGGACGACTCCGGGAACGTCACCCTGCGTCAGGACGCCCGCCTGCTGGACCGCCTCTACCCGAGCGCCACGGCCGGTAAGGCACTCGCCTTCACCTACGAGGACCGTTCCCGCGACGGCTCCACCACCCTCACCTGGAACCCGGTGCCGTCCTCGTTGCCGAACGTGGCGAAGCTGGTGGGCCCCGGCCGGTACGGGCTGCTGGTGTGGCGCTCCGGCGCCGGCAGCGCACCCACCGAACTGCATCTGCCGGCGTCCTTCCCCACCGCGTCCACCACCGTCGTCTCCGACCTGGGCACGGCCCACGCCCCGCCCGCCTACACCGGCGCGGCCACCCCGGTCGCCGTCGCCCCCGAGCCGGGCGGCACCGGCAGCCGCCGGCTGCTCCTCACCGACGCGGACTCCGGGGCCCTGCACTACGCGCTGGTGACCGACGGGGCCACCGCGCCCTCGGCGGACCTGCTGAGCGCGGCCCGGTCCGAGCTGGCCGCGTGGGCGTCGGCGCACTTCTGAGCCGTCACGGAGGGAGCCGTACGGCCCCCGGGGGGAGTGGGGTCGCCCCGGAGGCCGTCCGGCGCTCAACTCCCGGCTGGAGTCGTCCAGTCGGCCTGGACGTGGCCCAGCCGGACGCGCTGCGGATGGTCGCCGACCGGGACGGACAGCACCTTCTGGCCGGTGGCGAAGTCGATGGCCGTGACCTGGTCGGCGCCGGCCTCGGAGATGACGCAGTCCTTGCCGTCGCCGCTCACGGTCGCCCAGTACGGCGTGGAGGCGGTGATCAGCGGGCCGACGTCGAAGGAGGCCCGGTCGACCACGGTGGCGTAGTTGTCCATCGTCCCGGCGACGCACAGCTTGGTGCCCTCGGGGTTCATCGAGATGCCGTGGTGGCGGGAGTCCAGCAGCCAGGTGGTGCGGTCGGGGTTCGTCGCCGGGTTCTCCGGCAGGGTCTTCACCCGGGTGATCCTGTCCGTGGCCACGTCGTACTCCAGGAAGCCGTTGAAGAACGACACCTGGAAGTACAGCTTGGACCAGTCGGGCGTGAAGGCGGCGGGCCGGACGGCGTCGGAGAAGTCCTTCAGCCCGATCGCGTCCAGCCGCTGCCGCATGTCGATGGTCCTGACCTGCTTGAACGTGGTCGCGTCGACGATCGTGATGTGGCGGTCGCCCTTGGTCCAGTCCCAGCCCGGGGCGTCGAGGGAGGTGGTCACCTCGCCGATGGACATGTTCCAGATGTACTTCCCGCCGTCTGTGAAGAAGTTCTCGTGCGGCTTGTCGCCGGTGCCGAACTCGCCCAGTTCCTCACCGGTGTCGATGTCCAGCACCTGCACCTTGTTCGCGGTGGACGCCGAGACGGCCACGCGGGTGCCGTCCGGTGAGACCGCCATGTGGTCGGCGCGGTAACCTGCCACCGGGAAGCGCCAGTTGACCTTGTCGGTGGCCAGGTCGATGGAGACGACGTCGGCGAAGCTGGGCCGGGAGACGACCACGGACCTTCCGTCGGGCGTGGAGTACATGTCGTCCACGTACTGGTCGTGTCCCTCGCCGACCTGGTTGCGGATGGACGTGTAGTAGATCCACTTGATCGGGTCGGCGTTGATCTCCGCCAGCCGCTCCGCCTTGTCGGGGATCACGTTGATCCGGCCGATCTTCGCGAAGTCGCCGGAGGACTTGATGACATCGGCGGTGCCGTCCCAGTTGTCGCCGACGAACAGCACCTCGCGCAGACCGCCGGAGGTGCCGCTCGCGGCGTAGGCGGCGGTCGCCGGGCCGGCGACGGTCAGGGCGAGGGCGGCGGCCATGGAGCACAGGTGCCTGGTTCTGGAGGCAGGCATGACTGCTCTCTTTCCTCGGGGGGGTGTGCGGAAAATCTGAACACGGGCGCATTCACAGTGAACTTACTGAAAAGTAAGGAACGGTCGGGCTGCTCGACAAGATGTGTGCACGACAAGATTGGGGGACCGGTGGCGAACGGAGGGGGAACACGTGACGGGCAGGCTCAAGGCGCCGACGGGCCGCTACGGCGGCAGATCCGCCGAGGAACGGCAGGCCGAGCGGCGCCGGCGCTTCCTGGACGCGGCCCTGGAGCTCTTCGGCGGCGCACCCGGGTACCGGAGCACGACGGTCGCCGCGCTGAGCCAGGCCGCCGGACTGTCGACCCGCCAGTTCTACGAGGAGTTCCGCACCCTGGAGGACGTCCTCGCCGCGCTGCACCTCCAGGTCAACGGCTGGGCCGAACAGGCGGTGCTGGACGCCCTCGCCACGGCGGACGGACTGCCGCTGGCGGAGCGGGCCGGCGTGCTCTTCCGGGCCTACGCCCGCGACGTCACCTCCGACCCGCGCCGCATCCGCATCACCTTCGTGGAGATCGTCGGCGTCAGCCCCCGCCTGGAGGAGCAGCGACTGGCCCGCCGGGCCCGCTGGATCGACCTCATCCGCGCCGAGGCCGACGCGGCCGTGGTACGCGGGGAGGCGGCGCCCCGCGACTACCGCCTCGCCACGACAGCCTTCATCGGCAGCGTCAACGGCCTGCTGCACGACTGGAGCGCCGGCTGGGTGGACGCCACCCTCGACGAGGTGGTGGACGAGCTGGTGCGGCTGCTGCTGGGCATGCTCCGCCCGGAGGGCTGGCGGCCCGGGGGCGGGTGACAGGGGCGGCGGGGGCCGGCGGGCCCGGCCCGGGTGCCACGGGCGCTGCCCGGCGCGCCGGCCCCAGCCCCGGCGCCGGCGCGCCCGCGGCGCGTCCCTCCCGCTGCTGAGCCGCTGCCCCTCTCGCCCCCGCACCTCCGTCTCCCCTCCGCTTCCGCCACTGCCGCGGCCGAAGAGGGGAGGCGGCGAGGGGGCGACGGCTGCGGCTGGGCGGGGCCGGGGGGTACGGACCCACGCGGTTCGGCGCGCGGGAACGGCCCGGAACTGGTCTGCTGGTGCGGGGGGTGTCGTAGCCGTGCTTCGGAACGCGGGATACACCGCCGGACCCAGGAGAATGTGATGAGTACCTATCGAGTCGCGCAGGTGACGAGCGCGGGCGGCCCGTTCCAACTGGCCGAACGGGAGGTGTCCGAGCCGGGGCCCGGCCAGGTGCGGATCGCCGTCGAGGCGTGCGGCGTCTGCCACAGCGACACCATGTTCGTGAACGCCGCCGTGCCGGGCCTGACGTTCCCGGTCGTCGCAGGGCACGAGATCGCCGGCCGTGTCGAGGCGCTCGGCGAGGGCACGCAGGACTGGGGCTACCAGGCCGGCGACCGGGTCGCGGTCGGCTGGTTCGGCGGCGCCTGCGGCCACTGCCCGCCGTGCCGGCGGGGCGACTTCATCGTGTGCGTCAATCTGAAAGTCCCCGGCTGGGCCTACGACGGGGGCTTCGCGGAGAAGGTGATCGCGCCCGTCGACGCCCTCGCCCGGATCCCGGAGGCGCTGGCGGCGAGCGACGCCGGGCCCATGGCCTGTGCCGGTGTGACCACGTACAACGGGCTGCGGCGCAGCTCCGCCCGGCCCGGGGACCTGGTCGCGGTGCTCGGCCTGGGTGGCCTCGGGCACCTCGGGGTGCAGTACGCGGTGGCGATGGGCTTCGAGACCGTGGCGATCGCCCGGGGCGCCCAGAAGGCCGACTTCGCCAAGCAGCTCGGCGCCCACCACTACGTCGACAGCACCTCCGGCACCCCGGTCGCCGAGGCCCTGCAGTCCCTCGGCGGCGCGAGCGTGGTACTGGCCACCGCCGGGCACTCCGAGGCCATCACCGCCACCGTGGACGGCCTCGCGCCACGTGGCGAGCTCGTGGTCATCGGCGCGGATCCCGAGGCGATGGGCATCAGCCCGCTCCAGCTGATCATGGGCGCCCGGGTCGTGCGCGGCCACCCCTCCGGCACTTCGCGGGACGTGCAGGACACCATGGAGTTCAGCGCCCTGCACGGCATCCGCCCGATGACCGAGAACGTGCCGCTGGACGACACCGCCGAGGCTTACCAGAAGATGCTCGACGGCAAGGCCCGCTTCCGCATGGTCATCACCAACGGCTGACTCCGGGCACCCGGACTCCGGCCCGGCGCGTCAGCCGCCGAGCCGCTCCAGGGCCGCGAGGACCGGCGCGGCGCCGTCGTCGTCGCGGATCCGGGCGCCCGGACGGCGCGCCCGCTCCCGGAACTCCGGCTCCCGGGTGGCCCGTACCAGGGCCGGAGCCAGCGCGTCCACGGTGAGGCGGCGCAGCGATACGACGCCCGGGGCGACACCCAGCGCGACCAGCCGGGCGGACCAGAACCCCGCGTCGAACTGGACCGGCACCGGCACGGCCGGCACCCCGGCGCGCAGCCCCGCCGCGGTCGTCCCCGCGCCCGCGTGGTGGACCACCGCGGCCATCCGCGCATGAAGAGCAGGGCGTGCGGCACGTCGTCGATGGTCAGCATGTCGTCGCCGGCCGCCGCGAGCCCGCCCCAGCCGCGCTGGATCACCCCGCGCAGCCCGGCCCGCCGCAGCGCCGCGACCACCTGGGCGCTGATCCGGGCCGCGTCCGGCACGGTGGCGCTGCCCAGTCCGACGAAGACCGGCGCCGGGCCGACGTCGAGGAACTCCCTCACCTCGTCGGGGAGTTGTGCCTCCGTGTCGTACGGCCACCAGTAGCCGCTCACCGTGAGGCCGGCCCGCCAGTCGCGGGGCCTGGGCACCACCAGGGGGCTGAAGCCGTGGTGCACCGGCCGGCGCCGTCGCTCGCGGGCCCGCCGTGCCGTGCCGGTGCGTATGCCGGTGCCGCGCCGCCGCCGTACCGCGGCGGCCCCTACGCGGCGGCGGACACCACCAGCAGGCCCGCCGCCGCGAGCACCGCGCAGCCCAGCAGCAGACACGCCAGCAGGCGCTGCCGCAGCGCCCGGTAGCGCTTCTCGTACGTCCGCCGCAGTTCCTCGGCGCGGTCGGCCGTGCGCTGCCACGACCGGCGGGACAGGCCCAGGTACTCCGCCTCGAACTCCCGCTCCAGCGCCTCTCGTTGGACATCGGTGAGCCAGCCCAGCCGGGAAGCGGTGCGCGCCGCCGCCGTACGGCCCTCCTCCCGTGCGGCGGCGAGCAGGAGATGGCCCTCGATCTCCCGGACGAGGGCCCGCTCTTCCGGCGCCGTCATCGTGCGCTCAACTCCCTCGGCATTTCCGCGGTCTCAGGGTGATGCAGGTCGAACGCCGGGGATTCGCTGCGGATCCGCGGCAGGGCGAGGAAGTTGTGCCGCGGCGGCGGGCACGACGTCGCCCACTCCAGCGAACGGCCGTAGCCCCAGGGGTCGTCCACGGCGACCGGCTTGCCGTACTTGGCCGTCTTCCACACGTTGTAGAAGAACGGGAGCATGGAGGAGCCGAGCAGGAACGAGAAGATCGTCGAGACCGTGTTGAGGGTGGTGAGCCCCTCGGCCGCGAGATAGTCGGGAATCCGGCGCTGCATCCCGTTCGTGCCCAGCCAGTGCTGGACCAGGAAGGTGCCGTGGAAGCCGACGAACAGCGTCCAGAACGTGATCTTGCCGAGGCGATCGTCCAGCATCTTGCCGGTGAACTCCGGCCACCAGAAGTGGAAGCCGGCGAACATCGCGAACACGACCGTGCCGAAGATGACGTAGTGGAAGTGGGCCACCACGAAATACGTGTCGGAGGTGGCGAAGTCGATCGGCGGCGAGGCGAGCATGACACCGGTCAGCCCGCCCAACACGAACGTGACCAGGAAGCCCATCACCCACAGCATCGGCGTCTCGAAGGAGAGACTACCCCTCCACATGGTGCCGATCCAGTTGAAGAACTTCACCCCGGTCGGCACCGCGATCAGGAAGGTCATGAAGGAGAAGAAGGGCAGCAGCACACCGCCGGTGACGAACATGTGGTGGGCCCACACGGTCACGGACAGACCGGCGATGGCGATGGTCGCGGCGATCAGGCCCATGTAGCCGAACATCGGCTTGCGGGAGAACACCGGGATGATCTCGCTGATGATGCCGAAGAACGGCAGCGCGATGATGTACACCTCTGGATGTCCGAAGAACCAGAAGAGGTGCTGCCACAGCAGTGCTCCGCCGTTGGCCGCGTCGAAGACGTGGGCGCCGAACTTGCGGTCCGCCTCCAGCGCGAACAGGGCGGCGGCCAGGACCGGGAAGACCAGCAGCACCAGGACACCGGTCAGCAGCACGTTCCACACGAAGATCGGCATGCGGAACATGGTCAGTCCGGGGGCCCGCATGCAGATGATCGTGGTGATGAAGTTGACCGAG
>NZ_JBITGJ010000013.1:0-163215 GCF_044456925.1 Streptomyces sp. NPDC050743
CGGATCTTTCTGTCGCAAGATCGTTCCTACCAGGGGCCTTACGTCTGCCCGGAGTTGGGAGTACACCACGAGACTCCCGGAGGCGATCACCCTCAACGACCGTCGGTTACCGGGAAAGGCTCACTGACGAAGCTGGAGCACGGCCAGGCAGTCCTCGGCAAGGGTTCCGGCTGCTCGACCGCGGCGGCCCAGAAGAGTGTGTACGAATCCTGGGAGCGCCGCGTGAAGGACATCAGCGACCTGTGCGACGGACTCGCCGGCGTGCTGGAAAAAGTGGGGCATGACCAGTTCAAGACCGACGAGGCCATCAAGGCCGAGATCGCTGGGCTGAAGGGCCACTCCGAGGACACGTCCGCCGTCGGCGGCACTGGCAAGGGGCGGTGATTCGGACGCATGGACCTCAAGAAACTCCAGGCCATCAACCCCTCCGAGTACGCTGACGCAGCGGACGGATACCGTGCGATCAGTGACATGGCCGACGCGGCCAAGGACCGCATTGACCAGCAGATCGCCAAGGTCATGCAGAAGGCCAACGAGGGTGAGGCGGCGGACGCGGCGCAGAAGCAATTGGCCAAGCTCTCGCAGAACTTCCACTACGCCCAGGTCGAATGCGGCCTGATCAGCGGAGCACTCACGGGTTTCTCGTCCGAGATCGCTGCCCCACGCCGCCGCCTGCTCGAGGCACTCGATGATGCGAAGGCGCTGTCGTACACCGTCGACGCAAATGGCAGCGTCGTGTACCCCGCCGGTGGCGAGAATGAACTGACCGGCGAAGAGATCGCTGGCGGAACGGTCACCGGGTTCAACGGCATTTACAGTCCCGGGCCCGGACCGGACATGTCCGGTCTGCGCAGCCCCAACCCGAACCGCGCGAAAGCCCAGGACATCGCCGACCGCATCGCCCACGCTGTGCACGAAGCCACGGAGATCGACGACCGCTACAGCAAGGCATTGGAGAAGCTCAAGGCGTCTCCGGGGCTGACGGTCGACACCAAGACGTGGACAGACGTTGCCGCCGATGCCGACGCGGTGGGTTCGGCCGCGAGCGAGTACATCAAGGATCACATTCCGCTGGACAAGTCGCCTGCCGACTGCAAGAAGTGGTGGGACAGCCTCAGCGACGAACAGCGCGACGAGTACAAACAGGCATTTCCGGAGATCATCGGCAACCTGGACGGCATTCCGTCCGATGTCCGGGACGAGGTCAACCGCGAGAACCTAGACATTCTGATCGGCAAGCTCTCCGGTGAGAGCGGTGAAAGGGCCAAGACTCAGCTGGACGCTCTCAAGAGCATCCAGCAGCAGCTACAGGACAACGCCGCGAAGCAGCTGGTGGACCCCAAAGAGCCGCCCATGTACCTGTTGGGGATCGGGGACGAGAGACTTGGTCGTGCCATCGTCGCGTTCGGGAACCCCGACAAATCGAAGAACGTGTCGGCGTATGTTCCCGGACTCGGTACCGCCCTGGACACCGGCTTCGCGGAGGGCGATGTGAAGCGCGCCTATGACACTGCGGTCGACGTCCGGAACATCGATCCGTCCAGCGCATCCATCGTGTGGCTGGGCTACGACCCACCGCAGCTCGACGCTCCGCTGGACCCCGCCACCTTGGTGTCCGACACGGATGTCATGTCGGCACATGACGCGGTGAAGGGTGCACCGGCGTACAACTCGTTCATGGGTGCACTCGCCGCGACGAACGATCACAAGGACCCGCACCTGGTCGCGATCGGGCACTCCTACGGTTCTCGCCTCGTGGGCGCGGCAACGCAGGAGCCAGGGGGAATCCCCGGAGCCGATGACGTCATCCTTGTCGGGAGCCCGGGCACCGGCGTCAACCACGCGGCAAATCTTGGGGTCGGAAAGGGCCATGTGTTCGTGGGCGCGGCCGAGAACGACCCCGTCAGCCACCTGCCGTCGAAGAAGGAGGCCGTGGCCGGCACCGTCGGCTACTTCGGCGGCGGTCCGGTGGGTGCGTACGTCCTCGGGGACCTCGCGGACCAGGGCGATGACGACCTCTGGTTCGGCAAGGACCCGGCCAGCGAGGCGTTTGGTGCCAGACGCTTCAAGGTGTTGGACGGCCCGGTGCCGGTGGTCGACGGGCAGGGGCTGACTCCGGCGCATTCCAACTACTTCAACCCGGCCAGGGACAAGGACCCTGTGTCCGCTGCCAACATCGCGGCCATCGTCGCGGACCGTCCTGACCTCGTGACCTGGGACAAATACCGGTGAAAACTCGAGCTGTGGCCCTCGTGGCGTCAGCCCTCATCGTTTCCGGTTGTGGCTTCATCGGCGGCAACGGAAGTGCGGGAACTAAAGCGGACGCGCCGAAGGAGACGAACATGAACATGCAAGAGGCGGCCGATCACGCAGAGGGGATCATCGACGCGACCCTCAAGGCGATCAACCCTTCGGTCGAGGTCATGCAGGGGCCGGCGAGCGACTCCAGCTGCACCGACTTCAAGAACGACGGCACCGGTACCGGGTCGGTGAGCCGTCGACGTTATGTGATGACGATCATCTCGGACGAGCGACGTGGCAGCCTTCTCGGTGTCGTCGAGCGCTACTGAAAGAAGGAGGGTTACAAGATCACGTCGGTGTGAAGGAGTGTCGACATGCCGGCGGTCTTCGCGAGCGCGCCAAACGGCTTCCAGGTCAGCCTGGAATTCGGGTACAAGGGACAGGCCGGTTTCCACGTGACCTCCCCATGTGTCGACGAGTCGAAAGTCACCGAGGCGCCCAGGAAGCCGCTTGATCCGGACTCACCGGAATCCAAGGGACTCCCCTACGTTCACTCCGATTTCTGGTCGGCGCGTACTCCGATCTCTGCAGCCTTGCCGACAGCATCGGCCGACGGAGGGTGAGCAGGTCCCAGTCAGCCCACGCGGATGAGCCAGAGCCGACGGGCGCTTTCGGAGAGCGGTCTATCCTCTGCCTCGCCGCTACAGCAGGGTGACGGTCGTCGGGTGCCTGCGGCCCGGGGCGGTCTGCCGCGTCGTGTGAGAGTTCGCAACTGTCCGTTGACAGCGAATCCAGTCCGGTCGAAGTCACCAACTGGGCGGACTGGGCTGATTGGCAAGACCAGTCGTGCCGGAGCACGGTGGATCGAGCCTTACTGATCCGGTGTCGGGCTCGTCATGCTCCTCGCCCCTATGAGACGTACTGGTCGCCCAGAAGAGCATCCAGCTGGCTCATCAAACCTGCAGGCCACTTGTGCTTCGCCTGTGTTCTGTCCCTCGGCTGACACGCCCAACGACACAAGATGCGCCCCCCGACACGCTGACCCGCAGTCGACAGCTCCCTGTCGGCTGCATCTGTCCGAACCAAGGGGTTGGGGAACTCTCCATTACTCCATGGAGTCCCGGGAAACGAGTCAGGGGCCCGACCGCTCTCACGGATCAGGCCCCTGCCCTGGTACTTCTCTGTCGGGGTGGCGGGATTTGAACCCACGACCTCTTCGTCCCGAAGCAACTCGCTGGTGCGCTCTGCCATGGAGCGGTGTGCCTTTCACCTGCTGCAATAGTCCGCAGATGTCCATGCTCGTCCGCCGCTGTCTGTCGGCGTTGTCACGCAGTTAGACACTCACCCTGAAGCTGGCGTAGCTCCTGCGGAGCCTGTCCTCAGTCATCCTCGCTGAAGCCGTATCGGATGTTCTCCTGCTTGCAGGACGGGCAGACGATGTAGGCGTGTGGGTTGCTGCCATCTACGGAGTGTAGAAAGTTCTCACATGGCCGGAGCTTCGTCGCTGTCTGACTCCGCTTGATGCGTAGCACCTGGCTCTACTTGACGGGTGACTCGGTCGCTCGGCTTCTTCTTGGTGACGTCCCTGTCGCAGGGAGGGTCGGGCGCTGAACCGACCGACACATCGGCGTGGGCCGCGAAGGCCTATTGGGTGCGTGGCAGGAGCACGCTGACGGTCATGCGTGCGTCGTGCGTGCAGGCGAGCTGGTCGTGACTGGTGCCGAAGCTAGCGCGGTCCCCGTTGTAACAGAGTCGGAGTTCGCCGCCTGCGGCCGTGACGAGTTGGGCGATGAGCGCCAATCCGAGGCCGGCCCCAGGACGGGTGCGGGCGTGTTCACCGCGAGCGAAGCGATCGGTGGCTCGGGCAAGCAGGTCGGGAGTCATTCCGGGTCCGTCGTCGATGACTTGGAGGATGACGAGGTCAGGGGTTGCGTCGAGGTGGATCTCGATCGGTTGTGCGCCGTGGACGACTGCGTTGGTGACGAGGTTGGTCACGATCCGGTCGAGCACCGCAGCTGAGACGTCCGCCAGGACTGGCTCGGTCGGGCTTGTGATGCGTAGCGCGGCGTTGCCGGCAGCCAGGTGGGCATCCGCGGTCGCCGCCACCTGGGCAAGCACGTCGCTGCTGCCCTCGCGGTCATCGACGGGGCCACTGAGGGACAACAGGCTCTCGGTCAGTCGGACAAGTCGTTGGGCATCGATCGAAAGCTCATCGAGGAGGTGCTCGTAGTAGGCGGCCGTGCGCGCTTTGCGGCGTGCCTGGTCGATCCTGCCGGCGATGACGGTCACAGGCGTGCGCAGTTCGTGGCTGGCATCGCTGACGAAATGGCGCTCATGTTCCATCGCCGCATCCAGGCTGGTGAGCATCTCGTTGAGCGTGTGCCCCAACCGGGTGACTGCATCATCACGGTGGTCGGGGACTTCGAGCCGCAGCTTGGTTGCGCCGGCTGCGATGTCAGAAGCCCGAGCGCGGTAGCGCTCCACTGGGCGCAGCGCACCGCGGGCGAGAAGGTCGCCCACGATCGAGGCAACGAGCAGTGTCCCTCCGCCGGCGATGACCAGCTGTGCGAGCAGCTCTCGCAAGGCTTCATCGCGACGGGCGCGGTCGACCGCTACGACGAGGTACTTGCCACGTATTGGCGTCACGCGAAGGCGCACCCGGTCCGGCGAGATCGACAGCATGCTGCCAACCTCGACGGTGCGGGGTGCACCGGTCAGGTCGCGGGCTGGCACGGGGTCGTGACCCGCGAGACGTCCACCGGAGGCGACGAGAGAACCGTCGGCTGTTAGCAGTTGCCAGCCGACGCCCGTGGCGTCAGCTTGATCAGGTGAGGTGACGCTGCCCTCAGCGTTGACGAGCGGAACGATGGTGGCCGTTGCTTTGGCCAGCTCCGTGTCCAGAGCGCTGTCGAGGGCGTACTCGACCCGCCAGTAGACGAAGGCGCCCGCGACCGTGAGCAGCACGAAGATCGCGCAGACGAACCCCCCCACCAGCCGGGCACGGAGGGGCAACCGTTGCAGCCATTTCGGAGCCGTGCTGCGTCGCAGTGCGTTCACGTCTCGGGGAGCTCGACGCGGTAGCCAGCGCCGCGCAGGGTCGTGATTGTGTGGGTGCCGAAGGGGCGATCGAGCTTGGCCCGCAGGCCCGCTAGTGCGGCGTCGATCACGTTGCTTCGCAGATCGGTCTCACCCCAGACCTCGTCGTAGAGCTCGTAGCGTGACACAGCCTTTCCGGCGCGGGAGGCCAAGAAGGTGAGGATGTCGAACTCTCGCGTGGTCAAGGCGATCTCGATGCCGCTGCGGGTGACGCGTCGAGCGTCGCGGTCGATGACCAGGTCCCCGATCGTGATGGTGGGTGCCGCTTCGATCCCTGCCCGTCGATAGAGAGCGCGCAGCCGCGCAAGCAGCTCATCGACCACGAACGGTTTGGGCAAATAGTCATCGGCCCCCGCGTCCAGGCCGAGGACGCGGTCCTCGACCTGGCCGCGTGCTGTGAGCATGAGCACGGGCGTTCTGACCCCAACCTCGCGCAGCCTGCGGCACACCTCGACTCCGTCGAGGCCGGGCAGCATCCAGTCCACGAGCGCTACGTCGTAAGCCTCGTTGAGGCACCCCGTGTAGGCAGTGCGCCCGTCGCCGACCAACGTGACGTCCCAGGCTGCGTCCGTGAGCACGTCCTCGAGGAGCCCTGCGAGCCGGGGGTCGTCCTCAGCAACCAGGATGCGCATGCGGCTTCTCCCGTCCCCTCGTGGAACTCGGGTTTTGATGAACAACTCTCGCACGCGGCCATGGCCACCAACGTCCGGGCGGGCAGGTGTCCGAACCTGGCGCGAGGACCATGCCCCAGTCATCGCTCAGGGTGTGGCACGTGTGCGGGCTGGATCAGCCGATCTCGCCCGCCGTGACGGTCTCGGCCACGGGCGCCCCGGCCGTCCCTTGACCTGCCATCTGACGGTTGAGCCACCACTTGAGCACCGGCGGCACGATCAGCACCATCATGAGCAAGCGGAGCGCTTGCACGGTGAAGACCAGCGCAACGTTGGAGTGCACCGACGATGCGACAGCGAGCACGGCGTTGATGCCGCCCGGTGTCGTAGCCAGGTACGCGTCTTGAGGGGTGATGTCGGTCACCAGCGTGACCAGCCAGGCGAGCCCGGCGCAGATGGCGGTGATGCCCACCACGAACAGGAGCACCTTGGGCAGCATCCGGCCCATGGCACGCAGCGCGGCCGGGGTCAGCCGCAGCCCGACCTCGAGGCCGATGATGTTGAACGCGATCTCACGGAACTGCTCCGGCGGCTGGCCGCCGAACCCTCCGACAGTCGCAACGGCCGCCACGATCACGGGCCCCAGCAGCGCCGGTGCCGGCATATGCAGCGCCCGGCCCAGCAGGTAGCCGGCTGGACCAGCCCACAACACGAACAGCATGCCGGGGATCGAGAACGGCACCTCGATCTCGGCGGGACCCAGACCGTGGAAGGCCACGCTCGGGTCGAAGACGAACTGAATGATCAGCGGCATCGCCAGGATCACCAGCGTCAGGCGCAGGTACTGCATGAACGCCACCTGCCGTGAGTCGGCGCCCAGCTCGTCGGCGGCGCTGACGATCGCAGCCGATCCGCCGGCCACCATCCCCAGGGAGGCGGTCTTCTGGTCGATCCCCGCCCATCGTGCAAGCACCAGACCGGCCACGATCGAGAAGACGAGTGTGGCTACGGTGATGGCCAGGAGCGGCAGCATTGAGCCGCCGGCGCTGCCCAGGGCCTTGAGATCGAGGAACGTCCCGATGACGACACCGGTGACGGCCTGCGCGCCGGTGTGCAACGCCCGCGGTGTCGCCCGCTTCAGTAGCCCCGTGCTTGCCACAATCAGGCCGAGGATCACCGAAACGATCACGTGGGGGGCCGGCAGGTTGAACTGCTCGCCGTACTTCCCCCCGACCCAGGCCGCGGCGACCAGCAGCACCCAGGTCACGGCAACCTTCGCCCCGCTGCGCAAGGCGTCACGTGAAAGCGGGCTCATCGGCGTCGGCGCAGCCGTCTGACCAGCGATGTCCTGGCCAGTGTGCGAGATGTCTGGCATGCGATGCTCACTCATGCTGGAGACGGTAGGTGGGCTCACATGACCAAACGATGAGCGGCCGCGCACTTCCGCGGTGGCATCCGTCACGGTGTCCATTGGAGCGTGACCCGCGTTAACCAGAACTGAGCGCCGTCACATTCCGATCATGTCGCGGTCACTAGGTTCAGTGGCTGTGGGACTGACGTATCTGCAAGCTGTCGTCATCGGTGCCCTCATCATCACCCCGGTTGTGTGATCGGCAGTGAGGGTCGGCACTACAAGAGCGGACGTGAGCAGCAGGCAGTCGAATGAGTTGCTGGGACGTTCAGGGACGTTGTGAGACGTTTCGGAGGATGTCGGGACGTCCTGATAGGTCCCGACTACGTGGTTCTTACGTCCTCAACGTCGTTGTTGAGTGGCTGGCATGGTTCAACCCACTCCGTCGAACGTACTTGGTCTCATGGCCGACGCTTCGCGGAGCCGCGCCGAGCAACGCGTCGGTAGGTGCGTGCGGCCGGTGCGCCTGGTCGGCTCACGCGCCCTCGTCGACACTCGCACCGGCGAGCTCACGGGGCTGTACTCCTCTCGCGGAGAGCTCGACGGGATGACCTATGTCCGCTGTGGGAACCGGCGAGCGGCGGTGTGCCCGACGTGCAGCCACGAGTACAAGGGGGACGCCTGGCACCTACTGCTGTGCGGGTTGGCCGGGGGCAAGGGAATCCCCGCCGATGTCGCGGAGCGGCCGGCGACGTTCGTGACGCTCACGGCACGTGACTCGCCCGAGGCGGGCCGGTGCTCGTAGTCCCGTACCAACCTGCGGTGCAGCATCATGATCCCGTTCCCCTGCTCCACCACCCACCTCTTGGGCTGCGGGACGAACCCGCTGGTTGCCGGGTTGCGCTCGACGACTTCGACGTCGATGCCCACCTTCTGCCCGTGGTCGACGATGGCGGTCTTGAATCCCTGGTCCACCAGGGCCTTGTGAACCGTGTCGGTGTCGGCGGGTACCCCGGCGGCCGCGTGCAGGCTCTGGGTGTCGAGCACCACCAGGCTCGGGTCGGCCTTGCGCCCCCGCCTCTCGCGGACCTGCCAACGCAGCAGGTCGTGGATGGTCTGGTCGGTGCCATCGTCGCGCCACTTGTAGAAGAACTGGTTTCAGTCGATGCCCAAGTCGACCGATACTGTGGGACGTTGGTCTGACCTGCGCTGACGTGCGTGGTATCTGTCGTCGCCTGTCGACGTTGGTCCTGTCGGACGGCCCAGAGACGGCCCAGCGTGAGTGTCGTCTGGTCAGCTGGCGGACGGCGGAGGCTTCGGCGGCATGGCTTCAGTCGCCTGCGAACCACAAGTAGCTGCCAGGGGTGGCTGCGCACAGTTTGAGCATCGTTGCGAGGTCGTCCAACGCGGCGAGCTGACGGTCATCGCCGCATCTCTCCTTCAGATCGCGGATCTCTGGCAGGGCGGCCGCAGACTCCTGCTCGTTCATCAACGTGTCCCCGTAGGGATCGACGGCAGTGAGCCGCCCGGGCGCTCCGAGCAGTTGGAGCGAGCCGAGCGCATCGGCCAGTGCGTCGCCGTGCCCGTAGGAGCTCCGCAGGAGGGTCGCGCGGGACTTGCGCCCATGCCGCGCCGGCCGTGATGAGTGCAGCTCCAGATCGATTCCCATGCTTCATGATGCGCACGTTGCGCTGCTGCACAGCCACCTCAGAATCGGATCGATGGATCAAGGCTGAGTCAAGGCGGCGGGGGGCTGGCCAGCGGTGAGGACGGCACCCGCGCCAGGTGAAGGCTTTGAGGTCTGGCCTCATCTTTATCAGGTCGATCACCGGGGACCGTCGACGTTGACCAACCGTTTCTACGCCCCGGTCGATCGTCCGGAGAGGTCCGGCGTCGACCGCTGCTGTTCGCGCTTGTTGGTGTCAGCCGCTGGTGTCAGCCGCCGCACGTGGTCTTGACAAGGGCTGCCCCACCGCCGCGCGAAGGGCATACGCTCTGACTTGGCAACAGTCATACAGGCACAATGCCACCATGCCGGATACCCGAGATCCGTGGGACGACCCCACTCGTCCAGTGACCGTCACGCACCGAGACCTGCGTGCCCTGTTCGCGATCAGCGGCCGCATCCATGGTGAGCTCTTGCTGGGAGACCTGCCACAGAGCACCACGAAATACCTCCTCGCGCGCCTTGCACAGGACGGGTTCCTGGAACCCGGGGCAACCGCCGATGATCTTGTCCAGGCGCTGGAAGACCTCACGCAACGCCTACACACGGCATGGGGAGCGTACGACAACACAGATTGAGCTTGACTCTGTCGGGGATCTTGGAGTTTCCCGGTGCGGCTGCAAGATCCCCGACAGAGTCAAGCTCAGGCCACGTCGGCGCAGACAGGGTTTGAAGTGGAGAGGTTGTCTGCCAAATGCAGGAGAGTGATGCGGATCATTTGGCTCAGACGGGCCAGGGCCAGGGCCGATGCGTCGTCGTGGATGAGGACTCTCACGGCGTTGACGAGGAGTTGAGGGTCGTCGTCGAGGTCTGGCGGGCCGGCGAGTAGCTCGTGGGATGGCCGCTTGGTCGCAGCATGCTCGATATCGGCGAGACGTACCCGGTCGATCATGTCGGGCGTGTAGGGACGGCTATCTGAGATGGCGTCCAGCACGAGCGAATGGATGCTCAGCGCAAGCAGCATCTTCAGCAGTGCGTTGGCTGAATCCGGGTTCATGGACCAGCTCCTGTAACGCTCGTGGCGGTCGCTGCGCTCGCCAGGCAGGCGGTCGGCCGCGGTCAGGATCCGGCTGCTCCAAAGGGTGCACATCTGCCAGGCGCCCACAGTTTTCTGCCTCGCATTCAGTCTCGGTGCGGGGCATGCAGGCGGTCTATCTGCACGCCCCCGGTTGGAGAGGCTACAGACAGCGTGCCTGCAAGATGTCTGAGCGACCGACGTTAAGACAGGAGTCTGGGAGACAGTAGGTAGCTTCCAGCCGTGTTCCAGCTGGCTTTTATCGGATTTGAGCTTGACTCTGTCGGGGATCTTGGAGTTTCCCGGTGCGGCTGCAAGATCCCCGACAGAGTCAAGTTGAGTAGCTGTTGCTCATACGGGGTGCGGAGGCTCACGCGGTCGGCGGAACGACTTTGGCCGGGAGCTGCTTTGGCGCGAGTGATCATGGCCCCGTAAGCTTCCGGCGCGTCGGGCAGTCTGTGGACCTGCCCGGTAAAGCACGACGTTGGGGCCATGATCTTCGAGGCTCGCGCCAAAGTGGCTGGCTAAAGTCGTGGAGCCGACCGCCCCAGCCACAGCGGGGTTTCCCTTCTCTGCCCCCATGCACGCAGCGCGCCGCCGGGCGCGGCCGGCCGGGGCGAAGACAGGAGGCAGGCCGCGCCGCAGAGGCGGCGCGCCCGCGCCGTGCGCGGGCCTTGATCGGCTCCGGCGTCACCGACCACGCCCGGCAGCTGATCCTCACCTGCTGGCACCTCGGCGGGCTCCCCCAACTCGAAGACCTGCGCCTGCGCAAGTGGGCTCACATGCTCGGCTTCCGCGGCCACTTCTCCACCAAGTCTCGCGCCTACTCGGTGACCCTCGGCGCCCTCCGCCAGGAACGTGCCGACCACAACGAGGCCCTGGCCCGCGAACGCGCCGCCGAAGCGGGCCACCCCCTACCGGACCCGGACACCGTCCTCGTCCTCTCCCATTGGCGCTTCGCCGGCACTGGCCTCACAGGTGCCGAAGCCCTCTTCGCGTCCTCGCGCTCCGCTTCCCTCACTGAACAAGGAGAACCTGACCATGCGTGACGACGAACTGCTTACCGTTGCCGACGTTATGGCCCGTCTCAGGGTCGGTCGGTCCACGGTGTACGACCTGATCCGTACTCGGCGGCTGCCCTCGGTCACCATCGGCCGGTGCCGGCGCATCCCCGCCTCCGCCCTGGGCGACTTCATCGCCGGACAGATGGAGCGGGCGGCCTGATGACCAAGCGTCGGAGCCGCGGTGACGGCGGCCTGCATTGGGACGAGAAACGGCAGCGGTGGATCGCCACGGCGAACCTCGGCTTTGATCCGAGCGGCAAGCGGATCGTGAAGCGGGGGAGTGGCAGAACCAAGACGGAAGCGAAGAACAAGCTCAAGGAGGTGTTGCGGGACCACGAAAACGGCCTTGCGATCGCCCCCACCAACTACACGGTGAAAGACGCCGTGACGGACTGGCTGGCGTAGGGCTTGTCGGGCCTCGACCCCAGCACTGTTGAGACCGTGACGCTCCTGAGTCAGAAACACGTGATTCCGTCGCTCGGCGCACGAAAGCTTCGCGATCTGAGTGCGGAGGACGTAGATCGCTGGCTGGCCGCCAAGCGAAAACGCTCAGCACGCGCACGCTCCAGGGAATCCACTCCTGCCTCAACCGCGCGGTCAAGCGGGCCATGGCGCGGGACAAGGTGAAGCGCAACGTCGTCGAGCTGTGCTCAGTGCCCCAGGGGCAGGCCGGGCGCCCGTCCAAGGCGCTCACCCTCGCGCAGGCTGAGGCCGTGCTCAGGGGCGCTGAGGGGACTTCCATGTACGCCTACATCGTCGTCGCGCTTTTGACCGGTGCCCGCACTGAAGAACTGCGGGCCCTCACCTGGGACCACGTCTTCCTGAAAGGCCGCCCGGACCTCGACCCGCCGCAGCCTCCGCATATCGCCGTCTGGCGCTCTGTACGGCGGAGCGGGGACACCAAGACCAAGAAGTCCCGGCGTACGCTCGCTCTGCCAGCGCGCTGTGTCGAGGCCCTCTGGCAGCAGTTCGAAGATCAGGGATGGGATCGGCTCGCTGCCGGGGATGCCTGGGAGGAACACGGCCTCGTCTTCTCCTCGGCCGTGGGTAAGCCGCTCGACGCTGCCAACGTCCGCCGTGCCTTCCGCCAGGCGCTCAAGGGCATCGACGGGATCAACGTCGACGAGTGGACGCCGAGGGAGCTCCGGCACAGCTTCGTGTCTCTGCTCTCCGACCGGGGTGTCCCGCTGGAGGAGATCTCCCGGCTCGTCGGGCACTCAGGGACGGCCGTGACCGAGGAGGTCTACCGGAAGCAGATCCGGCCTGTGATTCAGACTGGAGCTGTGGTCATGGACGGGATCTTCGGCGCGCAGGAGCGGCGGTCGTAGACGCGCGAAAAGCGGTAGTCACGCAGATAGACACGCAGACAAAAACAAGTGGGGCACCTACCAACTTTGGTAGGTGCCCCACCTGCTGTTTCGGCTGTCGGGGTGGCGGGATTTGAACCCACGACCTCTTCGTCCCGAACGAAGCGCGCTGCCAAGCTGCGCTACACCCCGATGTCGCTGCTCTCGCGGCGACGACGTTTACTTTAGCCCACTGGTGGCTGTAGACGAAATCCGGTTTAGACGCGGCGGCGGACCGGGGTCGGGCGGGTGTGGTCCAGGGCCACGAGGAGGACGGCCAGGGCGTACATGGCGAGGCCCAGGAGGAGGGCGTTGGCCAGGGCGCTGCGGTAGCCGTGGGTGGCCGCGTCCAGGAAGGGATACAGGTAGCGGGCGGGGTTCGTGGGGGCGAAGCAGGCCGCTCGGATCAGGTAGAAGGCCAGGTAGGCCAGGGGGTAGAGGAGCCAGGCGGCCGCCTGGCGCAGGTGCAGACGGGCCGCGGGTGTCAGCAGCAGCCAGTCCAGCACGGCCGCCGCCGGCGTCAGCGTGTGCAGGGTCTGGAGCGTCGCCCACGAGCCGTGCCAGCGCTCCGGAACCGTCGTCGCGCCGGTCATGGAGAACGGGGGCGTCGTGTGGGCCAGCAGCAGGTGGTAGGCGAGCGCCGAGATCAGGATGTAGAGCAGTGTGGCGCCTGTCACGGAGGAGGGGAGGGGGCGGCGGGCGCGCCAGGCCCTCGACGCCGACATGAGCATGGTGATGCTCAGCAGGATGCCCGCCTGGATGCCGAAGTAGCTCAGGACGCGGTCCGGGGTGCCCAGCAGGATCTCCAGGGCCACGCCACCCGCCGCCGCCAGGGCGGTCAGGAGGCGGAACAGCGCGACCATGGGGCGGCGGACCGGCGCCACCACGGCCGTGGCGGGGACGGGGGACGGCAGCAGGACGGGCGGGCCCGGGACCGCGGGCAGGTCCGGAATGTCCCTGGGTATCGGGGGTATCGGGGGGTTCGAGGCGGTCATGGCCTCACGCTAGGAGCGGGGGACGGGAGCGGCTATTCGACCTAGTCCGGGTGGGTTACGGCACCGGTCCCCGGCCCCAGTGTCCCGGCCTCAGCCCGGCCCAGTCGGTTCCTGTCCCAGCCCCGGCCCAGTCGGTTCCGGTCCCAGTCCCCATAGCGGGCATCCCGGCCGGCCTCCCCCAGAACCCCCTACTCCCGCCCCACCAACGTCAGCAACGTCGCCTCCGGCGGACACGCGAACCGCACCGGTGTGTAGCGGTTCGTGCCGCAGCCCGCCGAGACGTGGAGGTAGGAGGTGTGGCCGTCCGCCGTGTGGGTGGACAGGCCCTTCACCCGGTCCGTGTCCAGGTCGCAGTTGGTGACCAGCGCGCCGTAGAACGGGATGCACAGCTGGCCGCCGTGCGTGTGGCCGGCCAGGATCAGGGGGTAGCCGTCCGCCGCGTACGCGTCCAGCACCCGCAGGTACGGCGCGTGCACCACGCCCATCGAGAAGTCGTACGTCTGTGTGGGGCCGCCGGCCACCCGGGCGTAGCGGTCGCGCTTGATGTGGGGGTCGTCGAGGCCCGTCAGCTCGATCGAAGCGCCCTCGACCTTCAGGACACCGCGGGTGTTCGTCAGGTTCAGCCAGCCGGCCTCGTCGAAACCGTCGCGCAGGTTCTCCCACGGGTTGTGGATGACGCCGACGGCCGGCGGGTTGCCGTTCAGGCCGTGCCTGCCGCTCGCCTTCTCCAGCAAGTAGCGGGCGGGGTTGCGGAGTCTGGGGCCGTAGTAGTCGTTGGAGCCGAAGACGTACGCGCCCGGGAACTCCATCAGCGGGCCCAGGGCGTCCAGGACCTCGGGGACGCCCTCGGGGTCCGACAGGTTGTCGCCCGTGTTGATCACGAAGTCCGGGCGCAGGCCCGCCAGCGACTGCAGCCACCGCTGCTTCTTGCGCTGGCCGCTGACCATGTGGATGTCGGAGACCTGGAGCACGCGCAGCGGACGCATGCCCGGCGGGAGGACCGGGACCGTCACCCGTCGGAGGCGGAAGGAGCGGGCCTCGAAGCCCGCCGCGTACGCCAGACCGGCGGCGCCGGCCGCCATGATTCCCAGGGGTACTCCGTATCGCGCGCGCATGCGTCCATCGTGTCAGACGCGGGGACACCGACGAGACCGGCGGTCTGTCGATCGACGGGCGTTCGCCTTGACTCAACGGGCGTTCCCCTTAAATCAACGGGCGTTCACGGCAGCACACCTGCGACAATCGACGCCATGACCACCACGCTCAAGTCGAAGCTGCATGACGACCTCAACGCCGCGATCAAGGAGCGCGACGAGCTGCGCTCCTCGACGCTCCGGCTGACGCTCGCCGCGATCACCAAGGAGGAGGTCGCGGGCAAGGAGAAGCGGGAGCTCTCCGACGACGAGGTCCTCAAGGTGATCACCCGTGAGGCGAAGAAGCGCCGGGAGGCGGCCGATGCCTTCGCGCAGGGCGGCCGTGCCGAGTCGGCCGAGCGGGAGAAGGCGGAGGGCGAGGTGCTCGCCGAGTACCTGCCCAAGCAGCTGTCCGACGACGAGCTGAACGCGATCGTCGCCCAGGCCGTGGAAGAGGCGAAGGCGGCCGGCGCCGAGGGGCCGCGGGCCATGGGCGCCGTCATGAAGATCGTGAACCCGAAGGTGGCCGGCCAGGCCGAGGGCGGCCGGGTGGCCGCCGCGGTGAAGAAGCTGCTCCAGGGCTGACCCCGGGCACTACGGGCGCCACGGGTACCTCTGGCACCAGAGTCGGAGATGTACGGCGGCGGGGCCGCACGCTCGGCCGAACCGAGCGGTGCGGCCCCGCCGCCGTACTCACGTCAGGGGGTCACCCCCGCCAGCCCCCGTTTCCGTTCCCGTTGCTTCCGCCGTTCGTCTGCCCCTGGATGAAGTTGCCCGGGAGTGAGAAGGACGGTGTCGGGAAGGCGCCGCCGGTCGCGTCACCCGTGGTGCCGCCGTTGACCGTGCCGCCGTCAACCGTTCCGCCGTCCGTCAGTCCGCCGATCCCGCCCGTGCTGTCCCCGTTCGTCCCCCCGTCGGTCCCCCCTTGTCCTTTTCCCTGACCATCCCCCTTCTTGTCGTCGGGGATGTCGATCAGGTTGAAGTCCTCCACGGGTTTGCCGCTGAGCGCGCCGGTCATCATGTCGCGCCAGATCGGGCCGGGGACCTGGCCGCCGTAGACCTTGTCGTTGTAGACGCCGCCGATGGTGATGTTCTTCATCTGACGCTTGTGGGCCGGGTCGCCGACCCAGACCGCGCCCGCCATGTTCGGGGTGTAGCCGACGAACCAGGCCGCGTAGCGCTCGTCCGTCGTACCCGTCTTGCCCGCGCTCGGGCGGTCGCCGAGGCCGGCCTGCTGGCCCGTGCCGTCCTCGACCACGCCCTTGAGGATCGTGCTGATGGTGTCGGCGGTCTTCTCCGACATCGCCCGCGAGCAGGTCGACTTCGGCACCTGGAGGGACTTCTCCTCGCTGCCGACCTTCCGGGTGATCGACTCTATGGCGACCGGGGTGCAGTACATACCGCGCGAGGCGAAGGTGGCGTACGCGTTCGCCATCGTCAGCGGCGACATCTCCTGGGTGCCGAGCGCGATGGAGGGGGCCTGGTCGATCGCCCGGCCGTCCGCGCGCTGCACGCCCATCTTCTTCGCCATCTCGGTGACGGGGCAGATGCCGATGTCGCTGATCAGCTGCACGTAGTAGGTGTTGACCGACTTGGCGGTCGCCTCCTTCATGCCGTACGGGCCGTGCTCCGACTCGTTCTCGTTCGTCAGCTTGGCCGGGTTGTTCGGGTCGTTGCGCCAGACCTTGCCGTCGCACGCCTGCACGGGGCTCGGGTACGTCATCTCGTACGGCGACGGGTAGTGCTGCGTCGGGGACTTGCCGCCCTCGATCGCGGCCGCCGCGACGATCGGCTTGAACGTCGAACCGGGCTGGTAGCCGGCGCCTCCGCCCATGTCGGAGTTGACCGAGAGGTTGATCTGCGTCTCGTTCTTGCCGAAGCCGTACGGACGGGACTGGCCCATGGCGAGGATCTTGCCGGTGCCCGGCTCGACGATGGTCGCGGCCGTCGCCACCGCGTCGGACTGGTAGACGTGGTTCTTTATGGACGCCTGCACCGAGTCCTGCGCCTGCGGGTCGAGCGTCGTACGGATCGTCAGACCGCCCTGGTTCCACAGCTTGGCCCGGGACTCCTTGGTCTTGCCGAAGACCGGGTCGTTCAGGACGACGTCGCGGACGTAGTCGCAGAAGAAGCCGGCGCCCTTGACCGCGGTGATGCAGCCGTTCTTGGGCTGGCTCGGGTCCAGTCCGAGCGGCTTCTCCTTGGCCTGGTCGGCCTCCTTCTGGGAGATGTCGCCGACGTCCGCCATCCGCTGGAGCACGGTGTTGCGCCGCTTGGTGGCCTCCGCCTCGTCATTGACCGGGTCGTAGCGGCTCGGGGACTGCACGATGCCGGCCAGCAGCGCCGCTTCCGGGAGGCTCAGGTCCTTGGCGTGCTTGGAGAAGTAGCGCTGGGAGGCGGCCTCGACGCCGTAGGCCTGCTCGCCGAAGAAGGTGATGTTCAGGTAGTTCTCGAGGATCTTCCTCTTGCCGAGCTTCTCCTCGATCTGGATCGCGTACTTCAGCTCCTTGATCTTGCGACCGAGGGTCTGCTGGGTGGCCTGGGCGACCTTGGTCGGGTCGTCGCCGGCCTCCTCGATGAAGTAGTTCTTCACCAGCTGCTGGGTGAGCGTGGAGGCACCCTGGGCGACGCCGCCTTCCTGCGCGTTCTTGTTCAGGGCGCGCAGGACGCCCTTGAGGTCGATCGCGCCGTGCTCGTAGAAGCGCGCGTCCTCGATCGCGACGATCGCCTTCTGCATGTACGGCGAGATGTCCTTGAGGTCCACCACCGTGCGGTCGCGGGAGTAGACGGCCGCGATCTGCTTGCCCTGGCTGTCCAGGATGGTCGTGCGCTGACTGAGCTGGGGACTCTTGAGGTTGGCCGGGATCTCGTCGAAGCTCTGGACCGAGCCCTTGGCCGCGAGGCCCAGCGCGCCGGCCGCGGGCAGCGCGATGCCCGCCATCACGGCTCCGGCGAGCACACTGACACCGAGGAACTTGGCGGCCTGCTGCGTTGGCGACAGACCACCACCCGAGCGCTTCTTTGGCATGGGGGCAGCCTAATCCGTACGGATGAGCGTTCTGAAAGGGCGACCGCATCACGGCACGGCAAACGGGGACGCCGACGTTCCCATTCGCCGGACACGCGCGCAGGCCTTGGCCTAAGCTGCTCTCAACTGTCACAGCAGTGCGGTCACGTATCAATACGTCCGGCGACCCCGAATCGTTCCGGTCGTACCGCGTTTTTTCGCGCGGGGGCGGGACCGGTTCCTGAGGGGGACGTGTCCGAATCCGCCTCGTGTGTCACCCGGCGTCCGTTGTGACGCATCACAGCTGTCCTGGTTTGCCGGGATGGTCGTGTATGTCGCCAGCTCACTCCCGCGGGTGATCTGCCGTTAACCCATAGTCCGTTCGGGCCATTCAAGATTGGGCCCGAAGGGGGTGTTGCGCTGTGTCCACCTTCCGTAACGTCCTCAACTGGCGGCGGTGAATATGCCGCTGCCGCCGTGGGGGAGCCTCGATTCGGGAGAGGACGGCGCCGGTATGGGCTGGGTTACCGACTGGAGTGCGCAGGCTGCCTGCCGCACTACCGATCCGGATGAACTGTTCGTTCAGGGAGCAGCGCAGAACAGAGCCAAGGCGGTGTGCACCGGATGCCCGGTACGCACGGAATGCCTGGCCGACGCGCTGGACAACCGCGTGGAGTTCGGCGTGTGGGGAGGCATGACGGAGCGGGAGCGCCGCGCGCTGCTGCGCCGCCGGCCCACCGTGACCTCCTGGCGCAGGCTGCTGGAGACCGCCCGCTCGGAGTACGAGCGCGGGGCGGGCATCGTGCCCCTCGACAACGACGAGGTGTACGAGAACTACGCGGCGGTGAGCTGAGGGAGCGGAGGGCATTTCCTCCGGCACATCCACGCGGCACAAGCTCCGGCCCGGCACACGCCGAGGGAAGCGTCAGGCGTGCGCCACGGGAGGCAGGGTCGCCACAGGCCCTGGGGCGCCGAGTGGGTACGAGCGGGCATGCCGGGGTGCGGGAAGCGATGAGGTGGGGAAGCGCCGGTCGGGCCTACGCCTGGGGAAGCCACGATCGGCCTTGCGGCCCCGCCTGCGGAGACGGTGGTCGGCCTCGCGCTCACGCGTGAGCCGCCGTCGCCGTCCGTCCGTACGCGCAGCCGACGCCGTTCGTATGCGCGTGTGTCCCCCACGCCGTCCGCCTATGTGACGCAGGCTGTCCGCGCATGCCTTGTTCAGGTCGGCCGCGCGTGTGCCACCCACGCGCGCACGACGGTTGTCTGTGCGCGTACGACCGCTCGCCACGCGCGGAGCCGCGCAGGCCACAGCCCCGCTGCCGACAGCCCGCAGCCGTCGGCCCCTGGCCGCGTTACGGCAGCACCGTCTGCCCTGTCGCGCCCGCTGCCAGCAGGGTGCCGATGTCGCGCAGGCCGGTGAGGTCGTGGACATCGCCGGGCAGCGCGGGTACTTCGACGACCGCCACCTCGGGGTGGCGGGCGGTGAAACGGTCACGCGTGCGCTGCTCGCGCGAGAGCAGCTGCATGCGATCGGCGTGCAGTCGCAGCAGTCCCGCGGTGAGCCGGTCGACGGAGTGCTCCTTGTCGGCGGGGGAGCCTTCCTCGGAAGCCGGGGCGTCGGTTGCGGCCTCGGATGCGGGAGATCGCGAACTGTCGTATGTGTCGGGAGAGTTACGAAGTCCAGCTTTCCCACCCCCCTGATCCACAATGCGGGGGTCCTCAAGATTTTCGGCGGCGGCGAGCGCCCGCTCGGCCGACAGCCGGCCGGCACCGCTGCCATGGACCCGGTTCAGCACCAGGCCCACCAGCGGCATCTTCTCCGCGGCCAGTCGCTCCACGAAGTACGCCGCCTCGCGCAACGCGTCCCGCTCCGGGGCCGCGACCACCAGAAAGGCCGTACCCGGCGCCTGGAGCAGCTTGTACGTGGCGTCCGCGCGCGTACGGAACCCGCCGAACGTGGTGTCCATCGCCGCCACGAACGTCTGGACGTCCTTCAGCAGCTGACCGCCCAGCAGCTTGCCGAGCGTGCCGGTCATCATCGACATGCCGACGTTGAGGAAGGCCATGCCCGCGCGTCCGCCGAGCTTGGCGGGGGCGGTCAGCAGGCGGATGAGCCGGCCGTCGAGGAAGGAGCCGAGCCGCTTCGGCGCGTCCAGGAAGTCCAGCGCCGAGCGGGACGGCGGGGTGTCGACGACGATCAGGTCCCACTCGTCCTTCGCCCGCAACTGGCCCAGCTTCTCCATCGCCATGTACTCCTGCGTGCCCGCGAAGCCCGCCGAGAGCGACTGGTAGAAGGGGTTCGCCAGGATCGTGGCCGCCCGCTCGGGGTCCGCGTGCGCCTCCACGACCTCGTCGAAGGTGCGCTTCATGTCGAGCATCATGGCGTGCAGTTCGCCCTCGCCCTCGGTGCCCTTCACCCAGCGCGGGACGTTGTCGAGGGAGTCGATGCCCATCGACTGGGCCAGCCGCCGGGCCGGGTCGATGGTCAGCACGACCACCTTGCGGCCCCGCTCGGCCGCCCTGAGCCCGAGGGCCGCCGCGGTCGTCGTCTTGCCGACCCCGCCCGAGCCGCAGCACACCACGATCCGGGTCTTCGGGTCGTCCAGCAGCGGGTCGATGTCCAGCACGCGTGCGGGGGAGAGACCGTGGGCCTTCTCCAGCCCGTCGGCCTTCTTCCGCCCCGCGGCCTTCTCCGCCCCGGCGGTCGTCTGTGCTGTTTCGGGTGCCTCGGGTGCCTCGGGTGCCTCGGGTGCCTCGGCCGGGTCCGGACTCATGTCAACCCCTGCTTCCGCAGCTCGGTGGCGAGTTCGTACAGGCCCGCCAGGTCCATGCCCTCGGCGAGCAGCGGCAGTTCGCTGAGCGGCAGTCCCAGCTCGCCGAGGACCGCGCGCTGCTCCTGCTCCAGCGCGTACCGCTCGGCGTACTCCGCAGCCTGCCGCAGCAGCGGGTCCACCAGCTTCTCCGCGTTCCCGCCGCGCCGGGCCCCGCCCAGACCCGCGGCCGAGAGCGCCTGTGCGACGGAGGAACGCTCCACGGTGCCTACGAGTTCCAGGTCGGCCGCGTCCAACACCTCCGGCCGGACCATGTTCACGATGACCCGGCCCACCGGCAGCCGTGCCGCGCGGAGTTCGGCGATGCCGTCGGCGGTCTCCTGGACCGGCATCTCCTCCAGCAGCGTCACCAGGTGCACGGCCGTCTCCGGCGACTTCAGCACCCGCATCACCGCCTGCGCCTGATTGTGTATCGGGCCGATCTTCGCCAGGCCCGCCACCTCGTCGTTCACGTTCAGGAAGCGGGTGATGCGGCCGGTCGGCGGGGCGTCCATGACGACGTAGTCGTACACGAACCGCCCGGAGCGGTCCTTGCGGCGCACGGCCTCGCACGCCTTGCCGGTGAGCAGGACGTCCCGGATGCCCGGTGCGATGGTGGTGGCGAAGTCGATCGCGCCGAGCTTCTTCAGGGCCCGGCCCGCGCCGCCGAGTTTGTAGAACATCTGGAGGTAGTCCAGAAGAGCCAGTTCGGCGTCTATGGCGAGGGCGTACACCTCGCCGCCGCCGGGGGCGACCGCGATCTTCCGCTCCTCGTACGGCAACGCCTCCGTCTCGAAGAGCTGGGCGATGCCCTGCCGGCCCTCGACCTCCACGAGAAGCGTCCGCTTCCCCTCGGTCGCGAGGGCCAGCGCCAGTGCGGCGGCGACCGTCGTCTTTCCGGTCCCGCCCTTGCCGCTGACGACCTGGAGCCTGCTCACGTCTTCGAGACTAACCAGTCCGCTCGACACTCACGCGCGAGGCTGTGGATAACGCAGGTCACAGTCCCGAGGCCACAGGTCACGGTCCCCGGGGTCACAGGTCACTGACCCGGGGGCCGCGGGTGGCCGTACCCGAGACCACAGCGGCTACAGTCGGCCCCATGACCAAGAAGTGGGAATACGCCACCGTGCCGCTGCTCGTCCATGCCACGAAGCAGATTCTGGACACCTGGGGCGAGGACGGCTGGGAGCTCGTCCAGGTCGTGCCCGGGCCCAACAACCCCGAGCAGCTCGTGGCCTACCTGAAGCGGGAGAAGCAGGCATGAGCGCGGTCGAGGCCAAGCTGGCCGAACTGGGCCTGACCCTGCCGGAGGTCGTACCGCCGCTGGCCGCGTACCAGCCGGCCGTGCAGTCCGGTGTGTACGTCTACACCGCCGGCCAGCTGCCGATGGTCGAGGGCAAGCTGCCGGTCACCGGCAAGGTCGGCGCCGAGGTCACCGCGGAGGAGGCCAAGGACCTGGCCCGTACCTGCGCGCTGAACGCGCTGGCCGCCGTGAAGTCCGTGGTCGGGGATCTGGACCGCATCGCGCGCGTGGTGAAGGTCGTCGGCTTCGTCGCCTCCGCCTCCGACTTCACCGGGCAGCCCGGTGTCGTCAACGGCGCCAGCGAACTGCTCGGCGAGGTCCTCGGCGACAAGGGTGTGCACGCCCGCAGCGCGGTCGGCGTCGCGGTGCTGCCGCTGGACGCGCCGGTGGAGGTCGAGATCCAGGTGGAGCTCGCCCAGTAGCCCACCGGAACCCACCGGAACGCGTCTGACCTCGGCACCTCTCGAACATTCGCCCTACACGGGATAGCCTCCGCCCATGGTGAACGGTCAGTGGTACCCCCCGGAGTGGCCGGACCGCATCCGCGCGCTCGCGGACGGCACCCTCACCCCGGTGTCCCCCAGGCGCGCGGCCACGGTCCTGCTCCTGAAGGACACGCCGGACGGCCCCGCGGTCCACATGCTGCGCAGACGCGCCTCCATGGCCTTCGCCGGAGGCGCGTACGCGTATCCCGGAGGCGGTGTCGACCCCCGCGACGACGACCGTCTGGTGCGCTGGGCGGGCCCCACGCGCGCGTGGTGGGCGGACCGGCTCGGCGTCGACGAGTCGGGCGCCCAGGCCATCGTCTGCGCGGCCGTACGGGAGACGTACGAGGAGGCCGGCGTCCTGCTCGCCGGGCCCGACGCGGAGGCGGTCGTCGGCGACACCACGGGGGAGGACTGGGAGGCGGACCGGGCCGCGCTGGTCGCGCGCGAGCTGTCCTTCGCCGAGTTCCTGGACCGGCGCGGGCTGGTGCTGCGCTCGGACCTGCTGGGCGCCTGGACCCGCTGGATCACCCCGGAGTTCGAAGCCCGCCGCTACGACACCTGGTTCTTCGTGGCCGCCCTGCCCGAGGGCCAGCGCACCCGGAACGCCTCCACGGAGGCCGACCGCACGGTGTGGATCCGCCCCGCCGAGGCCGCCGCCCGCTACGACAAGGGCGAGCTGCTGATGATGCCGCCCACCATCGCCACCCTGCGCCAGCTGACGCCGTACGCCACCGCCGCCGAGACGCTCGCGGCGGCCCCCGGGCGCGACATGACGCCGGTGCTCGCCCGCGCCCGCCTCCAGGACGGCGAGATTGTCCTGTCCTGGCCGGGGCACGAGGAGTTCACGAAGCACATTCCGACGGCTCCGACGACCCCCGGTGGAGGCCCCGCATGACCGACGCAGCCACTCTGCCGGGCCAGCCCCGCGGCCAGGTCCTCTCCGGCCCGGCCACCGAACGGGCCGTCAACGTCCTCGCGCCCAACGCCTCAGCGATGACCCTGGACGGCACCAACACCTGGATCGTCGCCGAACCCGACTCCGATCTCGCCGTGGTGATCGACCCGGGCCCGCTGGACGAGAGCCATCTGCGAAACGTCGTCGACACCGCCGAGAGCGCCGGCAAGCGCGTCGCCCTGACCCTGCTCACCCACGGCCACCCCGACCATGCCGAGGGCGCCGCCCGTTTCGCGGAACTGACCGGCACGCGCGTGCGTGCCCTCGATCCGGCGCTGCGCCTGGGCGACGAGGGCCTGGCCGCCGGCGACGTGATCACCGTCGGCGGCCTGGAGCTGAAGGTCGTCCCCACCCCCGGCCACACCGCGGACTCGCTCTGCTTCCATCTCCCGGCCGACCGGGCGGTGCTGACCGGCGACACCATCCTCGGGCGCGGCACGACGGTCGTGGCGCACCCCGACGGCCGCCTGGGGGACTATCTGGACTCCCTGCGCCGCCTGCGCTCCCTCACCGTCGACGACGGCGTGCACACCGTCCTGCCGGGCCACGGGCCGGTCCTGGAGGACGCCCAGGGCGCCGTCGAGTTCTACCTCGCCCATCGCGCCCACCGGCTCGCCCAGGTGGAGACAGCGGTCGAGGACGGCTACCGCACCCCGGCCCAGGTCGTCGCCCACGTGTACGCCGACGTGGACCGCTCCCTGTGGCCGGCGGCGGAACTGTCGGTACGGGCCCAGCTGGACTACCTGAGCGAGCACGGGCTGATCTGAGCCGCTAGTCCGGTCTGGGCGCCTTGACGCCGTGCACGCGCGCGTACTCGTCGGCGAGCCAGGGCCCGAGGTCGTCCACGTACGACCACAGCACCCCGGGTGCACCGACGGGCTCGTGGCCGTGGAGCGCGGCCGTACGCAGCTGTGCGCCTCGTTCCGGGTAGTACGCGCCGAACACCTCGGCCATCTCCCCCAGATCGCTGGTCCAGCCGTTCCAGTGGGGCATGACCAGCGTGAAGCCGGTGCGGACGAGGTGCCGGGACATGAAGCGCACCAGCGGCCGCCGGGCCTCCTCGGTGTCCTCGGCGTCCGCGATCCGCTTGCGCCAGCGGGGGAGCCACAGCGCCAGGTCGCCGTTGGTCTCGCGGGCGAGCAGGGAGTCGGGGCGATAGCGCGGCAGGTACTCGGCGAGGTCCTCGCCGAGCAGCGGGGTGCACAGACAGGCGACGAACCAGCCCAGGTCGTACCGCTCCAGGTCGCTCAGCAGCCGGTCCCTGCCGTACAGCAGCGTGCCGACGCCGTCGATCTGCGGGAACTCCTTGTCGACCGCCTCACCGAGCGCCCGTACGGCGTCCCGGTCGGTGTCGGCCGGCTCGTCCCTGAGGGCGACGAACAGGTCCAGGTCGCTGCGGCCCACGCGCGCGGTGCCGCGCGGGATCGATCCGTAGAGGTAGGCGCTGTGCAGCCGGGCCCCGAAGACCTCTAGCAGCCGGTCGCGCGCTGCGGCGACGACGGGACGGAAAACGCCGGGCACGCGCGCGAGGGAGCCTTCGCGTGCGAGGAAGCCCTGGTCGTCGAGCCCGGGCCGACGGATCGTTTCAGCCATGGGGCAACTGTGCCGCCATCCGTGGCGGCCGCGCGGCACGTTTTCGGCGCGGCCGGCATCGGCGGCCCGGGCGGCGGTCCCCGGGCGGCAACGACAGCGGGGCCCGGCTCGCGAGGAGCGGACCCCCAGGTCGTACGGCCGGGACCGGCGTCAGCGGGACCGCTTGGCCAGCCTCTCCACGTCCAGCAGGATCACGGCCCGTGCCTCCAGGCGGAGCCACCCGCGCTGGGCGAAGTCCGCCAGCGCCTTGTTCACGGTCTCGCGCGAGGCGCCGACCAGCTGGGCCAGCTCTTCCTGCGTGAGGTCGTGGACGACGTGGATGCCCTCCTCGGACTGCACGCCGAAGCGGCGCGACAGGTCCAGCAGGGCGCGCGCCACGCGGCCGGGGACGTCGGAGAAGACCAGGTCGGACATGGCGTCGTTGGTCTTGCGCAGGCGGCGGGCGACGGCGCGCAGCAGGGCGCCGGCCACCTCGGGGCGGGCGTTCAGCCAGGGCTGGAGGTCGCCGTGACCGAGACCGAGCAGCTTGACCTCGGTCAGCGCGGTCGCGGTCGCCGTACGGGGGCCCGGGTCGAAGAGCGCCAGCTCGCCGATCAGCTCGCCGGGGCCGACGACGGCGAGCATGTTCTCGCGGCCGTCGGGCGAGGTGCGGTGCAGCTTGACCTTGCCCTCGATGACGACGTACAGCCGGTCCCCGGGGTCGCCCTCGTGGAACAGGGAGTCGCCGCGTGCGAGGGTCACCTCACTCATGGAGGCGCGAAGCTCCGCGGCCTGCTCGTCGTCGAGAGCCGCGAAGAGCGGGTTGCGCCGCAGAACGTCGTCCACTGAGTTCTCTCCTTGTCGACCTGCTCAGGGGATCTTGCTCCCCCGAGTGCCAGGGGACCGTGTTCCCCATTTTGCCGGACGGTCCAAACAGTGTGATCTGTCACAAGGATGCCGCACCGATGTCCCGAGGTAAGCGTCAGGGGTCCAATCGGGGTCCGATCAACCGGGTCCGGGGCGGATGTCGGTGCCGGGCTCTAGGCTGGCCGGGTGTCCAAATCGCCGGTGAGAGCACAGGCCAAGGGGGCTTAGCGGGTGGTTGTACGTCGCGATTCCGCCGTGGGCGAACAGGGCTCCGGCGGTAGTAAGAAAACCGCAAAAACGACAAAAAAGGCCGCGCCGACCAAGAAGGCGGCCTCAGCCAAGAAGGCGGCTCCGGCCAAGAAGGCGGCTTCGACCAAGAAGGCGGCCTCCGCCAAGAAGGTCGCCTCTGCCAAGAAGGTCGCCCCGGCCAAGAAGGTCGTGGCCACAGGGAAGGCCGTGGCCGTGAAGAAGGCGGCGCCCGCCAAGAAGGTCGCCGTCAAGCCGCCGAGCGACGAGTCCCGCACGGCCCTGGTCCGCCGCGCCCGCCGCATCAACCGCGAACTCGCCGAGGTGTTCCCGTACGCCCACCCCGAGCTGGACTTCGAGAACCCCTTCCAGCTGCTGGTCGCCACCGTGCTGTCGGCCCAGACCACCGACCTGCGCGTCAACCAGACGACCCCGGCGCTCTTCGCGAAGTACCCCACCCCCGAGGAGCTGGCCGCCGCCAATCCGGAGGAGGTCGAGGAGATCCTGCGGCCCTGCGGGTTCTTCCGGATGAAGACCAAGTCGGTCATGGGACTCTCCAAGGCCCTCGCGGAGGACTTCGGCGGCGAGGTGCCCGGCCGGCTGGAGGACCTGGTCAAGCTGCCCGGCGTCGGCCGCAAGACCGCCTTCGTCGTGCTCGGCAACGCCTTCGGGCGGCCGGGGATCACCGTGGACACGCACTTCCAGCGGCTGGTGCGGCGCTGGCAGTGGACCGAGGAGACCGACCCGGACAGGATCGAGGCGGCCGTCGGCGCGCTGTTCCCGAAGAGCGAGTGGACCGACCTCTCCCACCACGTGATCTGGCACGGCCGCCGTATCTGCCACGCCCGCAAGCCCGCCTGCGGTGCCTGCCCGATCGCCCCGCTCTGCCCGGCGTACGGCGAGGGCGAGACCGACCCGGAGAAGGCGAAGAAGCTCCTGAAGTACGAGAAGGGCGGCTTCCCCGGCCAGCGCCTGAAGCCCCCGCAGGCCTACCTCGACGCGGGCGGCAGGCCGGCCCCGCCACTGGGGGCCGCGTGACGGAACGATCTCGGGGTCCTCGGGCGTTGGACAGGCAGAGCGAGGGGGGTGGCGATGGCGAGGGCCAGTGAGACGCGGGGCGGATCGGTGACGCTGAGCAAGGAGGGGCTCCCGGAGTGGCTGGCGCCGGTGGTGCGGGCCGCCGAGACGATCGAACCGCTCCAGCTGAGCCGCTTCCTGCCGCCGGAGAACGGCTCGGGCCGCAAGTCGGCCGTGCTGATCCTGTTCGGCGAGGGCGAGCGCGGCCCGGAGATGCTGCTGATGGAGCGGGCCGGCTCCTTGCGCTCGCACGCCGGGCAGCCGTCCTTCCCCGGCGGCGCGCTCGACCCCGAGGACGGCGATCCGCACACCGACGGGCCGCTCAGGGCCGCGCTGCGCGAGGCCGAGGAGGAGACCGGCCTGGACCCCGCGGGCGTCCAGCTCTTCGGTGTGCTGCCCGCGCTGTACATCCCGGTCAGCGGCTTCGTCGTCACGCCCGTGCTCGGCTGGTGGCGCGAGCCCAGCCCGGTGGGCGTCGTCGACCCGAACGAGACGGCGCGGGTCTTCACGGTCCCCGTGGCGGATCTCACGGACCCCGCCAACCGCGCCACCACCGTCCACCCCAGCGGCCACCGAGGTCCGGCATTCCTGGTCGAATCGGCCCTGGTGTGGGGCTTCACGGCCGGGGTGATCGACCGCCTGCTGCATTTCGCGGGCTGGGAGCGCCCCTGGGACAGAGGGAAGCAGGTCCCACTCGACTGGCGGTCATGACAGGGTGATCCCGTGCGGTGTTTTCCGGGGGACGCTGGGTCCCTGTGCCACCGCGTGGCGGGCCGGACCCCCGGCCGGGCCGCGGGGACCGGAGTGAGTAGGCGAGGCCTGAAGCGGTGAACGTGCTGGACATCCTGTTGCTGGTCGCGGCCGTGTGGTTCGCGGTCGTGGGTTACCGCCAGGGCTTCGTCGTCGGCATCCTGTCGGTGATCGGGTTCCTGGGCGGCGGCCTCGTCGCCGTGTACACGCTGCCCGTGATCTGGGACGCCGCGACTGGCAACGCCGACGTCGGCACCACCGCCGCCGTGGTCGCCGTGGTCGTCGTCATCGTCTGCGCCTCCGTCGGACAGGCCCTGACCACCCACCTCGGCAACAAGCTGCGCCGGTACATCACCTGGTCGCCGGCCCGCGCCCTGGACGCCACCGGCGGCGCCCTGGTCAACGTCGTGGCCATGCTGCTGGTCGCCTGGCTGATCGGTTCCGCCCTGGCCGGCACCACCCTGCCCACGCTCGGCAGGGAGGTCCGCGGCTCCAAGGTGCTGCTCGGCGTCTCCCGGGCGCTGCCCGCGCAGGCCGACACCTGGTTCGCCGACTTCTCCTCCGTCCTCGCGCAGAACGGCTTCCCGCAGGTCTTCAGCCCGTTCGCCAACGAGCCGATCAAGGACGTCCAGCCGCCCGACCCGGCCCTCGCGAACAGCCCGGTCGCCGTGCGCGCCCAGCGCTCCATCGTCAAGGTGACCGGCACCGCCGAGAGCTGCGGCAAGGTCCTGGAGGGCACCGGTTTCGTCTTCGCGAACCGCCGGGTCATGACCAACGCGCACGTCGTCGGCGGCGTCGACTCGCCCACCGTGCAGATAGGTGGCGAGGGCCGCAAGTACGACGCCAAGGTGGTCCTGTACGACTGGAAGCGCGACATCGCCGTGCTCGACGTACCCGACCTGAAGGCGAACGTCCTGCGGTTCTCCGCGAGGGACGCGGCCGGCGGTGACGGCGCGATCGTCGCGGGCTTCCCGGAGAACGGCTCCTACGACGTGCGGGCCGCGCGTGTGCGCGGGCGCATCACCGCCAACGGCCCGGACATCTATCACCACGGCACCGTCCGCCGCGACGTCTACTCGCTGTACGCGACCGTCCGCCAGGGCAACTCGGGCGGCCCGCTGCTCACCCCCGACGGCCGGGTGTACGGCGTGGTGTTCGCCAAGTCCCTCGACGACGCCGAGACCGGTTACGCCCTCACGGCGGACGAGATCCAGCCCGACATCCGGCAGGGACGTACGGCGAACGAGCAGGTGGGTACGGACAGCTGCGCCCTGTGAGCCTCTGGAGAGCTCCTGGCCCCTCGGAAGGCCTGCGGCAGGCTCAGCCGCGCGGGTGACGCAGACGCACCGAGACCCAGCGGGCCCGGCGGCGCAGGATGCGCGGAATCCCCACGCGGAGGTCCGTTTCCGCGAGTTGCGGATTGCCTCGCTGAGAGGTGCTCACACCGGCGCCGAAGCGGCGGTTGCGGGGTGCGTCACTGTAGTCGTGCGTCCAGCCCATACCCCGACGTGTGCCCCTGCCCGAAGGTCGATAACCGCCTGAGCGCCGCCCAATTGGCCTATGCGGCGGGCATGTGGCCGTTCGGCGGACAACTGTTCAGGCACCGGATACTCCACGCATCGAACCGTCACCGCACGGTCACCGGTGTCCATCACCGATCCGGGTGAATTCACCGCAGTACGTGACCGGTGGGACGTGTGTCACCGGTCCGGCTCGGGATCCTTCAGCCAGTTGACGAGCTCCGCGGAGAGGGCGGCCGGATCCTCCTCGTGCGGGAAGTGGCCGAGGCCGTCGAACAGGCGCCAGCGGTAGGGGGCTTCGACGTACTCGCCCGAACCGGCGGCGCTGCGCGTGCGCGTCACCGGGTCCAGCGAGCCGTGCAGATGCAGCGTGGGCACCCGCACCGGCCGCTTCATCCTGCGGTTGAACTGGATGCCGTCCGGGCGGGCCAGTGAGCGCACCAGCCAGCGGTAGGGCTCGATCGAGCAATGCGCCGTCGACGGGATGCACATGGCCCGCTGGTAGGTCTCCACCGCCTCGTCCTCCGGCGGCCGCGGACCGGACCAGTCCCGGATCAGCCGGCCCACCATCGCACCGCCGTCCGCGGTGAGTTGACGCTCCGGGATCCACGGCCGCTGGAAACCCCAGATGTAGGAGTTGGCGGCCGTCTGCCGGGCGTCCCGCAGCATCGCCGCGCGCCAGCGCCGCGGGTGCGGCATCGAGACGACCGCGAGCCGCCGGACGAGCTTGGGCCGCATCGCCGCCGCCGTCCACGCCAGATAGCCGCCCAGGTCGTGGCCGACCAGCGCCGCGTCCGGTTCGCCGAGCGAGCGGATCACGCCGGTGACGTCGAGGGCGAGGTTGGCGGGGTCGTACCCGCGGGGCGTGCGGTCGCTGCCGCCGACGCCCCGCAGGTCCATCGCCACCGCCCGGTAGCCCGCGTCCGCGAGCGCGACCAGCTGGTGCCGCCAGGTCCACCAGAACTGCGGGAAGCCGTGCAGCAACAGCACCAGGGGGCCGTCGCCGAGTTCGGCGATGTGGAAGCGCGCGCCGTTCGCGGCGACGTCCCTGTGCGTCCAGGGACCATCGATGCGTACGGCCGAGGGGGCGGGGTCCGTCATGACTGTGAGCGTGCCACAGCCTCGATGGCCGCGGGGGCCCGATCCTCGGACAGCTCCGCGCGCGGGTGCGGCTTGGCGTTCTGCAGCACCCCCGCCGTCTGCTTCATCGAGGCGGCCACCTTCTGCGGGCCCCGGCTCTTCTTGGCCTTCTTCGCGAACACCACGCCGATCAGCGCGAGGAGGCCGGCGATGAGCACGTTCGCCGCGAAGGACAGCACGAAGCAGATCGCGAGGTTCCAGCCGCTCCAGGTCCGGATGCCGTAGGCGAGGGCGAAGTTGAGCATCGGGAGCGAGAAGACGAGCAGCACCAGGGCCGCCGTGAACGCGCCGCCGCTGGTCGCGCCGCGCCTGACGTCCTGCTTCAGCTGGGCCTTGGCCAGGGCGATCTCGTCGTGCACCAGCGCCGACAATTCGGTCGTCGCCGAGGCGAACAGCTGGCCGATGCTGCGTTCGGCGCCGACCGGGCTGCCGTCGGGTGCGCTCATCGCGTTCTCCCTCAGAAGTCTCTTGTGCCGCGGGCGTGCCGTGCCGTCGTACGTCATACGCATGCCGTCGTACGTCATGCGCGTGCTGTACGCGGCGGGCGGGGCCCGCTCGTGTGGCCGTCTTGTTTTGTACCGTCTCGTCAGATCATGCCGGACGGTCGTCCTCATCGCCTGCCCCGCCCGGTACTTCCTGAAGCCCGTGGCGTGCGGCGGTCGCCTTCTCGGCGGCGATCCGGCGGTGTTCGGCGGCCTTGCGCTCGTGGATCCGGGCCATGCGCAGGTGGTAGGCCGGGTCGTCCTGTTCGTACACGTCCGGGATGCCGTCGAGGTCATCGTCGCGCTCCTCTTCCTCGCACAGCCTGCGGTACTTGGCGTTGCGGACCTTCAGCAGCACCGTCGCGCACAGCGCCGCGAGGAGCGATCCGGTGAGGACGGCCGTCTTGACCTCGTCGGTGAGGACGGCGTCGCCGGCGAAGGCGAGTTCGCCGATGAGCAGGGAGACGGTGAAGCCGATGCCGGCGAGGGAGGCCACCGCGAAGACGTCGGCCCAGGCGAGGTCCTCGCTGAGGGAGGCGCGGGTGAAGCGGACGGTCAGCCAGGTGCCGCCGAAGATGCCGATCGTCTTGCCGACGACCAGACCGAGGACGACGCCGAGCGTCTCCGGTTTGGTGAACACGTCCCCGAGCGCCCCGCCGGAGACCGCCACCCCTGCGCTGAACAGCGCGAACACCGGCACGGCCAGCCCGGCGGACAGGGGCCGCACCAGGTGCTCGATGTGCTCGCCCGGCGAGTGCTGCTCACCCTCCCGGGTGGTGCAGCGCAGCATCAGGCCCATCGCCACGCCCGCGATGGTGGCGTGCACGCCGCTGTTGTACATCAGCGCCCAGATCACCACGGCGAGCGGCACGTACACGTACCAGCCGCGTACGCCCTTGCGCAGCAGCAGCCAGAACACCGCCAGTCCGGCGGCGGCCCCACCGAGCGCGGCGAAGTTCAGCCGGTCGGTGAAGAAGACCGCGATGATCAGGATCGCGAAGAGGTCGTCGACCACCGCGAGGGTGAGCAGGAAGGCGCGCAGGGAGCTGGGCAGGGAGGTGCCGATGACCGCGAGGACGGCGAGCGCGAAGGCGATGTCGGTCGCGGTGGGCACCGCCCAGCCCTGTGCCGAGCCGTGCCCGGTGAGGGCGGTGAGGGCGTAGACGAGCGCCGGTACGGCCATGCCGCTCAGCGCGGCCACCACGGGCAGTACGGCCGCCCTGGGCTCGCGCAGGTCCCCGGCGACCAGTTCCCGCTTGAGCTCGATACCGGCGACGAAGAAGAACACCGCGAGCAGGCCGTCGGCGGCCCAGTGCGCAACGGACAGGTGCAGGCCGAGCGCGGCGGGGCCGAGGTGGAAGTGGCTGACGGACTCGTAGCTGTGGTGCAGGGCGGGGATGTTCGCCCAGATCAGCGCCGCCACGGCGGCGAGGAGCAGCAGGACACCGCCGACGGTCTCGGTCCGCAGCGCGTCCGCGACGAAGGCCCGCTCGGGCAGGGACAGACGTCCGAGGACCTTGCGAGGGGCTTTCGGGGTGCGGGGCGCGGCCACGGCGGGAACCTCCGGGGTCGGTACGGCGATGATCACGCCGTCGCCCGGGATCGCCGACGGCGTCGCCGACCAGACTTCCCGGCACACCCTGAGATCGCCATTTTACCCGATTTTGACGCCGGAGGTTAGTGAGCCGAACGAAAAGGGGCGCCCGGTGGTGACACCGGGCGCCCCTTGCCGTCGTTTCGCCTAGTCCTCGCTGGGCGCCGCGGGCAGCTTGGTCTGGATGAGGTCCATGACCGTGCTGTCGGTCAGCGTGGTCACGTCACCGAGCTGGCGGTTCTCGGCCACGTCCCGCAGCAGCCGGCGCATGATCTTGCCGGAGCGGGTCTTGGGCAGCTCGGCCACCGGCAGAATCCGCTTGGGCTTGGCGATCGGGCCGAGCGTGGCGCCCACGTGGTTGCGCAGCTCGCCGACGAGCGTCTCGGTCTCCGCGGCCGTACCACGCAGGATGACGAACGCGACGATCGCCTGGCCGGTGGTCTCGTCGGCGGCACCGACGACGGCCGCCTCGGCGACCGACGGGTGGGAGACGAGCGCCGACTCCACCTCGGTGGTGGAGATGTTGTGCCCGGACACGAGCATCACGTCGTCGACCCGGCCCAGCAGCCAGATGTCGCCGTCGTCGTCCTTCTTCGCGCCGTCACCGGCGAAGTACCTGCCCTCGAAGCGGGACCAGTAGGTGTCGATGAACCGCTGGTCGTCGCCCCAGATGGTGCGCAGCATCGACGGCCACGGCTCGGTCAGCACCAGGTAGCCGCCGCCGCCGTCGGGCACCTCGTTCGCCTCGTCGTCGACGACCGTCGCGCAGATGCCGGGCAGCGGGGTCTGCGCGGAGCCGGGCTTGGCCTCGGTGACGCCGGGCAGCGGCGAGATCATCATCGCGCCGGTCTCGGTCTGCCACCAGGTGTCCACCACGGGCGTCTTGTCCGCGCCGATGTTCTTGCGGTACCAGATCCACGCCTCGGGGTTGATGGGCTCGCCCACCGAGCCGAGGACGCGCAGGGAGGACAGGTCGAACTTGGCGGGGATGTCGTCGCCCCACTTCATGAACGTCCGGATCGCCGTCGGCGCGGTGTAGAGGATCGTGACCTTGTACTTCTGCACGATCTCCCAGAACCGGCCCTGGTGCGGGGTGTCCGGCGTGCCCTCGTACATGACCTGCGTCGCGCCGTTGGCCAGCGGGCCGTAGACGATGTACGAGTGCCCGGTGACCCAGCCGACGTCGGCCGTGCACCAGTACACGTCCGTCTCCGGCTTGAGGTCGAAGACCGCCCAGTGGGTGTACGCCGTCTGGGTGAGGTAGCCGCCGGAGGTGTGCAGGATGCCCTTCGGCTTCCCCGTCGTGCCGGAGGTGTAGAGGATGAACAGCGGGTGCTCGGCCTCGAACGCCTCCGGGGTGTGCTCGGCGGACTGCCGCTCGACGCTCTCGTGCCACCACACGTCCCGGCCCTCGGTCCAGGCGACCTCCTGGCCGGTACGGCGGACCACGAGCACGTGCTCGACGTTGTCGACCTTGTCGATCGCCTCGTCCACGGCCGGCTTGAGCGCGGACGGCTTGCCGCGCCGGTAGCCGCCGTCGGCGGTGATGACGACCTTGGCGTCCGCGTCCTGGATGCGCGTCGCGAGCGCGTCCGCCGAGAAGCCGCCGAAGACCACCGAGTGCGCCGCGCCGATGCGGGCCGAGGCCAGCATCGCGATGGCGGTCTCCGGGATCATCGGCATGTAGATGGCGACCCGGTCGCCCTTGCGGACACCCAGCTCCAACAGGGCGTTGGCCGCCTTGCAGACCTCGTCCTTCAGTTCGGCGTAGGTGATCGAGCGGCTGTCGCCGGGCTCGCCCTCGAAGTGGATGGCGACCCGGTCCCCGTGCCCGGCCTCCACATGCCGGTCCACGCAGTTGTAGGCGACGTTCAGCTCGCCGTCCTTGAACCACTTGGCGAACGGCGGGTTCGACCAGTCCAGCGTCTCGGTCGGTTCCTTGGCCCAGGTCAGCCGGCGGGCCTGCTCGGCCCAGAAGCCGAGCCTGTCAGCCTTGGCCTGTGCATACGCCTCCGCGGTGACGTTGGCATGCGCGGCCAGGTCGGCGGGGGGCGCGAACCTGCGTTCTTCCTTCAGCAGGTTGGCCAGGCTCTCGTTGCTCACGACATCTCCCTCTCGAAGGGTGTCCGTTGTGTCCCAGGCCACAGCTCATCAGACCCGGGGGTCCGATGACAAGAGTCCACGGCCAAATTGGTTTAGACCTCTCTGGGGCGATCGTTCACGCCGGACTGCGCAGCTCCTCCGCCGCGCTCCCGTCCTCTCTCACGTCCGCGAACACCGTCCCGGTTCGACCGAGCAGATACGCCTGCGCCTCGCCCACGTGGAAGTACATCCCGTGCAGCTCCAGCTCCCCGGCCGCCAGCGCCCGCGCTACAGGGGCGTGCGCCCGCAGGTGCTCCAGTTGCTGGACCACGTTGGTCAGGCACAACTGCTCCACCGCGTCGGCCGGGGCCCGCCCGGCCAGCCGGGGCCGGGCGTGCCGTTCGTCGGCCAGCCGCTCCAGGCTCGGCAGGCCGTGCCTGAGCCACCGCCCCAGCGGCGTGGCCGCACCCCCGGGTTCGGCGGTCAGCAGGGCCTGCATCGCCCCGCACCCGGAGTGCCCGCACACCGTGATGGACCGCACCTTCAGTACGTCCACGGCGTACTCGACGGCGGCCGCCACCGAGTCGTCGCCGCACTCCTCGCCCGGCGCCGGCACCAGGTTGCCGACGTTGCGGACGACGAACAGGTCACCCGGACCACTGGCGGTGATCATCGACGTGACGAGCCGGGAGTCGGCACAGGTGAGGAAGAGCTGCGCGGGGCGCTGCCCCTCCCGTGCGAGCCGCGCCAGCTCCGCCCGCACCAGCGGCGCGGTGTTGCGCTGGAACGAGCCGATCCCACGGGCGAGTTCCCGTCCCGCGTCCCGTCCGGCCTCCCGTCCCGCGTCTCCTCCGGCCTCCTGGCTCGCCGGGGTGGCGGCTTCCGGGAAGCAGGACCGGTGATTGCGCCAGGGAGTCCAGGGACGGCAGCGGCACCGGGCGGGCGGGGGCGCCCCGGTGGGCGGGGTGTGTCCGGCAGGCGGAGTCGGCCCGGTGGTCATGGTCGGTTCGGCGGTCAGGGTCGCTTCGGCGGTCCGGATTCCGCCGCGCCGGCCCCTCAGCTCGGCCGTACCGCCGTGCGCGGTGTGGGAGGTGCGCCAATCCTGCAGCGACTCGTACGCCGCGTGGTCCATGAACGAGCCGTCCAACTCCACGACGACGTGGGCGCCTTGGGGCACGAGATGCAGGGACCGGCTGAGCCGGGGCACCGCGAGGAACGTCAGCTGGCCTCGGATCCGTACGTGATGGACTCCTTCCTTGTCTTCATGGGTGATGCGGGTGCGGGTCAGGCGGCGCAGTGCGAGAGCGACCGCCACGGCGATCCCGAGGAGCACGCCCTCAAGGACGCCGAGGAGCACCACACCGAGTGTGGTCGCGGCGTAGACCAGCACTTCGCGGTGGCGCGTCACCGTGCGGATGTGGTGCAGGGACACCATCTGGATACCGACGGCCATCACCAGGGCGGCGAGGGAGGCGAGCGGGATCTCCTCCAGGGCCGGGACCATCAGCAGCGCGGCGACTACTACGAGAACGCCGTACAGCATCGTGGAGTTCCGGCTCACCGCACCCGATTTCACATTGGCGGTGCTGCGCACGGCCACGCCGGCCACCGGCAGTCCGCCGAGCGCCCCGGAGACCATGTTGGCGGCGCCCTGGCCCAGCAGCTCCCGGTCCAGGTCGCAGCGGCCGACGCGGGGGACCGGGCCGGGGCGGGCCGCGACGAGTTTGTCCACGGCCACCGCGCCGAGCAGCGATTGCACGCTGCACACCAGGGTGGTGGTGAGCACGGCGGCGGCCAGGCCCGGCGCCGGGCCCTCGGGCAGCCCGGCCAGGGCGTGGCTGCGCCAGGACGGCAGGTCGACCCGGGGCAGCGCCAGGCCGGTCAGGGCGGCCGTGCCGGTGGCCCCGGCGACGGCGACGAGGGCGGCCGGCACGCGTCGGAGCGCCTGGCCGGTGCGGCCGGGCAGGCGCGGCCAGGCAAGCAGCAGGGCGAGCGTCAGCACGCTCATCGAGACGGCAGCCGGCTGCAGGTGGGCCAACTGGGCGGGCAGAGCGCGCAGGTTGGCGAGGACGGAGCTGTCGGGGTTGCCGCCGAGGACGATGTGCAGCTGGGCGACGGCGATGGTGATGCCGATCCCGGCGAGCATGCCGTGTACGACGGCCGGGCTGACCGCGAGCGCGCCGCGTGCCACGCGCAGGCAGCCGAGGCCGAGTTGGGCGAGTCCGGCGAGGACGGTGATGCCGCAGGTCGCCCGCCAGCCGTAGCGGTGGATCAGGTCGGCGGTGACCACGCTGAGTCCGGCGGCGGGGCCGCTGACCTGGAGCGGGCAGCCGCCGAGCCGGCCGGCGACGAGTCCGCCCACGGCCGCGGCGACGAGGCCGGCCTGGAGCGGGGCACCGGTGGCCAGGGCGATGCCGAGGGACAGGGGCAGGGCGATCAGGAAGACCGCGACGGACGCCGACAGGTCGGCGCTTGCGACGGGGAAGCGGCGGCGTCCGCCGGATGGCGGGCCGTGCGGTGGGTGCGGGTGCTGGGTGTGCGGGGGTGCGCAGGCTGACATGGTCCCGTCTCCTCCGGGGCGGCGGGATGGAGCAATGCTTGGCAAAGGAAACGTAATGCCGCGTAAAGGCCGTGCATAACTTTTCGTGGCAAACGGCTCATCCGATCCCTCGCATGAGCGAACTCAGCTCTTGATCGGCTTGTCGTACTAGTTCCTTCTCGACCCCGTGCGACCTTGGCGGCGCTGTCGGTTCGAGCCCGGCGCATGACCAGAAAACGGCCCTCGTCGGCGTTTGCCTGAGAGAAGGAAGAAGGTGGGCGGAACATGGCCGCCACCCAGAGGATCGCCGTCGGTGCCATGGTCGCCGCGGCCTGTGCCTCGTCGCTCGCCGGTTGCGCGACCGGCGCCGACGGCTCCCACCGTTCTCACGGCGCCAAGCAAGCTGCGCCCGGCCCGCAGAGGGGGGCCCCGGCTCCGGGCAGCGTGTTCCGGCTGATCGGCGACGGATCCACCGCGTACACCGGCGGGCAGCCGCATCTGCCCAGACCCGAGCGGCTGAAGCCCGGTGAGAAGTCCCCGCAGTTCGTGGTGTTCTCCTGGGACGGCGCGGGTGAGGACAGCCAGAAGCTGTTCTCGCACTTCCGCCAGGTCGCCAAGGACAACCACGCGACCATGACGTACTTCCTCAGCGGCGTGTACATGCTGCCGGAGGAGAAGCGCGACCAGTACAAGCCGCCCCAGCACTCGCCGGGCAGCTCCGACATCGGTTTCAACGACGAGAAGGGCATCGCCGACACCGTCAAGCAGGCACGGCTGGCCTGGCTGGAGGGCAATGAGATCGGCACGCACTTCAACGGCCACTTCTGCGGGACCGACGGAGGGGTCGGCACCTGGTCGGTGGAGGAGTGGGAGAGCGAGATCGCCCAGGCCAAGCAGTTCGTGAAGACCTGGAAGACCAACACCGGCATGAGGAAGTCGGCCCCGCTGCCCTTCGACTACGACAAGGAGCTGATCGGCGCCCGCACCCCGTGCCTGGAGGGCCAGAAGAACTTCATGAAGGCGGCCCGTCGGTTGGGCTTCCGCTACGACTCCAGCGGGGTCGGCAACCAGGTCTGGCCCAAGAGGAAGGACGGGTTGTGGGACCTGTCGATGCAACTGGTGCCGTTCCCGGGGCACACCTATGAGCAGTTGACCATGGACTACAACTTCATGGTCAACCAGTCCGGCACGAAGACCCAGGGCGACCCGGACAAGTTCGGCTACTGGGGCGACCAGATGCGCGACGGCCTGGTCAAGGGCTTCTACCGCGCCTACGACGGCAACCGCGCCCCGCTGATCATCGGCAACCACTTCGAGTCCTGGAACGGCGGCACCTATATGCGCGCCGTCGAGGAGACGGTGAAGGAGGTCTGCAACAAGCCCGAGGTGCGCTGTGTGTCCTTCCACCAGCTGGTCGACTGGCTGGACGCCCAGGACCCGAAGACCCTTGAGAGGCTGCGCACCCTGGAGGTGGGCGAGGTCCCCAGGCAGGGCTGGGCCTCCTTCCTCTCCGGCCGCCCGGCCCCGGCGCCCAAGGGAGTGCCCGGGGCGCCGGCGTTCAGACCGTAGGCGTCACGCGCAGGTCAGAGGTGCCGCGCGCAAGTCGTGGGCGTCACACGGCGGTTGCGGCCTGCGCGCCGAGGCTTTCGCCGAGCATGAAGGCCGGGTCGACCTGCGCCGCCAGGTCGGCCCCGGTGCGCTCATTGCCCCACGCCTCGGCGTTCTTCAGGTGGAAGTGCACCATCTGGCGGGTGTAGCGCTCCCAGTCCCGCGCCGCGTACGTGGCGTCCACGGTGGTCCGCAGGGTGCGCAGGGCGCGGGCGGTGGCCTCCTCCAGCAGATCGAACCGGGGCGGCCGGCCTTTCTCCATGGCACGCACCCAGTCCGAGTGCCCGACGGTCACGAGCAGGTCGTCCCTGACCTCCGTCTGCAGGAAGTCGACGTCGTCCGGTTCCTGGATCTTGTTGCCGACGACCTTCAGGGCGACGCCGAAGTCGCGGGCGTACTCCTTGTACTGGCGATAGACGGAGACCCCCTTCCGGGTCGGCTCGGCGACGAGGAACGTCATGTCGAAGCGGGTGAACATGCCGGAGGCGAAGGAGTCCGAACCGGCCGTCATGTCGACCACGACGTACTCGTCGGGGCCGTCGACGAGGTGGTTCAGGAACAGCTCCACCGCTCCCGTCTTGGAGTGGTAGCAGGCGACCCCCAGGTCGGCGTCCGTGAAGGGGCCGGTGACCATCAAACGGACGGCGCCGCCGTCGAGTTCCACCGGACGCGCACAGGCGTCGTAGACCGGATTGGGCTCCCGCACCCGGACCAACCGCGAGCCCTCACCGGGCGGGGTCGTCTTGATCATCGTGGCGGCGGAGGCGATGCGCGGGTTGCTGCCGCGCAGGTAGTCCTTGATCAGTGGCAGCCGTTCGCCCATGGCGGGCAGCGCGGCCGCCTCCGCCTCATCGAGTCCGAGCGCGGGCCCGAGGTGCTGGTTGATGTCCGCGTCGATGGCGACCACCGGGGCGCCGGTGGCCACGAGGTGGCGGATGAAGAGGGAGGAGAGCGTGGTCTTGCCGCTGCCGCCCTTCCCGACGAAAGCAATTTTCATGTTCGCCAACGGTAGTCGGACGATAGCTGTAAGTGGCACTCGGGCGTGAAGAAGACCACTCCTTCGAGGGGTCGGCCGATGGGATGCGTAGTGTCGTACTCATGAGTACGACAGGCGCGAACGCCGACCCGCTCGCGGCCCTGGGCTCCCTGCCCGGTGTGGCCGACTCCGTGGAATCCGTGCGCAAGGCCGTGGACCGGGTCTACGGGCACCGGATCATGCGGCGCCGCAGCGCCGAGATCACCTCCGAGGCGGCCCTGCGCGGTGCCCGCGCCTCCGCGGCGCTGTCCGGCGCCGACTGGGCGCTGGAGGAGGTGCGGCGGCGTACCGACTTCGGCGGCGACGCCGAGGCGCGCGTCATGGGTGCGGCCCTCCGGCTGTCGGCGGAGGCGGGACAGCTGCTGTCCATCTGGCGGCAGTCGCCCCTCAGGGTGCTGGCCCGGCTGCACCTGGTGGCCGCGGCGACCAAGGGCGACGAGGTCGGCAGGCCGCGCCAGGCCGGCGAGCCGGTCGACGAACCGCTGATCGAGGTGCCGCTGCCGGACGCCCGGGAGGTCTCCGGGCGGCTGGAGGGGCTCGCGGACCTGATCATCGCGGGGACGTCCGCGCCCGCGCTGGTCACGGCCGCCGTGGTGCACGGCGAGCTGCTCGCGCTGCGGCCCTTCGTGTCGCACAACGGCCTGGTCGCACGCGCGGCCGAGCGGATCGTGCTGATCGGCAGCGGCCTGGACCCGAAGGCGATCTGCCCGCCCGAGGTCGGCCACGCCGAACTGGGCCGCGCCTCCTATCTGGCGGCGCTGGACGGATACGTCTCCGGCACCCCCGAGGGCATGGCGGCGTGGATCGCGCACTGCGGCCGGGCGATCGAACTGGGTGCGCGCGAGTCGACGGCCGTGTGCGAGGCGCTGCAGCGCGGCGCGGCCTGAGAGAACGTCCGGGAGTCGCGGACACAAATGCGGCGGTACGAGTCCTCGTACCGCCGCTGGCATGTTCACCGGGTTACCAAGCGTCCTCGATATCTGCCCATCAGGTCGGGGACTTTGCCCGTCACCTGGTGCGGCTGGCCCGTAATCGACGGGTCGACGTCGCGTGGGTGCTCGGTGTCCATGCGTGGTCCGTGGGGCCAAGTGCGTAGTGGTAGGTGATCCTCTCGGATGTCCTTTGGTCTCGCGGGCCTAACGTCTTTGTACCGCGTGCCGGGGGGAAGCGAAACCCCTGCCTCCGGTTCTTTACTTTTAGGTCTAAACGAGGCTGAAACGGGCCTCGGCCGGACCGTGCTCCAGCCTGAGGCGGTGCTCGGCGTCAGACGGTTCCTCGGCGCCGGCTGGCGTACCAGACGAGGCCGGCGGTCGCGGCCGCCGCTCCTATGGCCGCCGCCGCGACCAGTGTGGGGCGGGCGGGGACGGAGAGCGTGGGCAGCCGCTTCTTCAGCGGGACCGGCCGGCGGAACTCCAGAACCGGCCAGCCGCGCGCGAGTGCCTCGCGGCGCAGGACACGGTCCGGGTTCACCGCGTGCGCGTGCCCCACGGCCTGGAGCATCGGCAGATCGGTCGCCGAGTCGCTGTAGGCGTAGCACCGGTCGAGGTCGTAGCCCTCGGACGCGGCCAGCTCCCGGATCGCCTCGGCCTTGGTCGGGCCGTAGGCGTAGTACTCCACCTCCCCGGTGAAGCAGCCGTCCTCGCCGACGACCATGCGCGTGGCCACCACCCGGTCCGCGCCCAGCAGTTCGCCGATGGGCTCGACCACCTCGGCGCCCGAGGTCGACACGATCACCACGTCCCGGCCGGCCGTGTGGTGCTCCTCGATGAGGGAGGCGGCCTCGTCGTAGATGATCGGGTCGATCAGATCGTGCAGGGTCTCGGCGACGATCTCCCGCACCTGCTGCACGTTCCAGCCGCGGCACAAGGTGGACAGATACTCGCGCATGCGCTCCATCTGGTCGTGATCCAGGCCCCCGACCAAGAAGACGAACTGGGCATATGCGGTACGCAGCGCGGCCCTGCGGTTGATCAGCCCGCCTTGGTAGAAGGACTTGCTGAAGGTGAGCGCGCTCGACTTCGCAATGACCGTCTTGTCCAGATCAAAGAAGGCTGCTGCGCGGGGCAAGGAGTGGTTTTCCACGCCCCAGAGCATAGGCGCCCACCATTCGGCGTAAGGTGGGGCGCGTGGGTTTGCCTGAGAGGGCTCTCGGGTACACCATGGAAGTCACGGATCGTTCGCGACCGTGCTAACCCGGTCCGACTCCTCCCCCCCCGAGTCGGCCGTGGGGACGACCCCCGCTCTCCCCCCCGGCGGGGGTCGTCGCATGTCCGGACGGGTTTTCTCCTCCTTCCCCTTTCTTCACGCGACTGCGGGGCCGGTACGACGCCGCCGCGGCCGCCGCTTCCGTGCGCCCGCGATCCGTTACTCCGGGTAATCGTCGCGCTGCTCTGTGGAAGTCGGACAGGGATCGGCAGAGGGCTCACCGGTATGGGTGACGGCGATATTCACAGGCCCCGAGTTGTCCACAGTTTTCGTCCAAGATCCACATGATTTCGCGGATCGCTGCACCGTGATTCCAGCGCGCTCGGCCGCGGCGAGTTCATGGCCGGTTCCGATTGCCGGGGCGCCTATGGCCGGTTTCTGTCGGCCGTTCATATGGGGGGCCGCTTGCCGGTTCTTCACACCTTTGGGAATCGCGTGGCCGCAGGGGCTGTGCGGCCCACGCAGCGAAGGGGGAACACCCGTGACCGCAGCCGTCACCCACGACCCGCCGCCCGGCGCCCCGGACCGGCCGGGCAGGCCGCTCATCGTCACCGAGGACGCCGAACTCCTGGACGACCTGCTGCGCCTGTGCGCGGCGGCCGGCGCCACGCCCGAGGTCCACCACGGCGTCCCCGCACACGGCGACGGCTGGGAGGCGGCCCCGCTGGTGCTGGTGGGCGACGATGCCGTCCGCCGGGTCGGCGGGGCCACCCGCCGCCGTGGAGTGGTGCTGGTCGGCCGTGACCAGGACGACCCGGGGGTGTGGCAACGCGCCGTCGAGATCGGCGCCGACCACGTCCTGATGCTGCCCGACGGCGAGCAGTGGCTGGTCGACCGCATCGCCGACGTCGCCGAGGGAGTCGGCCGCCCGGCCCTCACCGTCGGGGTGATCGGCGGCCGGGGCGGGGCTGGCGCCTCCACGCTCGCGTGCGCGCTCGCCGTCACCTCCGCCCGCGAGGGACTGCGCACCCTCCTCGTGGACGCCGATTCGCTCGGCGGCGGACTCGACGTACTCCTCGGCGGCGAGAGCGCCGACGGACTGTGCTGGCCCGCCTTCGCCGCCTCCCGCGGCCGGGTCGGCGGCAGCGCCCTGGAGGAGTCGCTGCCCGAACTGCACTCCCTGCGCGTGCTGAGCTGGGACCGCGGCGACTGCGTCGCCGTCCCGCCCCAGGCCGTGCGCGCGGTGCTCGCCGCCGCCCGGCGGCGCGGTGGCACGGTCGTGGTGGACCTGCCCCGCCGTCTCGACGACGGCGTCGCCGAAGTCCTCGCCCAGCTCGATCTGGCGCTGCTCGTCGTCCCCGCCGAACTGCGCGCGATCGCGGCCGCCGGGCGGGTCGCCTCCGCCGTCGGCATGGTCGTGCGCGACCTGCGCGTGGCGGTACGCGGGCCGTACGCACCGGGCCTGGACGACCGGGAGGTGTCCCGGTTGCTCGGCCTGCCGCTGGCCGGCGAGGTACCGGTCGAACCGCCGCTGCTGCGCCCATGGGGCGGTGCGAAACCGCCCGCCGCGACCGGACGCGGCCCGCTCGCCCGCTTCTGCACGAACTTCTGGGAGCGCGCGCTGGTCGAGGCCGGAGGCACCCGATGACCCTCCCCGGACTCGACCGCGCGGACGGCGCCGCCCTGCTCGACGGAGTCCGGCGCCGGCTGGCCGAGAGCGGCGCCGAGCCCACCCCCGCGCGCGTGGCCCAGGCCCTGCGCGAACAGGGCCGGGTGCTCGGCGACGCCGAAGTCCTCGGCGCGGCCCGGCAGCTGAGGTCCGAACTCGTCGGCACCGGCCCCCTGGAGCCGCTGCTCGCCGACCCGGACGTCACCGACGTCCTGGTGTCCGCCCCCGACCGGGTGTGGGTGGACCGCGGCGGAGGCCTGGAACTGACCCCGGTGACCTTCCCCGACGCGGCGGCCGTACGGCGCCTCGCGCAGCGGCTGGCCGCCGTGGCCGGACGCCGGCTGGACGACGCCCGGCCGTGGGCGGACGCCCGGCTGCCCGACGGCACCCGCCTGCACGCGGTGCTGCCCCCGGTCGCCGTCGGCTGCACCTGCCTGGCCCTGCGGGTCGTACGGCCCCGGGCGTTCACGCTGGAGGAACTGGTCGAGGCCGGCACCGTGCCGCCCGGCGGCGACCGGATCCTCAGGGCGCTGCTCGCGGCCCGGCTGTCCTTCCTCGTCAGCGGCGGCACCGGAAGCGGCAAGACGACCCTGCTCAGCGCCCTGTTGGGGCTGGTCGGCGCGGGCGAGCGGATCGTGCTGGCCGAGGACTCGGCCGAGCTGCGCCCGGACCATCCGCACGTCGTCTGGCTGGAGACCCGGCCCGCCAACCAGGAGGGCGCCGGCCTGGTCACCCTGGAGGACCTGGTCCGGCAGGCGCTGCGGATGCGGCCCGACCGGCTGGTCGTCGGAGAGGTCCGCGGACCCGAGGTGGTCCATCTGCTCGCGGCCCTCAACACGGGTCATGAGGGCGGCTGTTGCACGGTCCACGCCAATGCCGCCGGAGACGTCCCGGCCCGCCTGGAGGCGCTGGCCACGGCCGCTGGACTCGACCGGGCCGCGCTGCACAGCCAGCTCGCGGCCGCCCTCTGCGTGGTCCTGCACCTCGTCCGGGACCGGTCCGGGCGGCGCCGGATCGCCGAGGTGCACGTGCTGGAGCGGGACGCCACGGGGCTGGTCCGGACGCTGCCGGCCCTGCGCTGGGGCGAGAAGGCCTTCGTACGGGAGCGGGGCTGGGAGCGGCTGGAGCGGCTCCTGGAGGTCGGAGCGGACTCGGAGAGGGGTGCGGGCGAGTGATCGGTGAGACGTCCATGGGCGCGGCGCTGATCTGCCTCGGCGCCCTGGTCTGGCTGCTGGGCGGCCGGCACTGCGGAATGCGGCGGGCGCGGCTGCTGCTCGCGGGTGGCGGAGTGGTCGCGACCGGCCCACCCTCCTGGGACCGGGCCCTCGTGGAACTACGGCGGCTGCGCGGCCGGCTGGGAGCCGAGTGGTGGGCCCTCGCCGCCGGTCTGCTGCTCGGGCTGGTGGGGGCCTCGGTGATTCCGGTCGTCGCGGGGGCGGCCGGGGTGCCGGTGCTGCGCCGGGTGCGGCTGGCCCGGCAGGCCCGGCGGGAGCGGCGGGCGGACGCGGTGATCGCCCTGTGCGGGGCTCTCGCCGGGGAGGTGCGCGCCGGACGACAGCCGGGCGAGGCGTTGCTGCGGGCGGCGCGGGACTCCGGCGGGCTCGGCGAGGCGCGGGCGGCCGTGGTCGCGGCGGCGCGGTTCGGCGGGGACGTGCCCGGCGCGCTCACCGCGGCGGCCCGGCAGCCGGGCGCCGAGGGCCTGCTCGGGCTGGCCGCGTGCTGGCGGGTGGCCGTGGACCAGGGGGCCGGGCTCGCGGCGGGCCTGGACCGCCTGGACGCGGCCCTGCGTGCCGAGCGGGACCAACATGCCGACCTGCGCGCCCAGTTGGCGGGCGCCCGGGCGACCACGGTATTGCTCGCCGTACTCCCCGCCCTCGGCCTCCTCCTTGGCTCGGCGATGGGCGCCGATCCGCTCCACGTCCTCCTCCACACGGGTGCCGGCCTCGGCTGCCTGGCGATCGGATCCGCCTTCGAGGCGGCGGGGATGTGGTGGGCCGTGCGGATCGTGCGGGGGGCGGGGGTGGTGTGAGCGCGGGCCGGCAGGGAGTCGGGAGGGGACTGCGGGGGAGCGGTGTGCGCGGGACGGGGCGCGTGATGGTTTGCGCCGGCTGGGACATGTGGGGAGAGCGGGTGGCATGAGCGGGGAAGTTGTCCACAGGTTGGGGATGGTCGGGGGTGTTGTGCTGGTCCTCGGCTGGGCGGTTCGGTGGTTGGAGCTGGTCCGCAGACGGCGTCGGGCGCGGCAGCGGGTGGCCGAGCTGCTCGGTCTGGACGTGCCGGCGCCAAGGAGGCGGTTCCCGTCGGCGGGCACGCTGCGGCGGTGGCTGCCGTTGGCGGGGGTGGTGTGCGGCGCCTGGGTCCTGGTCGGTGGGGTGACCGGGGCCGTGCTGGGGCTGGTGCCGGGGTCGTGCTGCGGTGGTGGCGGAGCCGGCAGGTGGCGGTCGGCCGGGCGGAGCCGGTCGGCACGGCCGCCGCCACACGGCAACTCCCGCTCGCCGCCGATCTGCTGGCCGCCTGCATCGCGGCCGGCGCCGGACCGGTGATCGCCGCACAGGCGGTGGGGGAGGCGCTCGACGGGCCGGTGGGTCAGGCGCTGGCGCGGGGCGCGGCCGAGGTGCGGCTCGGCGGTGAACCGGCGGCCGCCTGGCGGAGGTTGGCCGAATTGCCCGGCGCCGGGGCGCTGGCGCGGTTGCTGGAGCGGGCCGACGAGTCCGGGCTTCCGGCGGCCGGGCCGGCCGGCCGGCCGGCCGGCCCGGCCGCCCGCCTCGCCTCCGACGCACGTGCGCAGTGGGCCCGCACCGCGACGGCCCGGGCCCGGCGCGCGGCCGTACTGATCTCCGCGCCGGTGGGCCTGTGCTTCCTGCCCGCCTTCATCGCGGTCGGCGTGCTGCCCGTCGTGATCGGCCTCGCGGGCGGCGTGATGGGAGGCAGGTGAGGCGTACGAGAGCGAACGAGCCCAGGCGGACAACGAACCGAGCAATCGCAGAGAACCACAAAGACCTGAATCTCACGGGGGTTGGAATGCACAGGAAGATCAAGGAAGCGACGGCGGTCCGGCTGTGGGGGAAGCGCCGCGGGGATGCCGGAATGGTGACGTCCGAGTACGCGATGGGGATCATCGCGGCCGTCGGGTTCGCGCTGCTGCTCTACGAGGTCGTCACCAGCGGCCAGGTCAAGACGGAGCTGCAGGACATCGTGAAGAAGGCCCTCAGTGCGCGGATGTGAGCGAGGGACGGACCGGGGGTTCGTGACCGCGGAGGCGGCCGTGGTGCTGTGCGTGCTGGTGGCGTTCACGATGGCGCTGGTCTGGGGGCTGCTCGTGGTGGCCGCACAGATCCAGTGCGTGGACGCCGCCCGCATCGGCGCCCGGGCCGCCGCCCGTCAGGACCCGGCCGACGCCGTGGTGACGGTGACCCGGGAGGCCGCGCCGCGCGGCGCCCGGGTGACCGTCGGGCGCGAGGGCGACCAGGTACGGGTGACGGTGGTGGCCAGACCGCCGGTGCTCGGCGGGTTGCCGTTCGAGGTGCGGGAGCAGGCCGTCGCGCCGGCCGAGGAGACCACGCCGGCCGGGCAGGCCGCGGTGATCGGGGAGGCGGAGCCGTGAGGCGAGCTGTGGCGAGGGATCGGCGGCACGTCGGGCGGGGGTCCACCGTGCGGGGGTCCACCGTGCGGGGGTCCACCGTGCGGAGCTGGCGGGAGTCCGACCGGGGGTCCGCCACCGTGTGGAGTCTGGGGGCGATGGCCGTGCTGTGCGCGGTGTTCGGCGTCGTCCTCGCGCTGGGTCAGGCCGTCGTCGTCCGGCATCGGGCGGCCGGCGGCGCGGATCTGGCGGCGCTCACGGCGGCGGCCCACTGGGAGGAGGGCGGCGCGGCGGCCTGCGCGCGGGCCGGGCGGGTGGCGGCCGCCCAGGGGGTACGGCTGGTGCGGTGCGCGATCGTCGGCGAGACCTCGGACGTGACGGCGGCCTCGGGGAGAGGGCCGTTCGCGGCGGAGGCCAGGGCCAGAGCGGGGCCTGCGGGACCGGGGCCGGCGGGATCCGCGCCCGAGGCCCCCGGGCCCCAAGGACCGGTGCCGGAAGCCGCTCCCGTACCGCAAGCCCCCATGCAGAGCACGATCAAGCCCGCGGCGCCCGCCCCGTAGCCGGCTCCTCCGCCCGCCGTTCCCCCGCGGTCGGCTCCTCCGCCCCCCGATCCCCCTGCTTCTCCTCCGGCGCCCCCCGCAACAGCACCGTGAGGAGCCGTACCGCCCCCCTCTTGTGCAGCGGGTCGTTGCCGTTGCCGCACTTGGGGGACTGGATGCAGGACGGGCAGCCGGCCTCGCACTCGCAGGAGGCGATGGCCTCGCGGGTGGCGGCGAGCCAGGTGCGGGCGGTGTGGAAGGCACGCTCGGCGAAGCCCGCGCCGCCGGGGTGGCCGTCGTACACGAAGACCGTCGGCAGCAGGGTGTCCGGGTGCAGCGGGATCGAGACGCCGCCGATGTCCCAGCGGTCGCAGGTCGCGAAGAGGGGGAGCAGGCCGATGGAGGCGTGCTCGGCCGCGTGCAGGGAGCCGCCGAGGATCTCCGGGGTGATCCGGGCCTCGTCGAGCTGGTCGTCGGTGACCGTCCACCACACCGCGCGGGTGCGCAGCGTACGAGGAGGGAGGTCGAGCTTGGTCTCGCCGAGCACTTCGCCGGTGATGAGGCGTCTGCGGAGATAGGAGACCACCTGGTTGGTGACCTCGACCGAGCCGTAGCACAGGCGGCCGGCGCCCCAGGGGATCTCGGTGTCGGTTTCCAGGATGGAGATGGAGGTGGTGTCGCGGGCGACCGTGGAGTACGGCGGGTCGGCCTGCTCGACCAGGGCGACCGAGTCCTCCAGGTCCAGCTGGCGTACCAGGTAGGTGCGGCCCTGATGGAGGTGGACCGCCCCCTCGTGGACCGTGGAGTGCGCGGCACCCGCGTCGACCGTGCCGAGCAGGCGGCCCGTGCCGGACTCGACGATCTGCACCGGGCGCCCGCCCGCGCCGCGGATGTCGGTCAGGTCGGCGGCCCGCTCCCGGCGTGTCCAGTGCCAGGCCTTCGTCCGCCGGCGGAGCAGCTTCGCGGCCTCCAGCTGCGGCAGCACGTCCGCGCAGGCGGGGCCGAAGAGGTCCAGGTCCTCCTCGGTCAGCGGGAGTTCCGCGGCGGCGGCGCACAGGTGCGGGGCGAGGACGTAGGGGTTGTCGGGGTCGAGGACGGTGGACTCCACCGGCTGGTCGAACAGGGCCTCGGGGTGGTGGACCAGGAAGGTGTCCAGCGGGTCGTCGCGGGCCACCAGCACGGCGAGCGCGCCCTGTCCGGAGCGGCCCGCGCGGCCCGCCTGCTGCCACAGGGAGGCGCGTGTGCCCGGGTAGCCGGCGATGACCACCGCGTCCAGGCCGGAGACGTCCACGCCCAGCTCCAGGGCCGTCGTGGCGGCGAGGCCCAGGAGTTCGCCCGAGTGCAGGGCGCGTTCCAGGGCGCGGCGCTCCTCGGGGAGGTAGCCGCCGCGGTAGGCCGCGACACGCCGGACCAGGGAGCGGTCGACCTCGGCCAGCTTCTCCTGGGCGATCACCGAGATCAGCTCGGCGCCGCGCCGGGACCGTACGAAGGCCACCGAGCGCACGCCCTGCACGGTGAGGTCGGTCAGCAGATCGGCGGTCTCGGCGGTGGCGGTACGCCGTACGGGCGCACCCTTCTCGCCGTGCAGCTCGGTGAGCGGGGGCTCCCACAGGGCGAAGACGAGTTCCCCGCGTGGGGAGGCGTCGTCGGCGACCTCGGTCACCGGCAGGCCGGTCAGCCGTTGGGCGGCGACGGCGGGCTCGGCGGCGGTCGCCGAGGCCAGCAGGAAGACGGGCGAGGCGCCGTAGCGGGCGCACAGGCGGCGCAGCCGGCGCAGTACCTGGGCGACGTGCGAGCCGAAGACGCCCCGGTAGGTGTGGCACTCGTCGATGACGACGTACTTGAGCGACTTCAGGAAGGAGGACCAGCGCGGGTGGGAGGGGAGTATCCCGCGGTGCAGCATGTCGGGGTTGGTGAGGACGTAGTTGGCGTACTGGCGGATCCACTCCCGTTCCTCGAACGGGGTGTCGCCGTCGTACACGGCCGGGCGCACCGAGGTGCCGAGCGGCTGTGAAAGTTCCTTCACCGACCGGCACTGGTCCGCCGCAAGCGCCTTGGTGGGGGCCAGGTACAGCGCGGTGGCCCCTCGGCCGTTCGGAGCCTCGGCGCCGTCCATAAGGGTGGACAGGACGGGCACGAGGTACGCGAGGGACTTGCCGGAGGCGGTGCCGGTGGCGACGACCACCGAGTCGCCGTCCAGGGCGTGCTCGGCGGCCAGCACCTGGTGCGCCCAGGGGTGCTCGATGCCGCACGCCTGGACGGCCGCGATCACCTCGGACCGGATTCGGTCAGGCCAGACGGCATGGCGGCCCGCCCGCGGGGGCAAGTGCTCCGTATGAGTGATGCGCGCAGACCGGCTCGGCCCGGAGGCGAGCCGGTCGAGGACCGCGCCCGGAGACGGGCGGGACGCCGGGTCCGCCGGGGATCGATCGGATCGGTGATTCTTGGCCATCGGCACCGAGTGTGTCACTGGCGTGACGGACAATGGAGCCAAGGCGTCGTGCACGCCTGCCGGTAAGTGATTGAATGCCATCGCGGCTGGCGATGCGTCCCGGGGGCCGCCGAGGTGTCCCGAGGGGCGTCCGCTCGATAGCAAGGTGCTGGAGGATCCGTGGACCTGTCCCTGTCGACCCGTACCGTCGGCGATCGTACGGTCGTCGAGGTCGGTGGCGAAATCGATGTATACACCGCGCCCAAGCTGCGCGAGCAGCTGGTCGAGCTGGTGAACGACGGCAATTTCCACCTCGTCGTCGACATGGAGGGCGTGGACTTCCTCGACTCCACCGGGCTCGGCGTGCTGGTCGGTGGCCTGAAGCGAGTGCGTGCCCATGAGGGCTCGCTGCGCCTGGTCTGCAACCAGGAGCGCATTCTCAAGATCTTCCGTATCACCGGCCTCACCAAGGTGTTCCCGATCCACACCTCGGTCGAGGAAGCGGTGGCGGCCACCGACTGACCCTGGAGCGGTCACCGGCGCCGGGCTCCCGTCGGAGTCCGGACGCCGGCCGGTTCCGTCCGGCCCGCCGCGTGCGCGGCCGGTGCGTCGACCGGTTCCGTCCCGGGTCCTTGAGCGGCCCGGGGCACAGAAGCACATCAGGGGGTGCGGGCTCTCGGCGGCCCCGCCCCCGACCGCACGCCCGTAGTCGCGAGGGGGATGCATGGCCACCGTCGAACTCCGCTTCAGCGCGCTGCCCGAGCACGTCCGGACCGCCCGGCTGGTGGCGGCAGCGGTGGCACGCAGGGCCGGAGTGGACGAGGCCGTCCTGGACGAACTCCGGCTCGCCGTCGGCGAGGCCTGCTCCCGGGCCGTCGGACTGCACCAGAGCAGCGGCATCAGCGCGCCTGTGAAGGTGGCGCTGATCGAAGAGGAGAAACAGTTCTCCATCGAAGTCGGCGACGAGGCGCCGCACGCCGTCCCGGGCGACACGCCCGGCGCCGGACAGGACGGCGAGGCGGAGATCGAGGAGGACGAGATGGGCCTCGCGGTCATCAGCGGCCTTGTCGACGACGTCCAGGTCTCCACCGGACACGACGGCGGCCTGATCCGCATGACCTGGCCGACCACACCCCCGGCTACGGCGCTGCTCTGAGCGCCGTCGTACCACTTCACGAGGGCCCTGCCGAGCAGGGCCCTCGGTGTTTTTCCGACGTCAGACGGCGCCCCGCGAATTCGTGAAGGAATTCACGATCATTAACAATGCCCTGGGGGCATTACTCCATTCGGGTTGTCGGGCGGGATCTCGATCATTTACTGATGAGTCGGCGGAGGCGGATTCCGCTTACCGCGCTCTGTTTAGATCACACTGAGGTACTTAGAATCCCCACATCTTGAGCTCAGCCCAAGCGTCAAGGAGGACGAATGGCGGGGCTTTCTACCCCTCAATCTGGTCACCCCACATCCCTCGCGGCCGCGGTCCTGACCAACGACAACCGGATCATCGTGGCCGTCATCGCGGCGGTCGCTCTGGCCGCGCTGGTGGTCGCGGGGATCCTGGTGCGCCAGGTGCTGGCCGCCGGCGAGGGCACCGACAGCATGAAGCGGATCGCCGAGGCGGTCCAGGAAGGCGCGAAGGCGTATCTCGCCCGGCAGCTGCGCACGCTCGGCGTATTCGCCGTCGTCGTCTTCTTCCTGCTCCTGCTGCTGCCCGCGGACGACTGGAATCAGCGTGCCGGACGATCGGTGTTCTTCCTGATCGGAGCGGCGTTCTCGGCGGCCACCGGCTATATCGGCATGTGGCTCGCCGTGCGCAGCAATGTCAGGGTCGCCGCGGCGGCCCGGGAAGCCACCCCGGCACCGGGCGAACCGCAAAAGGATCTCACCACCGTCTCGCACACCGCGATGAAGATCGCATTTCGCACGGGCGGCGTCGTCGGCATGTTCACGGTGGGGCTCGGCCTGCTGGGCGCCTCCTGCGTGGTGCTGGTGTACGCGGCCGACGCTCCGAAGGTGCTGGAGGGCTTCGGCCTCGGCGCCGCCCTGATCGCCATGTTCATGCGTGTGGGTGGCGGCATCTTCACCAAGGCCGCCGACGTCGGCGCCGACCTGGTCGGCAAGGTCGAACAGGGCATTCCGGAGGACGACCCGCGCAATGCCGCGACCATCGCCGACAACGTGGGCGACAACGTCGGCGACTGCGCGGGCATGGCGGCCGACCTCTTCGAGTCGTACGCCGTGACCCTGGTGGCCGCACTGATCCTCGGCAAGGCCGCCTTCGGCAACTCCGGACTGGCCTTCCCGCTGCTGGTGCCCGCGATCGGCGTCCTCACGGCGATGATCGGCATCTTCGCGGTCGCCCCGCGGCGTGCCGACCGCAGCGGCATGAGCGCGATCAACCGCGGGTTCTTCATCTCCGCGGTGATCTCGCTCGCGCTGGTCGCGGTCGCGGTCTTCGTCTACCTGCCCTCGAAGTACTCCGCGCTCCACGGCGTGACGGACGCGGCGATCAGGGGCAAGGACGGCGACCCGCGGATCCTGGCCCTGGTCGCGGTGGCGATCGGCATCCTGCTCGCCGCCGTCATCCAGCAGCTGACCGGCTACTTCACCGAGACCAACCGCCGCCCGGTCCGGGACATCGGCAAGACCTCCCTCACCGGACCGGCCACCGTCGTCCTGTCCGGCATCTCGCTCGGTCTGGAGTCCGCCGTCTACACCGCGCTGCTCATCGGGCTCGGTGTGTACGGCGCGTTCCTGCTCGGCGGTACGTCGATCATGCTCGCGCTGTTCGCGGTCGCGCTGGCCGGCACCGGCCTGCTCACCACGGTCGGTGTGATCGTCGCGATGGACACCTTCGGTCCGGTCTCCGACAACGCGCAGGGCATCGCCGAGATGTCCGGCGACGTCGAGGGCGCGGGCGCACAGGTGCTGACCAACCTGGACGCGGTCGGCAACACCACCAAGGCCATCACCAAGGGCATCGCCATCGCCACCGCCGTCCTCGCCGCGTCGGCGCTGTTCGGGTCGTACCGCGACGCGATCACCACCAACGTGCAGGACGTCGGGGTGAAACTCACCGGGCCGGGCGCGCCGCTGAGTCTGTCCCTGGACATCTCCCAGCCCAACAACCTCGTCGGCCTCATCGCGGGCGCCGCGGTCGTCTTCCTCTTCTCCGGACTGGCCATCAACGCCGTGTCGCGGTCGGCCGGTTCGGTGGTCTTCGAGGTGCGGCGGCAGTTCCGTGAGAAGCCCGGGATCATGGACTTCACCGAGAAACCCGAGTACGGCAAGGTCGTCGACATCTGCACCAAGGACGCCCTGCGGGAGCTGGCCACGCCGGGTCTGCTCGCCGTCATGGCGCCGATCTTCATCGGGTTCACGCTCGGCGTCGGCTCGCTCGGCTCCTACCTCGCCGGCGCGATCGGCGCGGGAACGCTGATGGCGGTGTTCCTCGCCAACTCCGGCGGCGCCTGGGACAACGCCAAGAAGCTGGTGGAGGACGGCCATCACGGCGGCAAGGGCAGCGAGGCCCATGCGGCCACGGTGATCGGTGACACCGTCGGCGACCCCTTCAAGGACACCGCGGGACCGGCGATCAACCCGCTGCTGAAGGTCATGAACCTGGTCTCGCTGCTCATCGCGCCCGCGGTGATCAAGTTCTCCTACGGCAGCGACAAGAGCCTCGGGGTACGGATCGCGATCGCGGTCCTCGCGCTCTTGGTGATCGTCGTCGCCGTGTACGTCTCCAAGCGGCGCGGTATCGCCGTCGGTGACGACGAGAGCGCCGAGCGGGTCTCCAACTCACCGAACACGGCGGTGGTTTCCTAGATCTTCCGGGGAAGGCCCTGCTCAACGGGCGGGCGGACGGCGCGTGCTGACGTGCCGCCCGCCCGTTTCCGTGTGGGGGCGCGGCTGTGGGCTCGCCCACGTGGTGAGCCTTCTCTCTCGTGGTGCAAAGCACCACAAAGGGCACCTTAGGGGGCGTTCGGGGAGCGGAGGGTGTGCGTCCGCCGTGTAGGGTCCGTGGGCCGAGAGCCATGGAAGGGACCAATCCGGTGAACAAGAAGCTCGCGGCCGCACTGTCCGGCGGTGCGGTACTGGTGGTGGCGCTGTCGGGTTGCACCAGCAGCGGCGGTGACAAAGGACCCGACCCCAAGCTGGTCGCCTGGGCCAAGTCGGTGTGCGACGCGGTGCCCGCGCAGGACGCGAAGATCAAGGCGGCGAACGCGGCGATCAGCACGACGGCGGCCGACACCGCCAAGCCCGAGACCCTCCAGAAGACGGACTCGCAGGCCTTCCAGGACATGGCCGACGGCTACAAGGCGATAGCCACCGCCGTCAGCGACGCGGGCGCGCCTCCCGGTGTCCAGGACGGCGCCAAGCGGCTTCAGGACGTCGTGAAGAGCTTCAACGGTCTCTCCGCCTCCTACGCCGGCCTGAAGAAGCAGGTCGACGCGCTGGACACCAAGGACCAGGCCAAGTTCGCCTCGGGGCTGCACGATGTCGCGGTGCAGATGACGGACCTGGAGAAGCAGCACAAGAGCGGCACCGACGCGCTGGAGAAGCTCCAGCAGGGCGACGTCAAGAACGCCATCGCCCAGCAGGCCAGCTGCAAGAAGGTCGCGGCCACGGCTTCCTCGTCCTCGTCCTCGCCGACGGCGGGCTGACCAGCCCCTTGCGCCGGCGGGCTGCTCGCGGGTCGGTGGGCAGGCTCGGCGGCCCCGCTCGGACCGCCTGGGGGCGTGTCGCCGCTCCGCGCGCGCCGCGTGCGTCGGCGGCGGCGCCCTTCCCGGCAGTCCGCCCTCCCCGGCTGTCGGCCCTCCCCGCTGTCGGTCGGTACCGCCCGGTGGGCCGTGGCCGGGCGGGGTTCTGAGGCGTGCCCGAACCGTGTCGGTGAGGCGTGCTGAGGCCGCGTGCGGGAGGGGCCGCGGGCCACAATGGGGGGTGTGACTGACTCCGGACTCGCTTCCCTGCCCGCTTCCGACCGGCCCGACATCGCCGCACGCCTGCGTGACGCGCTGCTGGCCGCCTCCTTCACCGCCGACGGGCTGCTGGACCTGCTCGGCGCCCCCGCGTACGCGGCGCTGGCCCGCAGCGAGACCGTGCCCGCCCTGAGGGCGACCCGTGGCGACACGCCTCTGGAGACGCTCGTACGGCTGTTCCTGCTCCAGCAACCGGTGCCGTACGCGCGCGTGGCGGCCGTTCTGCCGGTCGAGGAGGCACTGGAGGCCGGGTGGCTCACACGCGTGGGCGGCGACGAGGTGGCCGCCACCGTGGACGTGCGCCCTTACGGCGGCCCCGATGGCGAGGACTGGTTCATCGTCTCCGACCTGGGCTGCGCGGTCGGCGGGGCCGGCGGCATCGGACAGCGCGACGAGGGCGTCGTCCTGGGCGTCGGCGGCGCGTCCACGACACTCGCCGGCATCACCGTGCGTACCCCCGTGGCCTCCGCCCTGGACCTCGGTACCGGTTCCGGCATCCAGGCGCTGCACGCCACGCGGCACGCCACGCGCGTGACGGCGACCGACCTCAACCCGCGCGCCCTGCACATCACCGCGCTCACGCTCGCGCTCTCCGGCGCGCCCGCCGCCGACCTGCGCGAGGGTTCGCTGTTCGAGCCGGTCCGGGACGACGAGACCTTCGACCTGATCGTCTCCAACCCGCCTTTCGTCATCTCGCCCGGTGCCCGGCTGACGTACCGGGACGGTGGCATGGGCGGGGACGATCTGTGCCGCTCGCTCGTTCAGCAGGCGGGGGAACGGCTGAACGAGGGCGGGTTCGCGCAGTTCCTCGCCAACTGGCAGCACGTAGCGGGGGAGGACTGGCAGGACAGACTCAGGTCGTGGGTGCCGCGCGGGTGCGATGCCTGGATCGTGCAGCGCGAGGTACAGGACGTCACGCAGTACGCCGAGCTGTGGCTGAGGGACGCCGGTGACCACCGCGGGGACCCGGCGGACTACCAGGCGCGGTACGACGCCTGGCTCGACGAGTTCGAGGCGCGCAAGGTCAAGGCGGTCGGCTTCGGCTGGATCACCCTGCGCCGGACGGGTTCCGCCGAGCCCGTCATCACGGTGGAGGAGTGGCCGCACCCGGTCGAGCAGCCCCTCGGGGCCACCATCCGCGCCCACTTCGAGCGTCTCGACTATCTCCGGCAGAACGACGACGCGGCGCTCCTCGACAGCCACTTCAAGCTCGCTGCCGAGGTGGTCCAGGAGCAGGTCGGGCTGCCCGGCGCCGAGGACCCGGAGCATGTGGTGCTGCGCCAGCACCGCGGGATGCGCCGGGCCACCAAGGTGGACACGGTCGGCGCCGGGTTCGCGGGCGTCTGCGACGGCACCCTCAGCGCGGGTCGCATCCTCGACGCCATCGCCCAGCTCATGGACGAGGACCCGGTGGTGCTCCGCGACCGCACGCCGGCCCAGATCCGCCTGCTGGTGGAGCAGGGCTTCCTCGAGCCGGCGCACTGACCGAGCCGGGCGCGGCGACAGAATGCTGCGGCCGGTCCGGCCTGCGGTGGGCTCGGCGGCGTGGGCCGCCTGAGGTACGCCGGGTACCGGTGCGGCCGTAGCGGTACCCCGATGGCCTCGTGGCCGCGCCCGGATCATCGTCGTATGCCGGTGGCACGGGCCGGGTGGCGGGCCGTCGGCGGTGTCGTGACGCGCCCATGCCGCAGCCGTGGACATGCCCGTCCCGCTGCCCTGGCGCGCCGGTGTCGCGAAAACGGCCGGAAAAATATGGATGTGACATCCGTCCGGGTCGCTGGTCGGTCACGTGTGCGATTCACGCCGACCTGTCGTTCACCTCGACGTCGTCCGTCCGTCCCCTGCTCGTCTCCCGTGCCTGCCAGTCTCCCGGCGCGGGCAGAGCCGGACGGCACGGAAGAGGTGGGCGGGGGATGGAGAGCGGGCCGGCGATCTTCGCGGGAATGGTGTTCGCCCTGTTCGGAGGCGCCCTGCTGACCTGGACCGGTACCCGTCTCAGGCGCCGCGAGCCGGTGGCCCACGGTGTGAACCAGGTCGCATCGGTGGCCCTCGCGAGCGTGGCCGGGACGGTCGCGCTGGCCCTCGGCGGGTACTGCCTGAGCCGCCTCTGACGTCGGCGGGCGCGCGGCGTCGAGAGGGCCGCGAAAGTAAGGGGAGCGTCACGCTCCGGACATGCCTCGGGTGGGTACCCGGTAGTCCGGGCGGCAGGAATGGCGGTAGTCGGGTTACCGTTCGAGTGGCCGTTGTGGGCTTTTCCCGTTTGACACGGGGGCGGGATGTACCGTCACACTCCGCAGCGTCACACGTCCCAGCACGCCGCGACCCCGGGAGAAGCCCTGGGGAGGCCCCAGCGTCGACCGGAGAGAAGAGCGAAGTTGTCCCCGACCAGCGAGACCGCACAGGGCGGCCGCCGACTCGTCATCGTCGAGTCGCCTGCCAAGGCGAAGACGATCAAGGGCTACCTCGGCCCCGGCTACGTCGTCGAAGCGAGCGTCGGGCACATCCGCGACCTCCCCAACGGCGCCGCGGAGGTGCCGGAGAAGTACACCGGCGAGGTACGCCGCCTCGGTGTGGACGTCGACCATGACTTCCAGCCGATCTATGTGGTCAACGCCGACAAGAAGGCACAGGTCAAGAAGCTCAAGGACCTGCTGAAGGACTCCGACGAGCTGTTCCTCGCCACCGATGAGGACCGGGAGGGCGAGGCGATCGCCTGGCACCTCCAGGAGGTCCTCAAGCCGAAGATCCCCGTCAAGCGGATGGTCTTCCACGAGATCACCAAGGACGCGATCCGCGAGGCCGTCGCCAACCCGCGCCAGCTCAACCAGAAGCTGGTCGATGCCCAGGAGACCCGCCGCATCCTCGACCGCCTCTACGGCTACGAGGTCTCGCCGGTCCTGTGGAAGAAGGTCATGCCGCGCCTGTCGGCCGGCCGTGTGCAGTCCGTCGCCACGCGTCTCGTCGTCGAGCGGGAACGCGAGCGGATCGCCTTTCGCTCCGCCGAGTACTGGGACCTGACGGGCACCTTCTCGACCGGCCGCGCGGGGGATCCGTCGGACCCGTCGTCGCTGGTCGCCCGCCTGCAGACCGTCGACGGCAGGCGGATCGCGCAGGGCCGCGACTTCGACTCCGTGGGACGGCTCAAGGGCGAGAACACCCTCCACCTCGACGAGGCGACCGCCCGCGCCCTCGCCGCCGCCCTGGAGAACACCCGCTTCTCCGTGCGGTCCGTCGAGTCCAAGCCGTACCGCCGCTCGCCGTACGCCCCGTTCCGTACGACGACGCTGCAGCAGGAGGCCAGCCGCAAGCTCGGCTTCGGCGCGAAGGCGACCATGCAGATCGCGCAGAAGCTGTACGAGAACGGCTACATCACGTACATGCGTACGGACTCCACGACGCTGAGCGACACCGCGATCGCCGCGGCCCGCGCCCAGGTCACGCAGCTGTACGGCGCCGACTACCTGCCCCCGCAGCCGCGCACCTACGCCGCCAAGGTCAAGAACGCGCAGGAGGCCCACGAGGCGATCCGCCCCTCGGGTGACCGTTTCCGCACTCCCGCCGAGACCGGCCTGACCGGCGACCAGTTCAAGCTCTACGAGCTGATCTGGAAGCGGACCGTCGCCTCCCAGATGAAGGACGCGACCGGCAACTCCGTGACCGTGAAGATCGGCGGCACCGCCGCTGACGGCCGGGACGTCGAGTTCAGCGCCTCCGGCAAGACGATCACCTTCCACGGCTTCCTGAAGGCCTACGTCGAGGGTGCCGACGACCCGAACGCCGAGCTGGACGACCGCGAGCGCCGGCTGCCGCAGGTCGCCGAGGGCGACGCGCTGTCCGCCGAGGAGATCACGGTCGACGGCCACGCCACCAAGCCCCCGGCCCGCTACACCGAGGCCTCGCTGGTCAAGGAGCTGGAAGAGCGCGAGATCGGCCGCCCGTCGACGTACGCGTCGATCATCGGCACGATCCTCGACCGCGGCTACGTCTTCAAGAAGGGCACGGCACTCGTGCCGTCCTTCCTGTCCTTCGCCGTCGTCAACCTCCTGGAGAAGCACTTCGGGCGGCTCGTCGACTACGACTTCACCGCCAAGATGGAGGACGACCTCGACCGCATCGCGGCCGGTGAGGCGCAGGCCGTGCCGTGGCTGAAGCGGTTCTACTTCGGTGAGGGCACGGCCACGGGCGGCGCGGCCGACGCCGGCAACGGCGACGGGGACCACCTCGGCGGCCTCAAGGAGCTGGTGACCGACCTGGGCGCGATCGACGCGCGCGAGGTGTCGTCGTTCCCGGTGGGCAACGACATCGTGCTCCGCGTCGGCCGCTACGGCCCCTACATCGAGCGCGGCGAGAAGGACACCGAGCAGCACCAGCGCGCCGACATCCCGGACGACCTGGCGCCGGACGAGCTGAACGTCGAGCTGGCCGAGGAGCTGCTGGCCAAGCCCAGCGGCGACTTCGAGCTGGGCACCGACCCGGCCACCGGCCACGCGATCGTCGCCAAGGCCGGCCGCTACGGCCCGTACGTCACGGAGGTCCTCCCCGAGGGCACCCCGAAGACCGGCAAGAACGCGGTCAAGCCGCGCACGGCCTCGCTGTTCAAGTCGATGTCGCTCGACACGGTGACGCTCGACGACGCCCTGAAGCTGATGTCGCTGCCGCGGATCGTCGGCACGGACGCCGACGGCCAGGAGATCACCGCGCAGAACGGCCGCTACGGCCCGTATCTGAAGAAGGGCACGGACTCGCGCTCGCTGCAGTCCGAGGACCAGATCTTCACCATCACGCTGGAGGAGGCCCAGGCGATCTACGCCCAGCCGAAGCAGCGTGGTCGGGCCGCCGCCAAGCCGCCGCTGAAGGAGCTGGGCGAGGACCCGGTCTCCGGCAAGCCGGTCGTGGTCAAGGACGGCCGCTTCGGCCCGTACGTCACCGACGGCGAGACCAACGCGACCCTGCGCTCCGGCGACAGCGTCGAGGCGATCACCCCGGAGCGCGGCTTCGAGCTGCTCGCCGAGAAGCGCGCGAAGGGGCCCGCCAAGAAGACCGCGAAGAAGGCCCCGGCCAAGAAGGCGGCCCCGGCGAAGAAGACCGCCGCCAAGAAGACGGCGGCGAAGAAGACGACCGCGGCCGCGAAGAAGACCACGGCGAAGAAGACGACGGCCAAGAAGGCGACCGCTTCCAAGGCCCCGGCGTCCGGCACGGAGGACTGACACCTCTTCCGGGACAGGGCTCGGCGGTTCTCCGCTCCGGCACCCACGGCTCCCGGGGCGGAGGATCGGCGGCTTCGCGCTCCGGGCGCCCACGGCTTCGCACTCCGGGTGCCCATGGCTTCCCGCCCGGAGCGCCGCCCGCCGTCGCCCGGACGGACGGTCGGCCCGCCCCAGGGCGGGGGAGAAGACTCGCCTCCGGCGCCTTCCGGCTTCGCGGAGCGAACGGCCCGGCATCACTTTGGTGTCGGGGCGTGCCCATGCCAGCGGCGGCGAGGTGTGGTGTCGGTGCCTCCGGATAGGCTGAACGCATGACGCGAGCCGAGCAGCCAACGGCCCCCACCACAGCCCCGGACGACGCCCTGGTCGCGGACTCCCGCGAGCGCGCCGTCCGTTCCCTGCTGCGCCGACCGGAGCTGCGGCGCCTGTGGAGCGCGCAGCTGGTCAGCGGTGTCGGCGACACCCTCGCCCTCCTGGTCCTGGTGGTCCTCGCCCTCCAGGCGGCGATCGCCCAGGGCGCGTTCGGCGGTGGATACCGGGGTGTGGCGTTCGCAGTGGCGACGGTCTTCGCCGCGCGCGTCCTCGCCGCGCTGCTGTTCGGCGCGGTCCTCCTCGGCCCGCTGAACTCGCTCACCGCCCAGGAGGGCCCCCTCGACCGCCGCTGGGCCATGGTCGGCGCCGACGGCGTGCGCGCCGCGCTGCTGATCGTCGCGCCCCTGTGGATCGACTGGACGCCGGACAACGCGCTGGCCCTCCTGCTGGTCGCGGCCTTCGTCACCGGCGTGGCCGAGCGCCTGTGGACGGTGTGCCGGGAGAGCGCGGCCCCGGCCCTGCTGCCCGGCCCGCCCCCGGAGGGCGCCACCGTACGGCCGCTGCCGGACCACATGGACGCCCTGCGCCGTCTCTCGCTGCGCACCAGCTTCCTGGCCGTCCCGCTGGCCGCCGCCGCGCTGGTCGTCGCGGCCCTGCTCAACAACCTGCTGGGCACCGGCGTGCCCTGGTTCGACCAGCACCAAGCGGCCCTCGGCGCGTATGTGGCGGCCGGCCTGTTCGCCGCCTCCCTGTCCGTGCTGACCTTCCTGGAGCTGCCCGACGCACGCACTCCGCGCGCGCGGTCCCCGCTGGAGGGCCTGCGCCGCCCGCGTACCGGCACCGGCGTCGACAAGGGCCGTACGGGTGCGATCCCGCTGCTCGTCCCGGCCTGCGCCGCGGTCGCCGGAGCCATCGCGGCGGCCGTCTCGGTGTGCGTGCTGCACGCCACCGACCTGGGCGGCGGCCCGGTCCTGTACGGCCTGCTGGTGCTGGGCCTGACCGGCGGTGTCGCTGTCGGCATCCGTACGGCCCCCGCGCTGCTGCCCTCGCTCTCGCGCCGTCGGCTGCTCGCCCTCGCGATCGCCTTCACCGGCATCGCCCTGCTGGCCGCCGGGCTGGTCCCGGACGTCACCACGGTCCTGCTGATCGTCACGCTGGCCGGCGTCACCGCGGGCGTGGCCGCGAACACCGGGCACGCCCTGCTCGACCAGGAGACCGAGGACTACCGCAGGACGCGCGTCACCGAGCACCTCCACGCGGTCGTCCGGGTCTTCATAGCGCTCGGCGCCCTGATCGCGCCCGTGGTCGCCGGGCTGATCGGCCGGCACCGGCTGGAGAACGGCAAGTTCGTCTTCGCGCACGGCGGCGCCTCCTTCACGCTGATGCTGGTCGGCGCGCTTCTGCTGCCGCTGGCCGTCCTGGTGCTGGCCAAGGCCGACGACCGCTCCGGCATCCCGCTGCGCCAGGACCTCAAGGACGCCCTGCTCGGCGGCGACGACCCCGTCGAGGCACCCGCGGCCGGCGGGTTCTTCGTCGTCCTCGAAGGCGGCGACGGCGCCGGCAAGTCCACCCAGGCCGAGGCCCTCGCCGAGTGGATCCGGGCCAAGGGCCACGAGGTCGTGCTCACCCGCGAGCCGGGGGCCACACCCGTCGGCAAGCGGCTGCGCTCGATCCTGCTGGACGTGTCCTCGGCGGGCCTGTCCCACCGCGCGGAGGCGCTGCTGTACGCCGCCGACCGGGCCGAGCACGTCGACACCGTCGTACGCCCCGCCCTGGAGCGCGGCGCCGTGGTCATCTCCGACCGCTACATCGACTCGTCCGTCGCCTACCAGGGCGCCGGCCGCGATCTGTCCCCGACCGAGATCGCCCGCATCAACCGCTGGGCGACCAACGGGCTCGTCCCGCACCTGACGGTCCTGCTGGACGTCTCCCCGGAGGCCGCCCGCGAGCGGTTCACCGAGGCGCCGGACCGGCTGGAGTCGGAGCCGGCGGAGTTCCACGCGCGCGTGCGTTCCGGTTTCCTCACGCTGGCCGCAGCCGACCCCGGCCGCTATCTGGTCGTGGACGCCGGTCAGGAACCCGAGGCCGTCACCACGGTGATCCGGCACCGGCTCGACACCGTGCTGCCCCTGTCCGAGGCCGAGATCAAGGCCCAGGAGGAGGCGCGGAAGAAGGCCGAGGAGGAGGCCCGCCGCAAGGCCGAGGAAGAGGCCGCGCGCAAGGCCGAGGAGGAGCGCCTGGAGCGCGAGCGCCAGGAGGAGCTGGCCCGGCTGCGCGCCGAGGAGGAGGAACGCAAGCGCCGCGAGCTGGAGGAGGCGCAGCGCCGCGAGGCCGAACGGCAGGCGGAGGAGGCCCGGCAGCGGGCGGCCGAAGCGGCCCGGCGCGCCGAGGAGGAGCGGCAGCGGCTGCTCGCCGAGGAGAAGGCCCGCGCCGAGGAGGAGGCCCGCCGCAGGGCCGAGGAGGAGCGGCACCGCAGGCAGGCCGAGGAGGAGGCCCGGCTGCGCGCCGAGGAAGAGGCCCGGCAGGCCCGGCTGCGCGCGGAAGAGGAAGCGCGCCGCCTGGAGAAGCAGCGCAAGGCCGAGGAGGCGCTGCTGCGCGCCGAGGAGGCCCGCCGGCAGGCGGCCGAGGCAGCGGCGGCGGCCGACACGGCGGCCCGCCGGTCCAGCACACCCCTGCAGGCCGCGCCGGGCCCGGCCCCGGACGCGGCGACGGTTCCCACCCCGGTGGTCAAGCCGGACGCACACGGCACCGACGCCGATGTGACGACCGAGCTGCCGCAGCCGCCGGTCGCGGGTGCGGCGGACGAGACGGCGGTGCTGCCGCCGGTTCCTGGTGCGGCGGACGAGACCGCGGTGCTGCCGCCGGTGGTTCCGGGTGCGGCCGACGAGACGGCCGTACTGCCGCCCGTACCGGGTGACGACCCGGCGGGCCGGGTGCCGCCCGGCTTCTTCCGGGACGAGCGGCCCGCCGCCGGCCCCGACGGTTCCGAGGACCGTACGCGCGAGATGCCGCAGCTCGACGCCGACGGCAACCCCCGCCGCCGGCCGCGTTCCGACTGGGCCGAGGAGACCCCGCTGGACGACCTGCCGTCGCTGGCGGACGAGCTGCTGGGCTCGTACGACGAGCGGGAGTACGGCGACCACGACGAGGAGCAGGGCCGCAGGGGCCGCGGCCGGCGCGGCTGAGGGACCGGTCTCTCGCGGCCACCGGAAGTACGGGCTCAGGGCGGCGCAGGTCGAAGCAGCGACCGGCGCCGCCCCCGCCTTTGCGCACCCGTGCCGAAAGGTCCGGCCGGGATCACCGGACCGTCGGCCGGACCGCGTTGTCAGTGGCCGCCCGCACAATGGAGGGCAGGAACGCGGAGTGTGACGGAAGGGCGGCGTGACCCATGACCGTATGGGACGACCTCGTCGGGCAGGAGAAGGTGAGCGCGGTGCTCGACGCGGCCGCGCGGGACGCCGACGCCCTCGTCACGGCCGCCGCGGCCGACCAGCCGCTGCCCGAGGCGTCGAAGATGACGCACGCCTGGCTGTTCACCGGCCCGCCGGGAGCCGGCCGTAACCAGGCGGCCAGGGCCTTCGCCGCCGCCCTGCAGTGCGTGAGCCCCGACCGCGCCCTCGGCGGAGCCCCCGGCTGCGGCTTCTGCGACGGCTGCCACACCGCGCTGCTCGGCACCCACGCGGACGTCACCTCGGTGGCCGCCGTGGGCTCCGAGATCCTGGTCAAGGACATGCGGGACACGGTCCGCAAGTCGTTCACCTCCCCGGCGAACGGCCGCTGGCAGATCATCCTGGTCGAGGACGCCGAGCGGCTGAACGAGAAGTCGGCCAACGCCGTCCTCAAGGCCGTGGAGGAGCCCGCCCCCCGCACGGTCTGGCTGCTGTGCGCCCCCTCCGTCGAGGACGTCCTGCCGACGATCCGCTCCCGCTGCCGCCACCTGAACCTGCGCACGCCGTCCGTGGACGCGATCGCCGACATGCTCGTACGGCGCGACGGCATCGAACCCGAGGTCGCGGCGACCGCCGCCCGCGCCACCCAGGGCCACGTCGACCGGGCCCGGCGCCTGGCCACCGATCCGTCGGCCCGTGAGCGCCGCGCGGCCGTCCTCAAGCTGCCCCTGCGCCTCGACGAGGTCGGGGCCTGCCTCAGGGCCGCCCAGGAACTGGTCGACGCGGCCGCCGAGGACGCCAAGCAGCTCGCCGAGGAGATGGACGGCAAGGAGGCCGAGGAGCTGAAGGCGGCGCTGGGCGCGACTCAGGGCGGCCGGCTGCCGCGCGGCACGGCCGGCGTGATGAAGGACCTGGAGGACATGCAGAAGCGCCGCAGAACCCGCACGCAGCGCGACAGCCTCGACATCGCCCTAGGCGACCTCACCGCCTTCTACCGCGACGTCCTCGCCCTCCAGCTCGGCTCCCGCGTGGCGATCGCCAACGAGGACGCCGAGGACGCCCTGGAGCGGCTGGCACGCGGCAGCAGCCCGGAATCCACGCTCCGCCGCATCGAGGCGATCGCCGCTTGCCGCGAGGCCCTGGACCGCAACGTGGCCCCGCTGCTGGCGGTGGAGGCGATGACGATGGCGCTGCGGGCGGGCTGAGACCCCGGTGGGGGATCCGAAGCTCTCGCGGCGGGCTGAAGCTCTCACGGGTGGGCTGAACACGAAGGCCGGGAGGCCGACCGATGATGTCCCTGCCAAGACACCGCCGCCGTTGTCCCCCGTACGAGGCCACAATCGCTACACAACGCGTCCGGGGCATCGCACAGCGTTACGCTCGCTTGATGCACACCAGGCCATCCCTCCGCCGGACCCGGGGCGCCCGTTCCCGGACGACGACTCGCCTCACGGCCGCCCTGTTCGCGGCCGCCGCCCTGCTCGTGTCCGCCTGCTCCTCCGGGAGCTCGACCTCGGGCGGCGGTGCGGCGGACGCGGTGCTGGCTGCGCTGCCGCCTGCGACGCCGTCGGCGCTGTCGTCGTACTACTCCCAGCGGCTGCAGTGGCACAGCTGCGGTACCTCTGGATTCGAGTGCGCGACGATGAAGGCCCCGCTGGACTACGCCCACCCCGGTGCGGGCGACGTCCGGCTGGCCGTCGCCCGCAAGCCGGCCACCGGCAAGGGCAGGCCGCTCGGTTCGCTGCTGGTCAACCCGGGCGGCCCCGGCGGCTCGGCGGTGGGCTACCTCCAGAGTTACGCGGGCATCGGCTACCCGGCCGACGTCCGTGCCCGCTACGACATGGTCGCGGTGGACCCGCGGGGCGTGGCCCGCAGCGAGCCCGTGGAGTGCCTCGACGGCCGCCAGATGGACGCGTACACGCAGACGGATCTGACCCCCGACGACCAGCGGGAGCAGAACGCGCTGGCCGCGGCGGACAAGAAGTTCGCGGAGAGCTGCGGGGCGCACTCGGCGCGGGTGCTGCGGCACGTCTCCACCGTCGAGGCGGCGCGCGACATGGACATCCTGCGGGCGGTGCTGGGTGATCCGAAACTGAACTACGTGGGGGCGTCGTACGGCACCTTCCTCGGGGCGACGTACGCGGGCCTGTTCCCGGACCGCGTCGGCCGGATGGTCCTGGACGGCGCACTGGACCCGTCCGTGGACGCCCGGCAGATGAACCTGGACCAGACGGCCGGCTTCGAGACGGCGTTCCAGGCGTTCGCGAAGGACTGCGTACGGCACTCCGACTGCCCGCTCGGCGGCAGGGGCACCACGCCGGCGCAGGTCGGCGACCACCTCAGGGCGTTCTTCCGGAAACTGGACGCGCGCCCTATCCCGGCGGGCGATGCGGACGGCCGCAAACTGGGCGAGTCGCTGGCCATGACCGGGGTGATCGCGGCGATGTACGACCAGGGCACCTGGGAGCAGTTGCGCGAGGCGCTGACCTCGGCGATGAAGAAGAACGACGGCGCGGGCCTGCTCGCGCTGTCCGACAGCTACTACGAACGTGACGCCGACGGCCACTACAGCAACCTGATGATGGCCAACGCGGCCGTGAACTGCCTGGACCTGCCGCCGGCCTTCACCGGTCCCGAGCAGGTCGACAAGTCCCTGCCCGCCTTCGAGAAGGCGTCCCCGGTCTTCGGCGACGGCCTGGCCTGGGCCTCGCTGAACTGCGCGTACTGGCCGGTGAAGGCCACGGGTGAGCCACACCGCATCGAGGCGAAGGGCGCGGCGCCGATCGTGGTGGTCGGCACCACCCGCGACCCCGCGACCCCCTACCACTGGGCCCAGTCCCTGGCCCACCAGCTCTCCTCGGGCCGCCTCCTGACGTACGTCGGCGACGGCCACACCGCCTACGGCCGCGGCAGCACCTGCATCGACACGGCGATCAACACCTACCTGCTCCACGGCACCCCGCCCGCCGAGGGAAAGCGCTGCTCATAGCCCCTGCCGCGGCCCTGCCGCCCGACCCGGAGCCCGCGCTTCCGGGGTGTGGTCGGAGCACCCCCAGAAACTGTGTAGACTTACCGATGTTGCCGATCGCACCATGGTGCGGACGGCGCGCCGCCTTAGCTCAGATGGCCAGAGCAACGCACTCGTAATGCGTAGGTCTCGGGTTCGAATCCCGAAGGCGGCTCCATTCAAAGCCCAGCTCAGACAGCATCTGAGCTGGGCTTTTGCGTTCAGCGGATGCGACGGCGGTGAGGAGCAGGGGCCCTGCGGGCACCCGTGTGTCCATTGCGCTTTGCTTTTGGGGTGGAGTGTCCAGATTTGGGTGTTGACGTTATGTCTGCGGCATATGACGATAAGCGGAATCACGAGCGCCGAACCGTCGCCCTGTGAACCGCGCGGCGCTCCCGTCTCGGCCCGAAGGAGGGCGGCAATGAAGACGTTCCGGAGGCGCATGCCGGGCAAGAAATCGGCGGTGGCGGCAATGATCCTTGGGGCGATCGTCCTCGTCGCTCCGACCGCGACCGCCGCCACCGAGAGCCCGAAGCCCCAGAGTCCCCACCTCGACCGCTGCATCCACAGCGCCGGTCCGGCCGGGCGCTTCTATTACCCGGGCTTCGCCGACGTCCCCTGCATTTGAGTGGCACATCGAACCGTGGGGGTCTGCTCCGGGGAGTTCCGCGTCGCCGATCGGCGGTGCGGCGCCGGTGTCATGGGCGGTATTCGAAGCCGAGGAAATGCCGGGACAAAAGCACCGTAAAGGGGCCGCAAAGTGAATCAGGGTCCGGTGAACCCGCGGATCTGAGGCAACATCTTGGTGAACGGTGGGCGCCGCGTGGTCAGGGTGCGGCGCCGCCGTCGGCCGGATGGGGTGAGGGACGTGGTGGAGCCGAGGATCGCCGTAGCCGTGGTGACCATGGGCAACCGGCCCGCCGAGGTCGACGCCCTGCTGGAGTCCGTGGCCAAGCAGGACCTCGCCCCCGCCCGCATCGTGATCGTCGGCAACGGCTGCCGGCTGCCCGAGTTCGCCCGCCGGCTCTCCCTGCCCGGCGAGGTCACCACCATCGACGTGGAGGAGAACCTCGGCTGCCCGGGCGGCCGGAACGTCGCCCTCGCCCGCTTGCGGGAGTACGGCGACATCGACGTCGTCGTGGAACTGGACGACGACGGGCTGCTCGTCGACGCCGATGTGCTGCGGCGCGTCCGGGACCTGTACGCCGCCGACCCGCGCCTCGGCATCGTCGGCTTCCGCATCGCCGACGAGCACGGCGAGTCCCAGCAGCGGCACGTGCCCCGCGTCGGCAAGTCCGATCCCCTGCGCGGTGGTTACGTCACCGGGTTCCTCGGCGGCGGGCACGCCCTGCGCATGGCGATGCTGGCCGAGACCGGGGACTGGCCCGCCGAGTTCTTCTTCGCGCACGAGGAGACCGACCTCGCCTGGCGCGCCGCCGACGCCGGCTGGAAGATCCTCTACGCCCCCGAGCTGTTGCTCCAGCACCCCAAGACCTCGCCGGCCCGGCACGCCATCTACTACCGCGTCAACGCCCGCAACCGCGTCTGGCTCGTCCGGCGCCGGCTGCCGTTGCCGCTGATCCCCGTGCACCTCGGGGTGTGGACGCTGCTCACCCTCGCCCGTACGCGCTCCACGGCGGGGCTGAAGGCGTGGTTCGGCGGGTTCGTCGAGGGGCTGCGGAAGCCGGCCGGCGGGCGTCGGCCCATGCGCTGGCGGACGGTGTGGCGACTCGCCCGGCTGGGACGTCCGCCGGTGATCTGAGGCGCGGGGCATCTGGCGGTGGGGTGAGGTGCCGGGCCCTTTCGATGGGACCTGCTCGGCGCCCTCGCCGGTGATGCCGACGTGGGCGCGGGGCGCGGGTGCCTCCGTCGATCGCCTGACCGGTGCGAACGGGGCGCGGAGGCGGGAACGGGACGGGGCCCCGGGCGTTCACCTCCGCCGACCGGGGCCCCTTGCGTCCCCGGATCCGGCCTACGGCGACACTCCCCCGAGTTACGCGACATGCGCGCGCGCCGTCGGGCCAGATCCGATGCAAATGATCACATCAGGATTCACCAACGGATCGCTAACATGTGGCCAACGGTTCGTCGGTAGCTGGCGAAGCCGTTGGCCGGAACTCGCCGACGGTATCCGAAACAGGCCCTCGGACGGGCCGATCCCGGGCTGGTCCGGACGGCAGAAGGTGGCGGGAAACCGTTGTGGACAGGGCGGAATTCCGCCAGGGGACCGCGGGCACAGGCTCGCAGGGAGCGGCGGGCACGGGCTCGTCGCGGAGCACGGTCGGCCCCGACCGCGCGGGAAGGCAGTGGAGCGGCGTGATGCGGCGGTGCGAGCTGCGGTTCGGACTGCTGGGGCCGCCGGCCCTGTATGACCGACAGCCGTTCGGGATCTCGTACGAGAGCCCCCGCGCCCCTTCCGACGCCTTCGCCGCCGACGGCGTCCTCCGCGCCACCAGGAACAACGCCGACGGCACGCGGGACGACACCCCTCCCCACGACCCCGCCTTCGAGGGCGCGCTCCACCGCGGCACCCCCGACAACGCCGTCCGTGCCATCGGCAGCCCCAAGGTGCGCGCACTGCTGGCCGCTCTGCTGCTGGAGCCGGGCCGGGTGGTGTCGGTGGAGTCGCTGAAGGACGCCCTGTGGGGCGGGGCGCCGCCCGTCTCCGCGCAGGCGTCCCTGCACAACCACGTCACCCGGCTGCGCCGGCTCCTGGACGACCCCGACCGGCTCAGGGCCGTACCACCGGGATACGTACTGCGCGTCGACCAGGGCGAGTTGGACGTGCACGTCTTCGACGCCCGGGTCGCCGAGGCGCGAGCCGCGCACGCGCGGCGGGACTGGCCGGGCGTCGTACGGGCCTGCACGGCCGCGCTCGCGCTCTGGCGCGGCACCCCGCTCAGCGGACTCCCCGCCGACCTCGGCGGTTATGCCCTGGTACAGCGCCTGGAGGAGGCCCGGCTGCTCCTGCTGGAGTGGCGTTACGACGCCGAACTCGCCCTCGGCGCCGCACGGTTGGGTGGGATCGTCCCCGAGCTCGCGGCGCTGGTCGCCGAGTATCCGCTGCGCGAGGCGTACCACCGTCAGCTGATGCTCGCCCTGCACCGCACCGGCCGTCAGGCCGAGGCCCTCGCCGTCCACCGTGATCTGCGCGCCCGCCTCATCGAGGAACTCGGCATCGAACCCGGCCCGGCGGTTCGCGAGGCCCATGTCGAGGTGCTGCGAGGGAGTGACGAGGAGCGGCAGGGGGCCGACGCGGAGCGCGACGGCCGTCGGCGGGGCCCGGAGGGCGACCACCGGCCCGTGCGCGCCGGTCACCTGGAGGGCGCCGCCGAGGAGGAAGCCGAAACGCCGGTTCCGCACGAGGGCTGTGCCGCGCCGGACGCCCGGCAGACCCTGCGGCCCGCGCAACTCCCGCCGCCGCCAGCCCATTTCACCGGCCGCGTCGATGTCCGCGGCGAGCTGCGGCGGGCGCTCACCGAGCCGCCCGTCCCGGCTCCGGCCATCGCCGTGATCAGCGGTATGGCGGGCGTCGGCAAGAGCGCGCTCGCCCTGGCCGTGGCCCATGAGCTGCGGGAACGTTTCCCCGATGGGCAGCTGTACGTCAACCTGCACGGCGCCACCCCCGGCATGACCCCGCTCAGCTCCGTCCAGGCGCTCGCCGCACTGCTCCGGGACCTGGGCGCCGAGCCCCGCAACATCCCCGAACACCCGGACGCGGCCGCCGCGTTGCTGCGCTCGCTGCTCGCCCCGGCCCGCGTCCTGCTGGTGCTGGACGACGCGGCGAACGCGGCCCAGGTACGCCCCCTGCTGCCGGCCGGGCCCGGCTGCGCGGTGATCGTCACCAGCCGCTCGCCGCTGACCGCCCTCGACGGCGCCAGGCGCTTCCCGCTCGCGCCGCTGACCGGCGAGGACAGCGCGGCACTGCTGCGCGCGGTGAGCGGACGCGAGGGGCTGGACGCCGGCCACCCGCTGGTCGAGCTGACTGGCCGGCTGCCGCTGGCGCTGCGCGTCGTGGCCGCCCGGCTCGCCGCCCGCCGCGCCCTCACCCCGGATGTGCTGGCCAGCCAACTCGCCGAGACCGGCGGCCGGTTGTGCCATCTCGAGTACGACGACCTGAGCGTCCGGCGGTCCCTGGCCGTCGCCCACGACGCGCTCGCCGCCGCCGAGCGCGAGGCGGACCGGGACGCGGCCCTCGCGCTGTGCCGCATCGGCGCGCTGGACCTGCCGACGTACGGCGCCCCGCTGATCGCCCGACTCACCGGCACCGACGCCCGGCGCGCCGAGGCGGCCCTGGACCGCCTGGTCGACGTCGCCCTCCTGGAGGAGACCACCTACGGCCGCTACGCCCCGCACGACCTGGTCCGCGACTTCGCCCGCGAACTGGCGGACGCGGGGAAGGGCACCGGCACGGGAGCGCCGGGCCACCTTCCGGACGCGGACACCGAGCCGGGCCCGGGTACGCAGGGGGAGGCCGGCCGGCGGACCGGCCTCGCCGCCGCGCCCACTCCCGACCTGATCGCCCTGCGCTGGTACGCCGCCGTGGCCGAACGGCTGCTGGAGGCGATCGTGGAGCCCGGGATCGACCAGGAGGACCGGCGCCGGCCCACCTCCGCGCAGCCGCCGGAGCACACGGACGACGTGGCCGCGCTGACGTCCTTCGAGTCCGCCGAGCAGGCCTTCGGCTGGGGCGAGGTGGAGCTGGAGAACGTCGTCGCCCTGGTGTCACGCAACGCGGGCACGTCCGACCCGCGCCGGGCCGCGCACCTCTCGACGCTCGCGCGGCTGCTCTTCCCCTATGTCCAGCGCGGCGGCCGGGTCGCCGAGATGGAGGTGCTGGGGCGGGCCGCGCTCGGGGCGGCGCGGCGGCTCGGGGACGCGGCGGCCGAGGCGTACGCCCTCGGCGACCTGGCGGGCCTGCACTTCCTGACCGGCCGTCAGAAGGACGCCCTCGCCCTCACTGACCAGGCCCTGGAGATCTGGCGGCGGCTCGGCGTCGTCTCCAGGATCCGGCGCACCCTGAACAACCGGGGGCTGCTGCTGGAGGGGCTCGGGCGGTTCACGGAGTCCGAGGAGGCGCTGCGGCAGAGCCTTGCCTACTCGCGGCGGCTGAACGACCCCTACGGCGAGGCCGTCACCCACAGCCACCTCGGCAACCTCTACGAGCACACCGACCCGCGTGCCGCGATCGAGCAGCACCGGCGCTCGCTGGCGATCGGGGACGCGATCGGCGCGGTCATCGTGCAGCACTCGGCGCACTGCAACATCGGCTACGCCCATCTCACCCTCGGCGAACCGGCGGCCGCGGCGGAGCACTTCGAGGAGAGCCTGCGGATCCTCGGCGGGCACGGTGACTGGCACGGCGAGTCCCAGACCCGGCTCGGCCTGGTCCGCGCGCTGCGGCAGCTGGGGGAGATTGAACGGGCGGGCCGCGAGTGCGCCGAGCTGCTGAGCCGGGCCGACGCCCGCGCCGACCGCTACATGGGCGGCCTGGCCCGGCACCAGCACGGGCTGCTGCTGAGCGCGCGGGGGCTGCGGACGGAGGCGCACGACGCCTGGTGCGCGGCACTCGCGGCGCTGGACGGCACCGACGAGCAGGCGGTCGTGGCGGAACTGCGGGAGCTCCTCGCGAAGTGACGGAAGCCCTTGGGCGCAGCGTGCGCCCCGAAGGCGCGCGGGCGACTGCGCGACCAGCCACGACGCGCCCGCACACACCGGCCGCGAGTTCCCCTTACCCCTTGCGCCGACGCCTCCGGCACGGCGCTCATTTGGCGTCGGCATAGCACTCCACCACCGCTGTCGTGAACGGGAACCGCACCGGGGTCTCGCCGAAGGTCAGCCGGCCGGCGAGGTCGGCGGAAGCGCGGATGGCCTGGACGACCGCGTCGGCCTCGTCGGCGGGGCAGTGCACGATCACCTCGTCGTGCTGGAAGAACACCAGCTCCGCCTTGAGGTCCGCGCAGGCCCGGCGGAGCCCGGCGAGCATCAGCAGGGCCCAGTCGGCGGCGCTGCCCTGGACGACGAAGTTCCGCGCGAAGCGGCCCCGCGCCCGGGAGTTGGTGGAGGCGTAGCCGGGGACCCAGGCGGCCTGGCCGTCGGGCTGTGCCTCCGTGTCGTCCTCGGCGATGGGGATGCCCGCCTCCCCTGCCGCGTCCTCGCCGGATCCGGCGGCCGGCGGGCAGGTCCGGCCCAGCCAGGTGCGCACCAGCCGGCCCTCCTCGCCCGCGTGGGCCGCCTCGTCGACGTAGGCGACGGCCTTCGGGAAGCGGCGGCGCAGCGCGGCCAGGTTCTTCAGGCCGTCGCCCGAGGTCTGGCCGTAGATCGCGCCCAGGACGGCGATCTTGGCCTGGTCGCGGTCGCCGGAGAAGGCGCGGTCGGACACGGACTGGTAGAGGTCGCTCGCACGGCCGGCGACCTCCATCAGGCCGGGGTCGCGGGAGATGGCGGCGAGCACGCGCGGCTCCATCTGGTCGGCGTCGGCCACGACCAGCCGCCAGCCCGGGTCGGCGACCACGGCCCGGCGGATCACCTTGGGGATCTGCAGTCCGCCCCCGCCGTTGGTCACCCAGCGGCCGGTGACCGTGCCGCCGGCGAGGAACTCTGGGCGGAAGCGGCCGTCGCGCACCCAGTCCTGCAGCCAGGACCAGCCGTGTGCCACCCAGATGCGGTACAGCTTCTTGTACTCCAGCAGGGGTTCGACGGCCGGGTGGTCGACGGACCGGAGCTCCCAGCGGCGGGTGGACTTCACCTTGATGCCGGCCTGGGCGAAGGCCTTGATCACGTCGGCGGGCAGGTCGGGGCGGACGCGGCGGCCGAAGGCGGCGGAGACCTCGTCGGCCAGCTCGGCGAGGCGGCGCGGCTCGCCGCCGCCCGCGTACCGCTCGCCCAGCAGCTCGTGCAGCAGGCGGCGGTGGACCTCGGCGCTCCACGGCAGGCCCGCGTGGTTCATCTCGGCGGCCACCAGCATGCCGGCCGACTCGGCGGCGGTGAGCAGCCGCATCCGGTCGGGGTGGGCCGTCCGGTCGTGCCGCCGGAGCTGCTCGGCGTAGACCGCGAGGAGGTCGGTCAGGGGCAGGCGGGTGCCGGTGGGCTCGAACAGCGGGGACTGGGCGCCCGGTTCGGCCGAGCGCTGGGGCGGGTCGGGCGGTACGGGGCCGCCGCGGAGGCGGGCCAGGGCGGCGGCGGCCGAGCGAGGCTCGCCGTACCGGCCCTCGTGGCCCAGCAGGAGTGTCTCGGCGTCCTCGATGTCGTAGCACCGCTCCACTCGCACCCCCGTGGCGAGCAGACGCGGGTAGACCTCGGGGGTGGACCGCCACACCCAGCGCGTCACCTCCGGGCGGCTGCGCACCGCCCCGGCGAGATCGCTCTCCCGCCGCACCGGCCCGGCGGGCAGGCCGTCCGGGCCGAGGGGGGCGACGTCCACGCCGCTGTCCTCGGCCAGTGCGAGCGCCCACCGGTCGGTCATGACTGCGAGTGTGGCAGCCGGGTCTGACAATCGGTCTGACCTGCGGTTTCAGTCCTTCGCGTCGGTCGAGTCGTCCGTCGCGGCCTCGGCCGCCGTGGCCGCCGCCTTCGTCTGTTCCAGCAGCAGCGACAGCACCTCGGCGACGTACGCCTCGGTCGCGGGCTTGGTGATGCCGAGACCGCTGAGGACGCCCCGGCCGTTCTCGTGCTCCAGGAGCGCGAGCAGGATGTGCTCGGTGCCGATGTAGTTGTGGCCGAGCCGGAGGGCCTCGCGGAAGGTGAGTTCCAGGACCTTCTTGGCGTCGGGGCCGTAGGGGATGAGGTCCGGAACCTCCTCCGCGGCCGGTGGCAGCACGGCGGACGCGGCCTGCCGCACGGCGTCCAGCGGGACGCCCTGCGCGGTGATCGCCTTCGCGGCGATGCCTTCGGGCTCGGCCAGCAGTCCGAGGACCAGGTGCTCGGGGCGGCCCTCGGGGTTGCGGGCGGCCACCGCCTCGCTGTGCGCGGCCATGACCACCTGCCGCGCGCGCGGGGTGTAGCGGCTGAAGCCCTGGCTGAGGTCGAGGTCGGTGGACTCCTTCGGCACGAACCGCTTCTGCGCCGCCTGTCGGGTCACGCCCATGCTCCGGCCGATCTCGGTCCAGGACGCGCCCGAGCGCCGTGCCTGGTCGACGAAGTGGCCGATCAGATGGTCGGCCACGTCACCGAGGTGGTCGGCGGCGATCACCGCGTCCTGGAGCTGTTCGAGGGGCTCGTTGTGGGCCTTCTTGATGGCCTCGATGAGGTCGTCGAGGCGTACGGATGCCGTGATGTTCGGGTTGGTCGCCATGTGTCAACCGTAAGTTGCGCCCCGTCGAGTGTCAACCGATGGTTGACAGTGCTTCGGTGTGTTCGCCGGTCACTTCGGCGCGACCGCCAGGCGCACCGCCAGGCCGGCGAACACCGTTCCGCTGAAGTAGTCCAGGGCCCGGGCGAGGCGCCGGCTGCGCCGAAGGAGCGAGGCGAGCTTCCCGGAGAGCAGTCCGACCGAGCCGTCCACCACCACGCCCATCGCCGTGATCGTGAAGCCCAGGACGAGGAACTGCTCGCGCACGTGCCCCAGGCCGGGGTTCACGAACTGCGGCAGGAAGGAGACGTTGAAGAGGATCACCTTGGGGTTGAGGAGATTGGTGACGGCGCCGCGCCAGAACGCCCGGCGGCGCCCGTTCCCCTGCGCCGCCTCGGTCTCGGCCGGGCCGCCGTCGCCCCGGAACGCCTTGACCGCGAGGAACAGCAGGTAGGCCGCGCCCGCCCAGTGCAGCACCTCGTAGAGCGTCGGCAGGGTCAGGAACAGCGCCGACAGGCCGAGTGCCGCGGCGACCGTGTGCACGAGCATGGCGCAGGCGACTCCGACGGCGGCCGACACCCCCGTCAGGGGGCCGCCCCGGCCGCCCACCGCCACGATGAACATCATGTCGGGTCCGGGGGTGACGCAGAGTGCGAAGGCGGCGATCAGGAACGCCGCGTAGAGAGACGTGTCCACCATGCCGCCATGCTTGGCGCGCCCCCACGCGCGCGTGGCGGAATTCCAGGGACTGAGATGATCCGCCGGCCAAGTGGTGCGCGGGCCGACGGCGTTGAGGCCCGGGATCCTCGGTCAATGCCCCGCCCGGCCGCCGCGCCCGTTCGGGGGACAGGCGCGCCGGGCGGCCCACCCGCGCCGGGAGCCCGCCGTGGCGCCGATCCGGGCCCGACCGCTCCGCCCGCCCGGCAGTCGTCCTCGCATCCCCCCTGTCCTCGGCAACTACCGTGGTCTCGACCACTGCATCCCGCGCCCCCATGCCCCATGCCCTCGCACACCGGGCGGCCTCCATCGGCCCGAGTCCGTCCTTTGTCCACAGCCTGTGGACAAAGGACGGCCCGCTGTCGGCGGGGCATGGCACGATCGACGGTGTGACCAGCGCTGCCAGCACGGTCGAGAGGGCCTTCCGGGCCGCCCTCTACGACGACACCGACACCGGCCTCGACACGGGTGCCTCCCTGCTCGCCGCCGACCCCGCTGCGGACGCCGAACTCGCCCGGCGGGGCGAGGAGTTCGTGGCGACTGCCTGGCAGCGCGGCTGGCAGCCCGCCGATGTCGTACGGCTGGTGCGGCGCGAGCTGGAGGACGCGCATATGCGCCAGGCCGCGGCCCTGATCCGCGCCCAGTCCGGGCGGGATCGCCCGCGCGGCCGCCGCTGGACCGCCCAGCTGGCGGAGCTGCCCGAGGGCCCCGTCCGCGAGGCCGACCGCTTCTCGCAGGCCACGACCACGCTGGAGCTGTACCGCCTGCTGCTGCGCCTGCCCGTCCTGGAGCCCCTGGAGGAGGAGCCCCGGCGCGCCGCCGGCCCGGCCGCCTCCCGGATGCTCGCCCGGATCCGCGCGCTGCTCGCCAAGGCCGAGGCGACCGGGTATCCGGAGGAGGCGGAGGCGCTCAGCGCCAAGGCGCAGGAGCTGATGGCGCGGCACAGCGTCGACGAGGCGCTGCTCGCCGCCGAGGCGCCCGCGCCGGACGCGCCCGGCGCCTGCCGGATCGGGGTGGAGCCGCCGTACGAACAGGCCAAGGCGGTTCTGCTCGACGCCGTGGCCGGCGCGAACAACTGCCGCGCGGTGTGGAACGAGCCGCTCGGCTTCTCGACGGTCGTCGGCTTCGAGGCGGACCTGGAGGCGGTCGAACTGCTCTACACCTCGCTGCTGGTGCAGGCCACGCACGCGATGACCAAGGCGGAGGCCGCGCAGAGAGCCGGCGGGCGGAAGCGGACCAAGACCTTCCGGCAGTCGTTCCTGGCCGCCTACGCCCACCGGGTCGGCGACCGGCTCGCGGCCGCCGCCGAGACCCAGGTCAGCCAGGACCTGCTGCCGGTCCTCGCCACCAGGGAGATAGCCGTCACCGACCGGCTGCAGCGCATGTTCCCCGAGACCACCACCACCCGGCTGCGCGGGGTGACCGACGCGGCCGGCTGGACGGAGGGCGCACGAGCGGCAGACCGCGCCCAGGTCAGGGCACGCCGCGGACTGGAGTGAGCCCGCGGGCTGGAGTGAGCTCGCCCGGGCTGGGGTGAGCCTGTTCGAAGCCGGGTGAGCCCGCCCGGGCTGGTGCGCACGCCCGAAGTGGATGTGCGCCCGCGGCAGTTCGGAGCCGACCTGCCCGAATCCGATGGCAGCGCCGCTGGTTTGGAGTGAGCCCATCCGACGCTGGTGCAGCGGAGAGCAGGGCGCGCGGCCGGCCGCCCCAGGCTGAAGGCAGCCAGCCCCAGGATGGACTCGGCCCGCCCCAGGTTGGACTCAGCCCGCCTGAATTCGACGTCCGCCCGCCACGGGCCGGGGGGAGCCCACCGAAGCCGGGGTGAGCCCGCCCCGCCTCTGGAGCCGGTCCGCCGGAAGTCGGCCGCAGCGCGCTCCCGCCTCAGGAGCCGGTCCGCCGGAAGCCGGCGTCATCCCGTTCCCGCCGCTTCTGGCTCACCCGAAGCCGACGTCACCCCGCCCGGCCCGCACGAACCCGCGCCCGCCAGCCCGCCCTGGCGATCAGTCGCCGACCTGTTGGAAGGCCGTCACGGAGGCGTTCGGGCCGGTGCCCGCGGTCTGGGTGGCGACGGGGCCGTAGGACCAGGGGAAGCTTCGGGAGGCGGTGGTGCCGGGCAGGGTGATCTTCACGGTCTTGGCGTCCAGCGCGGCCTTGTCGCCCGCCTTGCCGCGCACGTAGCTGATGGTGAACGACGCCGAGTCGCCCTTGGCGAGCTTCAGCTTCTGGGCCTTGGCGCCCTTCAGGGCCGGCACCTTGGCCTCGGTGTTGCCCGCGCTCAGGACGACGCCCGCGAACTGGTCCAGGGTGCAGGCCTTGCTCTGGTTGGTGATGCTGACCGGGAGCTCACCCGTGTCCCCGGCCTTCGGCGCCACGCTCGCGGACCCGATCTGCACGGAGACCCCGCCGATCTCGCAGGCCGAGCCGTTCTTGCCGGCGCTCTTGCTCCCGCCGCCGTCGCAGGCGGTGAGCAGCAGGGCGGCGGCGAGGGCTGTGACGGTGAGCGGAATGGCGCGCATGAGCAGGTCCCATCGAGGTCGTGACGGTGCCCCTGCATCATGGCGCTTGCGCTTCGGCTCCGTTCGCTCACCCCCGGCGGAATCACCGCTTCAGGTGGCGCTCCGCACCGGATTCACACCCGTCACCGCCTCAACCCGGCACCGGCAACGCACTGCTTCGAAGCGCTGCTTCAACGCGCTGCTTCACCGCACTGCTTCAACGTGAGGCGTCAACTCACTGCTTCGCCTTGGTCGGCAGCGCCGAAGGCAGCTTGCCGCCCTCCGCCTTGGTGTACGTCTCCTTGCCGGTCTTGCCCGACCAAGTCACCGTCATACCCTTGGCGTCCACGGCGTCGACCATGCCGGTGACGCGGTCCTTGTTGCCGTCGGGGCAGGTCAGATGGATCATCTGCATCCCGGACTCCTCGCCCGCGGCGCCCTGGCACCAGGCCTTCCGGCCGGTCACGAAGAGCCCGGCCTTCTTACCGGTGATCACCAAGGCCACGATCTTGCCGCCGCTCGTGGTGATCCAGCTGCCCTGGAGTTTGCCGGCGGCTCCGGTCACCGCCGCGGAGCCCGAGGGGGACGCCGACGCGGTGGTGGCGCTCGGCGTCGCGGAGGCGGCGGTCCCGTCGCCGTCACCGCCGCCCCCACTGCACCCGGTCAGCGCGGTGAGTGCGGCGAGCGCGCCCACCAGGCCCGCGGCCACGGTCGCGGTCCGCACCCGTGCCCGCGCGGCACCCGAAGCACCCGCGGCAGTCGAGACAGTCGCAGCAGTCGCACCAGTCGCAGACGTCACCGGAAAGCTCCCAAGCTGTAGCGGCCGGCCGCCCTCGGCCGGACGGCCCGCAGCAAGCTACCAGCCGTCACCACGAGGACCGCCGGACGCGGACAGGAATCAGTTGTGAACCAGCCCCGCGCGGCCCGTGGGTAGGCGATTTCCTACGCTTGACTGGTAGGAAATCGCCTACCTATTGTCGTACCCATGAACATCACTCACGCCTCCTTCGTCACCCTCCCCGTCACCGACCAGGACCGCGCCCTGCGCTTCTACCGGGACGTTCTCGGCTTCGAGGTCACCGCCGACCTTCAGATGCCGCCCGGGCGCTGGCTGCAGGTCGCGCCGAAGGGTGCGCAGACCGTCTTCACGCTCTCCGGGCCGGGCATGGGTGATTTCGAGCCCGGCTCGGCACGGGGGATCATGTTGGTGACGACCGATGTCGACGCCGACTGCGCGCGGCTCGCCGAGGCGGGCACCGAGGTGCAGGGCCCGGAGGAGTACCCGTGGGGGCGCATGGCCTCCTTCACGGACCCCGACGGCAACGGTCTGATGCTGCTGACGGAGAAGGAAGGCTTCTGACCGCACCATGAGCACCGGGACCGGGACGGGTACCGCCGCCGAGGACCGCGTCTTCGCCGCGCTCGCCAACGCCACCCGCCGCGAAGTGCTGCGGCTGCTGCGCGAGCGCGGACCGCAGCCCGTCCAGGCCCTGGCCGACCACTTCGACATGCGCCGCCCGAGCCTCTCGGAACACCTCAAGGTGCTCCGGGAGGCCGGCCTTGTCTCCGAGCAGCGCTCCGGGCGCCGGCGCATCTACCGCCTGGAGGCCGCCCCCCTCGCCGAGGTGCAGGACTGGCTCCACCCGTACGAGCGGTTCTGGCGCGACCGGCTGAAGGGTCTCGGCGACCTGCTCGACCGTCTGCCCGACGATGACCAGCCATGAGCGCCCAACCCGATGACGACCTGACCACCATCCGGGTCGACCAGTTCTTTCCGCACCCGCCCGCCAAGGTCTGGCGCGCCCTGACCGACCCCGCCCTGCTCGCCCGGTGGCAGATGCCCGGCGCCGAGGACTTCCGGCTGGAGGTCGGCCACCGGTACCGGATGACCTCCGTACCGCGTCCCAACGCCCGCTTCTCGGGCGTCGTGGAGGTACGGGTGCTGGCCTACGACATCGAGCGGATGCTGTCCGTCCGCTGGGCCGACGCCGATCCGGCCAACCCCGCGGACTGGACGATCACCTGGACCCTGGAACAGGAAGGGCGCGGTACGCGTCTCTTCTTGGTGCACGAAGGTTTCGATCCGGACGATCCGGCCCAGCTGATGGCACGGAAGATCATGGGCGGGGGCTGGCGGGGGCATGTCCTGCCTGCTCTGGGGCAGGCGCTGGAACAGCTTGGCTGACGCAGGCGTCTCCCCGGGTGGGTAAAGCGAACGTCAAAGCTGTAACCGTGAGAACACCCCCCGTGCACGTGCATTTGCGCATGCATCTGCACGTGAACGCAGTTATGATCCGGGTCAGTTGACCACAGCATCTATGGCCACACCAGCCAGTGCACCAGGGAGCGACCTGTGGACCGCGACGTTGACGGCGTGTACGGGGGGGACGACGTGTACAACGGCATTGCTGCCGCGCAGCTGGTCGGAGTGGCCTGGCAGAAGAGCAGGCACAGCAACTCGCAGGGTTCCTGCGTGGAGTTCGCGCGGCTGCCGGGCGGCGAGGTCGCCGTACGCAACTCGCGTTTTCCGGACGGGCCCGCGCTCGTCTACACGCGCGCGGAGATCGAGGCCATGCTCCTCGGCGTCAAGGACGGCGAGTTCGACCACCTGATAGTGAGCTGACGTCCGAGCGGTGGGCGCCGGCCCCGCGGGGACCCCTGGCAACGATGTCGGACGGACCGGAAAAGCTGGGGTGACGCGCGTAGAAACCGCGCGTCCGTCGGTGTCGTACCGTGTCAGCCGGCCGACTGGAGCCGGAACAGCGCCCAGACCACCTTGCCGTGGAGCGCGCCCGCGAGCGGGTGCCAGCCCCAGCTGTCGGCGAAGGAGTCGACCAGGAACAGCCCGCGCCCGGACTCGGCGGAGAAGTCGTCCGTCTCGCGCGGCACCGGCGTCTCGTGGCTCGGGTCGCGCACCGCGCACACCAGCCGCTCGGTCCAGCGCATCAGGTGCAGCCGCACGGACGGTATGTGTTCTGAACATGCCACATCGGACGGCAGGCCATGGCGCAGTGCGTTGGTGACGAGTTCGGAGACGACGAGGCATATGTCGTCGAAGCGGTCGTCGACGTCCCACTGGTCGAGGGTGCCGCGGGCGAAGCGCCGGGCCTCGCGCACCGCTTCGTAGCGGGCGGGCAGTGCGCAGGAGGCGGCATCGGACACGGCCGCGGGATCCAGCGGCGGAAGGCCCTGCCGTAACGGCTTGAGCATGGTCGATCCATTCGTCCCCATGCGAGGCACTCCCGGGAATTCGCGGTCGTTGCGATGCAGCGGTGGCGCGGCACCATGGTTTCGGATGCGCAGGGCAGATGCAAGGGCAGATGCACGTGCACGCGACCGAAATGGCACTGCCCGTACCGCTTCTTGGCCATTTTTTCCGCCATCTTCTCGACGGTTGTCATCAGAGGTCCGTACCTCTTCCCGACACACGCAGCCAGAAACGGCCCGCCTCTTTCCGTTTCCGTAACCGGACGAGTACTGCTCGAAGTGTTTTAGTGGCAGACTGCGGGCCCTGAAGACGGTTGGGGAGGCGGCGAACGTGAGCGCGGGAGAGCCCGGATCGGTGGTGCGGCGGATGCTGCTCGGCTCGCAACTCAGGCGGCTGCGTGAGGCGCGGGGGATCACGCGCGAGGCGGCGGGGTACTCCATCCGTGCCTCCGAGTCGAAGATCAGCCGTATGGAGCTGGGCCGGGTGAGCTTCAAGACCAGGGACGTGGAAGACCTGCTGACGCTGTACGGCATCACGGACGAGACGGAGCGCGAGTCGCTGCTCTCCCTCGCCCGGGAGGCCAACGTGGCCGGCTGGTGGCACAGTTACACCGACGTCCTGCCCAGCTGGTTCCCCACCTATGTGGGCCTGGAGGGCGCCGCGTCCCTCATCCGTGTCTACGAGGTGCAGTTCGTCCACGGCCTGCTCCAGACCGAGGACTACGCCCGTGCGGTGGTCCGGCGCGGCATGAAGGGCGCGAGCCCGGCCGACGTCGAGCGCCGGGTCGCCCTGCGCCTGGAGCGGCAGAAGCGCCTGCTCGCGGACCACGCCCCCGAGTTCCACATCGTCCTCGACGAGTCCGCCCTGCGCCGCCCCTACGGCGACCGCGCCGTGATGCGCGGCCAGCTCCAGCACCTGATCGACATCTCCGAGCGGCCCAACGTGCGGCTGCAGGTCATGCCGTTCAGCTTCGGCGGGCACTCCGGCGAGAGCGGCGCCTTCACCATCCTCAGCTTCCCCGACGCCGATCTGTCCGACGTCGTCTACGTGGAGCAGCTGACCAGCGCCCTGTACCTCGACAAGCGCGAGGACGTCGCCCAGTACGAGCAGGCCCTGAAGGAGCTCCAACAGGACAGCCCGGGCCCCGACGAGAGCCGGGACCTGCTCCGGGGCCTGCTTCAGCTGTCTTGAGGACCTCCTTCAACTCGCTTGAAACACAAGTACGATGACGTGTGATCAGACCGTGACCAGGATCTGGCTCCGCTAGTGATTGAGGGATCACATGTCGTCCTACTTCAGCGACCTGGCCCAGCAGTACATCGACGGAGAGTGGCGACCCGGCACCGGTTCCTGGGACGTCATCGACTTCAACCCCTACGACGACGAGAAGCTGGCCTCGATCACGGTGGCCACGGTGGACGAGGTGGACCAGGCCTACCGGGCCGCCGCGCGCGCCCAGAAGAAGTGGGCCGAGACCAACGCCTACGCCCGCCGCGCGGTCTTCGAGCGGGTGCTGCGGCTCATAGAGGAGCGTGAGCAGGAGATAGCCGACCTGATCATCGCGGAACTGGGCGGCACGCGCGTGAAGGCCGGTTTCGAGCTGCACCTCGCCAAGGAGTTCCTGCGCGAGTCGATCCACCTGGCGCTGCGCCCCGAGGGCAAGATCCTGCCCTCCCCGGCCGACGGCAAGGAGAACCGCGTCTACCGGGTGCCGGTCGGTGTCGTGGGCGTGATCAGCCCCTTCAACTTCCCCTTCCTGCTGTCGATCAAGTCGGTCGCACCGGCCCTCGCGCTCGGCAACGCGGTGGTCCTCAAGCCGCACCAGAACACTCCGATCGCCGGTGGCACCCTGATCGCGAAGCTCTTCGAGGAGGCCGGGCTGCCCGGCGGCCTGCTCAACGTGGTCGTCACCGACATCGCCGAGATAGGCGACGCGTTCATCGACCACCCGGTGCCGAAGGTCATCTCCTTCACCGGTTCCGACCAGGTCGGCCGGCACGTGGCCACCGTCTGCGCCGCGAACTTCAAGCGCTCGGTGCTCGAACTGGGCGGCAACAGCGCGCTGGTGGTCCTGGACGACGCCGACCTCGACTACGCGGTGGACGCGGCGGTCTTCAGCCGGTTCGTGCACCAGGGCCAGGTCTGCATGGCCGCCAACCGGGTCCTCGTGGACGCGTCCGTCGCCGAGGAGTTCACCGAGAAGTTCGTCGCCAAGGTCAGGACCCTGAAGGTCGGTGACCCGCGCGACCCGCAGACCGTCATCGGCCCGGTGATCAACTCCCAGCAGGCGAACGCGATCTCCGGCGCCGTCGAGCAGGCGATCGCCGAGGGCGCCACCGCCCTGGTCCGCGGCGGCACGTCCGGCAACCTGGTCGAGCCGAGCGTGCTCACCGACGTACCCGCCGACTCCGCGCTGCTCCGGCAGGAGGTGTTCGGCCCGGTCGTCTTCCTCATCCCGTTCGACGGCGAGGAGGAGGCGCTGCGCATCGTCAACGACACCCCGTACGGCCTCAGCGGCGCCGTCCACACGGGTGACATCGAGCGGGGTGTCGCCTTCGCCAAGCAGGTCGACACCGGCATGTTCCATGTGAACGACGGCACGGTCCACGACGAGCCGATCGTGCCGTTCGGCGGCGAGAAGCACTCCGGAATCGGCCGCCTGAACGGCGAGACGACGCTGGAGGCCTTCACGACCGTCAAGTGGATCTCGGTCCAGCACGGCCGCAGCGGTTTCCCCTTCTAGGGCACCTTTTCCGGGCGCCGGGCCATTGCGGACAGTGGCTGACCGCAATGGCCCGTAGCGTCGTCGGTGTCAGGGGGCGCAGGGCCCCGGCGACGGTGAGGAGAGGCGGCCGGCCATGGTCAAGCACGTACCGGCGGAGGCACAGGGCGACGAGCGCGGGGCGCTGCTCGCGTTCATCGAGGAGCAGCGCGGCGGGATCCGGCGGGCCCTGCTCGGACTGACCGAGGAGCAGGCCAGCTCCCGCCCCAGCGCCAGCGAGCTGTCGCTCGGCGGCCTGCTCAAGCATGTCGCCGAGGTCGAGCAGAGCTGGATCGCCCGTGCCAGGCAGGAACCACCGGCGATCAAGCGGGACGAGTCCAACTGGCACGAGAGCTTCCAGCTGGTCGGCGAGGAGACGGTCGCCTCGCAGCTGGCGTACTGGGAGCAGGTCGCCGCCGAGACGGAGAAGTTCATCCGCTCCGCGCCCAGTCTGGACGACACCTTCCCGCTGCCGCCGGACCCCTGGTTCCCGCCGGAGGGCCGGGTCTCGTTGCGCTGGGTGTGTCTGCACCTGATCCGCGAGACGGCCCGGCACGCCGGCCACGCCGACGTCATCCGCGAGTCCCTGGACGGCAGGACGGCCTTCGAGCTGGTGGCCCGGGAACAGGGCGGCTCCTGGGGGTGACCGCGGGGCGGGGGGCCGTACGGCAATAGCCTGGACCGCATGTCAGCGATCCGTCTTCTCGTGCTGGGCGCGGTCCGCCAACACGGGCGGGCCCATGGCTACCAGGTGCGGGGCGACCTGGAGTACTGGGGCGCGCACGAGTGGTCCAACGCCAAGCCGGGCTCGATCTACCACGCCCTGAAGCAGATGGCCAGGCAGGGGCTGCTGCACGCGCACGAGATCGCGCCGTCCACGGCCGGCGGCCCCCCGCGGATCGAGTACGAGCTGACCGAGCAGGGCACCGAGGAGTACTTCGCCCTGCTGCGCGAGGCGCTGGTCACCTACGACCAGCGCGGCGACGTGAAGACGGCGGCCATCGGCTTCATGGTCGACCTGCCGAGGGCCGAGGCGGTGGCGCTGCTGAAGGAGCGCACGCGCCGCATCGAGGCCTGGCGCTCCTCGGTCACCGAGCACTACGTCCCCGAGGAGGGGCCGGAACGGCTCGGCCACATCGGCGAGATCATGAACATGTGGGTCCACACGGCCGACTCCGAGGCCGAGTGGACCCACGGCCTCGTCGAGCGCCTGGAGAACGGCGCCTACACGTTCACGGGCGAGGGCGATCCGTTCGTCGGCGTGCTCGCCGAGGACGAGGAGAACCCGTACGCGACGGGGGAGCGGCACCCGGAGGACGACCGCTGACCAAGTTGTGACCGACACCCTGCCGGCGGTCTTCTTCCCGTCGGCGGTACGGAAGTTCGCGCGGCTCGGCGGTGGCCCTAGTGGTGGAAGCCGGTGGCCGCCGCCTTGTCGTGGGTCAGGGGATGCGGCTGCCGGCGCAGTCCGGGCAGCAGGCGGGTCAGGTCGGCCAGGAACAGGTCGGCCAGGTCGTGGGAGAAGCCGTTGCGGCACACGACCCGCAGCACCGAGAGGTCCTCCCGGTTCGCCGGGAAGGTGTACGCGGGCACCAGCCAGCCGCTCTCGCGCAGCCGCCGGGAGACGTCGAAGACGTCGTACGACGTCGCGTCCGGGGCGGTGGTGAAGGCGAAGACCGGCAGCTGGTCGCCCCGGGTCAGCAGCCGGAAGTCGCCCAGCTCCTCGATCCGCCCGGCGAGCGAGGTCGCCACGTCCCGCGTCGACTGCTGCACCGCGCGGTACCCGTCGCGGCCGAGCCTCAGGAAGGTGTAGTACTGGGCGACCACCTGGGCGCCGGGCCGGGAGAAGTTGAGCGCGAAGGTCGGCATGTCGCCGCCCAGGTAGTTGACCCGGAAGACCAGCTCCTCGGGCAGCGCCTCCTTGTCCCGCCACAGGGCCCAGCCGACGCCCGGATACACCAGTCCGTACTTGTGCCCCGAGGTGTTGATCGAGGCCACGCGCGGCAGCCGGAAGTCCCACACCAGGTCCGGGTCCAGGAAGGGCGCCACCATGCCGCCGGACGCGCCGTCCACGTGCACCGGGATGTCCAGCCCGGTGCGCTCCTGAAGGGCGTCCAGGGCGGCGCACAGCTCCGCGATCGGCTCGTAGGAGCCGTCGAAGGTCGAGCCGAGGATGCCGACGACCCCGATGGTGTTCTCGTCGCACAGCTCGGCCGCCGCCTGCGGGTCCAGGTGGAAGCGGTCGCCCTCCATGGGCACCAGCCGGGCCTCCACCTCCCAGAAGTTGCAGAACTTCTCCCAGCACACCTGGACGTTGATGCCCATGACCAGGTTGGGGCGGGCGCCCGGGTACCGGTCGGCGTTGCGCGTGGCCCACCGTCGCTTGAGCGCCATCCCGGCCAGCATGCACGCCTCGCTCGACCCGGTCGTCGAACAGCCCACCGCGCTCGACGGGTCCGGCGCGTTCCACAGGTCGGCGAGCATCGCCACGCAGCGCCGCTCCAGTTCGGCGGTGCGCGGGTACTCGTCCTTGTCGATCATGTTCTTGTCCCGGCACTCGGCCATCAGCACCCCGGCCTGCGGCTCCATCCAGGTGGTGACGAACGTGGCCAGGTTCAGCCGGGAGTTGCCGTCCAGCATCAGCTCGTCGTGCACCAGCTGGTACGCCGTGGACGGGGCCAGCGGGGCGTCCGGGAGCCGGTGCGTGGGCGGGGCCTCCGTCATGCCGCCGACCGGATTGGCCTCTCCGTAGAACGGGTTGACGGAAATCGTCCGCTCTTCGTGTTTCTCGGGACCTTTGTGCAGGGCCATGAACGTCTCTCCAGGGATCGCGGGGTAAGGGTTTTCAGCGGATCGGGGTGCCGTCCTCGCCCAACTGCATCTGCGGGCGCCCCGTCACCAGGAGCCAGGCCGGCAGCGACGCGATGCACAGCACGGCGATGATGGCGGGCGAGGCGACCAGGACGGCGGCGGTGAACAGGCTCACCCAGCCCTGCCGGGTGATCGCCAGGAGCATGCCCAGGGCGCCCGTGGCCACGCCAAGCGCCGGATGCACGGCCGGAAGCAGCGCGTGGGCGGACAATCCCAGGGCCGTGCCGACGAAGACGGCCGGGAAGATACGGCCGCCACGGAAACCGCACGACGCGGCGACGAGCAGCGCGGCGAGCTTCACCACCGCCATCCCGGCGAACTGCCCCGCCGACCAGCCGTCCGGATGCCGGGCCAGCTCCGCGACCTCCGCCAGCCCCTTGAAGAGCGTCAGATGGCCGCCCAGGGCCCCCAGAGCGCCGAGCACGACCCCGCCGGCCGGAAGCATCAGCATCGGGTGCCGCAGCCGCCGGAAGGCCGTGTGGACGAGCGGGAAGGCGTACACCGCGCACATGCCGAGCAGCGCGGACGCCGAGGCGATCACGAGCGCCGCCAGGACGTCCTTGGCGTCCGGGTGTCCCATGGGCGGCAGCCCCAGGTCGAAGGCGGGACGGAACAGCAGGGTGGTCGTCACGGCCCCGCACGCGCCGGCGGTCAGCGGCGCGAACAGGTTGTCCCACAGCCGGCCGCGCATCGGGCGCCCGGCCAGCGCCTCGGAGATGACCAGCGCCGCCGCCACCGGCGTGCCGAACAGCGCGCCGATCGTCGCCGACTCCGCCAGCACCGGCCACAGGCTGCCCGGCGCCCGGGGCACCAGGCGCGCGCCGAGCCAGACCGCGAGGCCGACGTTCACGGCGATGATCGGGTTCTCCGGGCCGAGGCTCGGGCCGCCGGCCAGCATCAGCCCGGTCGCCAGCACCAGTCCCGGCAGCACGACCGGCGGCAGCGCCGGGGCGTTCAGGCCGAGGGTGGCCGGATCGGGCCCGGCGTGCCCGGGCACCTTCCACACCACGAGACCGACCGCGAGGCCCGTGGCGGTCAGCACCACGAACATCCACAGCACCGAGTAGCGGCCCACCCCGAGCGCGTCCGGCAGCGGTCCCCACAGCACGTGCTGGAGCTGCTCCGCCGCCGCGCTCACCCCGATGTAGACCAGGCTCGCGACCACGCCGACGACCACGGCGGGCAGGATGAACGGCAGCAGGGCCCGCGCCGGCGCCGTAGGGGCGGTCGGGGGCGCCTGCGGCGCGTCGGGTTCCTGGGCCACGGGCTCACCATAAGCGGACAAAATCGGCACAACACCCTGAAAGGGTGCGAACGGAAAGCGGCTTGCACCTCACGCGGCGTGAGGCCTCAGCGTGGAGGGCGTACCGACCGAAGGAGCGGAAAAGTGAGCTACTCCGTGGGACAGGTCGCGGGGTTCGCCGGGGTCACGGTGCGCACCCTGCACCACTACGACGAGATCGGCCTGCTGGTGCCCGGCGAGCGCACCCACGCCGGCCACCGGCGCTACACCGACGCCGACCTCGACCGGCTCCAGCAGATCCTGTTCTACCGGGAGCTCGGCTTCCCGCTCGAGGAGGTCGCGGTCCTGCTCGACGACCCGGACGCGGACCCGCGCGCACACCTGCGCCGCCAGCACGAACTGCTGACCGCCCGGATCGAGAAGCTGCAGAAGATGGCCGCGGCCGTGGAGCACGCCATGGAGGCACGCAAGATGGGCATCAACCTCACCCCGGAGGAGCGCTTCGAGGTCTTCGGGGACAAGGACCCCTTCAACGAGGAGTACACCGAGGAGGCGGAGCAGCGCTGGGGCGACACCGAGGCCTGGGCCGAGTCCCAGCGCCGCGCCGCGCGCTACACCAAGGAGGACTGGAAGCGGATCAAGGCCGAGGCCGACGACTGGCAGGAGCGGTACGCCGCCCTGGTGGCCGCGGGCGCGCAGCCGTCCGGCGAGGCGGCCATGGACATGGCGGAGGAACACCGGCAGCACACGAGCAGGTGGTTCTTCCAGGTCCCGTACGAGATGCACCGGTGCTTCGGGGAGATGTACGTCTCCGACGCGCGGTTCAAGGCGTACTACGACGCCATGGGGCCCGGTGTCGCCGAGCACCTGCGCGAGGCGATCCTCGCCAACGCCGACCGGCACACTGCGTCCTGACGTCCCGGCCCGGAGCTCACTCCCGGGCCAGGACCACCGCCGTGCCGTACGCGCACACCTCCGTGCCCACGTCCGCGGCCTCCGTCACGTCGAACCGGAACGCCAGCACGCCGTTGGCCCCACGCGCGCGTGCCTGCTCCACCAGTCGCTCCATGGCCTGGTTGCGGGTCTGCACGAGCGTCTTGGTGAGCCCCTTCAGCTCGCCGCCGATCATCGACTTCAGCCCGGCGCCGATCTGGCTGCCGAGGTGCCGCGAGCGCACGGTCAGTCCGAAGACCTCGCCGATCACCTGCTCCACCCGGTACCCGGGCACGTCGTTCGTGGTCACGACCAGCACGTCCGGCTGGGGCCCCTGGCCGCCGCCGTAGTCATCGAGTCCCATGAGTCACAGCTTTCTCCCAGTCATCGCACAGTGCATCCTGGAGACACCGGTGGAACCTGGGGCGGTCACATCACGTTGATAGCTTTGTGCGGCCCTTCCCGGAAGACCAGTCGCCGTAGCCGCCTTCACCCCTCAGGAGCCCGGACCCGTGATGACACTCGCCCTCGGCCCGAGCTGGCTCGATCCCAACTACCTGCTCGACACCTACAGCATCTGGGGCCTGCTGCTCATCGTCTTCGCCGAGTCCGGCCTGCTCATCGGCTTCTTCCTGCCGGGTGACTCGCTGCTGTTCACCTGCGGCCTGCTGATCACCTCGCATCAGCTGGACTTCCCCCTGTGGGGCGCGATCGGCCTGATCTGCCTCGCCGCGATCCTCGGCGACCAGGCGGGCTACATGTTCGGCAAGAAGGTCGGCCCGTCCCTGTTCAACCGCCCGGACTCCCGCCTGTTCAAGCAGGAGAACGTCACCAAGGCGCAAGAGTTCTTCGAGAAGTACGGCCCGAAGTCCCTGGTCCTGGCCCGCTTCGTGCCGATCGTGCGCACGTTCACGCCGATCATCGCCGGCGTCAGCGGCATGAAGTACCGCTCGTTCCTGATCTTCAACGTCATCGGCGGCACCCTGTGGGGCGCGGGCGTCACCCTGCTCGGCTCCTGGCTCGGCAACATCGGCTTCGTCAAGAACAACATCGAGGCGATCCTCATCCTGATCGTCCTCGTCTCCGTGGTCCCGATCGCGATCGAGTTCCTGCGCGCCCGCGGCAAGCAGAAGACGGCCGCGCAGCCCGCCCCGGCACCTCGGCCCCAGCCCCAGCAGCCCCCGGCCATGGACACCGCGACCACCCAGCTGCGCCGCATCGAGCTGGACCAGCCGTACGGGCAGCACTACGGCGGCCAGTACGAGCAGCAGCCGTACCAGCAGCCCCAGCAGCAGGACTGGAACCAGCAGGAGCAGTACTGGAACCAGGACTACGACCAGCAGCAGTACCCGCAGCAGCAGCACGACCAGCACCAGCACCAGTACCCGTACGACTACCGCCGGCAGTAGCCGGCCGAGGGGCGCGCGGGACTAGAAACCCCGCGTCCGCTTGGCGGCCCGGCGCTTGCCGACGGAGCCGACCCGCAGGAACAGCCGGAAGATCTCCGAGCCCAGATTGACCCCGATGGCGATGGCCATGGCCAGCGACGCGGCGTTGGCCAGCGACACCAGCCCCTTGTTCACCTCGTTCTGGGCCATGTTCAGCAGCCCGAAATACGTGGCGGAGCCGGGCAGCAGCGGCCCGATCGCCGCCGTCGTATAGGGCAGCGCCGAGGCGAACCGGTACCGCGACAGCAGCTGCCCGAACAGACCGACCAGCCCCGCGGCCACAGCGGTCGACGCCACCGGCGAGATGTCCGCGACGTAGTGCATCGCGCCGTACACCGTCCAGGCCACGCCCCCGTTGAGGGTCACCCACAGCACGGTGGACCGCTCCTGCTGCAGCAGCACCGCGAAGGTCAGCGACAGCAGCATGGAGGCCGCGATCTGGATCAGCGGCCGTTCGTTGATGACGAGCGCCGCGTCCGGGTTGAGCTTGCCGCCGACCTTCACGCCGAAGTACAGGACGACCAGCACACCGGCGACGATGCCGACGAAGAAGTACAGGACCTCCAGCAGACGGGCCGAGGCGGTGATGTAGAAGCCGGTCAGACCGTCCTGGACGCCCGCCACCAGCGCCCGCCCGGGCAGCAGCGCGAACAGTCCACCGGTGACGACGGCGGACGCCTTCACGTCGACGTGCGCCAGCGCGAACGCCACCCCGACCGCGGCGGGCGGCATCGCGGCGACCGTGAACTGGTAGAACTCCGGCAGCCCGCGCCCCGCGCACAGCCAGGCCAGCCGGTCGCCGAGCATCGCGCCCAGCGCGGCCGCGACGAACACGATCAGGTCACCGCCGACCAGCACGGAGGCCGCCCCCGCCAGCAGACCGCTGGCCAGGGTCAGCGCCCAGCCGGGGTAGGGGTGCCGGTTGCGGCGGATCTCCGCCAGCCGGCGGTAGGCCTCCTCCAGGGAGACATGGGTCTCCGGGTCGGTCAGGTCGTCCACCAGCCGGAACACGGCCGCGAGCCGGGTGTAGTCGGTGCCCCGCCGCCGTACCGTCCGCGAGGCGGTCACCGGGTCCTCCACCAGCGACGGCTGGTGCGAGATCGACAGCAGCGTGAAGGTGACGTTCGGCTCGCAGCGGTCCAGGCCGTAGGAGCGGCACACCGCGAACATCGCGGCCTCCACGTCCTCCGCGCCCTCGCCGCCCGCCAGCAGCAGCTCGCCGATACGCAGGGTCAGGTCCAGCACGCGCGGGACGGCCGGGCCCTCCTCCTCCACCCGCTGCACCAGCTCGGGCGCCGGCCGCTCGGCCACCGGCATGCGCAGCATCGTGCGCATCCGGTCCTGCCAGGGGGCGTCCTTGACCAGGCTGACCAGGGGCACCCCGGTGGCGGGGGTGAACGCCGTCAGCGAGTCGTTGGAGCCGTAGGTGCTCGGCGGGCTGAACGCCGACCCCTCCGGCTCGGCAGCCGGCGCATGCGGTGTCTCCAGGCCCTTCGGCAGGGCGAACTCGGAGGTCGTCTCCGCCTCACCGACCGTCTTCGGCACGTCCAGTCCCGCCGGAATGGCGAACTCGGACGTGATCTCCGGGTCGTACCGCGCCTCGTCGGACCGGGGCTTGCGGTCCTCCGCCTCCGTCACCTCGTACCGCTCCCTGAACGACACCTTCCGTACGGCTCAGTATGCGCACACCTACCCGACGGGCCGTACGCGCGCGTGGATGCGGACGGGCCGCACGCGTGCGTACGGCCCGTCCGCGAGAACAGCGGGGGTTCAGTGACCGCCCTGCTCCTCGAAGCGCTTGTAGGAACGCTCGATCTCCGCCTCGGCGTCCGTGCGGCCCACCCAGTTGGCGCCCTCGACGGACTTGCCGGGCTCCAGGTCCTTGTACACCTCGAAGAAGTGCTGGATCTCCAGGCGGTCGAACTCCGACACGTGATGGATGTCGCGCAGGTGCTCCACGCGCGGGTCGGTGGCCGGAACGCACAGCAGCTTGTCGTCGCCGCCCGCCTCGTCCGTCATCCGGAACATGCCGATCGCGCGGCACTTGATCAGGCAGCCCGGGAAGGTCGGCTCGTCCAGGATGACCAGCGCGTCCAGCGGGTCGCCGTCCTCGCCGAGGGTGTTCTCGACGAAGCCGTAGTCGGTCGGGTAGGCGGTCGAGGTGAAGAGGCGACGGTCCAGGCGGATCCGACCGGTCTCGTGGTCCACCTCGTACTTGTTGCGCGAACCCTTCGGGATCTCGATCGTGACGTCGAACTCCACCGGTGGCTCCTCCATGATCAGCACATAGTTCTGGTGATTAAGTGTCCCTCACGCAGGTGTGTGATCGCGAAAGGGGCTGGTGGTCGTGCCAGAGCTGAGGCCTTGGCGGGCCGCGAGACCGCGGATGGAGCGGATCGCGAACGCCGTACGACCGCGCCTGGCGCGAGCCGGGGCGGCCGCCAAGCCGCGGGTCGCGCGGTTGGCGCGGGCCCTGCGGTCCAGGCCACCGGCCCTGAAGACCTGGCAGTACACCGCCGGCGCCGCCACCGCCGGCCTGGCGCTGGCCGCGGGTGTGGTGACCGCGGCCGGCCCCTGGGACGCCGACGGTCAGCGTACGGCCGAACGAGACCGGGCCGTCGCCCTGGAGCGGACAGGTGGCACAGATCACGGCCGGTCCGCCGCGGCCGTGCGGGCGCCCCGGCCCGCCCCGAGCGCCGGACCCGTCCTGCTGGGGCTGGACGGCGCGACGAGCGCCGTCGGCACCAAGAAGGCCGCGCCGGACGGAAAGCCACTCTCGGGCGTCCTGGAGCCCCTCCTGGACGTCTCCGCGCTGGGCGGCACCCGCGCGGCCGCCGTCGTCGACGTGGCCACCGGCAAGCGCCTGTACTCCTCCGGCGCCGGTACGGCCCTCACCCCCGCCTCCACCACCAAGATCGCCACCGCCGTAGCCGCCCTGTCCGCCCTGGGCCCCGACCACCGCTTCACCACCCGCGCCGCCCTCGAACCCGACACCGGCGAACTCGTCCTGGTCGGCGGCGGCGACCCCACCCTCACCGCCCGCGAGAAGGCCGGGGGCACCTCCCGCTCGAGCGAAGCCGAGAGTGGGGGAGGCTGGGCCGACCTGCGGGAGCTGGCGGCGAACACCGCGACGGCGCTCGGCAAGCGCGGCATCCACAAGGTCACGCTCTCCTACGACACGACCCTGTACTCCGGCCCCGCCGTTCATCCCATCGGCGTCAACGACAACCTCGCGCCGGTCAGCGCCCTGATCGCCGACGAGGGCCGCACCGACGGCTCCAGCAGCGGCCCGGCGCCCCGCGTGAGCGACCCGGCGAAGGACGCGGCGAGCAAGTTCGCGACCTTCCTGAAGGCCGCCGGCATCACCACCACGCCTCCCGGCCCCTCCAAGGCCACCACGCGCGCGCAGACCCTCGCCACCGTCTCCTCGCCCCCGCTGTCCGACGTGGTGGAGCGCATGCTGACCAACAGCGACAACGACATCGCCGAGGCCCTGGCCCGTCAGACCGCCCTCGCCAGCGGCCAGCCCGGCAGTTTCGACGGCGGCGCCAAGGCGATCTCCGCCCGGCTGACCAAGCTGGGCCTGCCGATGTCCGGCGCCTCCTTCCACGACGGCAGCGGCCTGAACCGCGACGACCGGCTCACCGCCGACCTCCTCACCGCCCTCCTGGTCACCGCGGGCGACCCCGGCCGCCCCGGACTGCGCCCCGTCCTCACCGGCCTGCCCGTGGCCGGCTTCACCGGCACCCTGGCCGACCGCTACACCGACAGCGCGGCGGGCGTCGTACGCGCCAAGACCGGCACCCTGACCGGCGTGAACACCCTCGCCGGCACGGTCGTCGACGCCGACGGCCGCCTCCTGGCCTTCGCCTTCATGGCCTCCGGCACGGCGGACCCCGTGGCGGCCGAGTCGGCCCTGGACAAGGCGGCCACGGCGCTGGCGGCCTGCGGCTGCCGGTGACCCCGCCGACCGTCGCGGGCCCGTCCGCACCGCCGTTCCCGCCCGCCGCACCACCTGCCGACCCGTCATGGCCTGCCCCAAGCGGGAGCGGTCCCGTACGGTTGACGACATGACTGGCTTCGGTGGCACCGCATCTCCCGGGATGGTCGACTGGAACCTCGCGGTGGCAACCGCGACACGGCTCGTACGGCCGGGCCCTGATGTCAGCCGTGACGAGGCACGCGCCGTCGTCGCGGAGCTGCGCCGGCACGCCAAGGTCTCGGAGGAACACGTCCGGGGCTTCACTCGTATGGGCACCGAAGAGATCCACGACACCCCCGTGCTGGTGGTCGACCGCCCCGGCTGGGTCCGCGCCAACGTGGCCGGCTTCCGCGAGATCCTCCGGCCGCTCCTGGAGAAGATGCAGGAACGGCGCGCCGGCAGCCCCGGCGGCGCGGTCCTCGGCACCGTCGGCGGCAAGGTCACCGGCGTCGAGCTCGGCATGCTGCTGTCGTTCCTGTCCTCCCGCGTCCTCGGCCAGTACGAGACGTTCGCCCCCGCCGGCCGCGAGCTCCCGGCCGGCGAGAACGGTGGCGGCCGCCTCCTGCTCGTCGCGCCCAACATCGTCCACGTCGAGCGCGAACTCGACGTCCAGCCGCACGACTTCCGCCTGTGGGTGTGCCTGCACGAGGAGACCCACCGCACCCAGTTCACGGCCGTGCCCTGGCTGCGCGACCATCTGGAGGGCGAAATCCAGTCGTTTCTGGCGGAGACCGACGTCGACCCGATGACCTTCCTGGAGCGCGTCAGGGAAGCCGCGCAGTCCCTCGCCGGGGGCCGCCCTGAAGGCGAGGAGGAGGACGGCGGCCGCTCCTTCGTGGATCTGGTGCAGACCCCCGCCCAGCGCGAGATCCTCGCCCGCCTCACCGCCGTGATGTCTCTGCTGGAGGGCCACGCCGACTACGTGATGGACGGCGTCGGCCCGAGCGTCGTACCGACCGTGGCGGAGATCCGCGAGAAGTTCCAGCAGCGCCGCGCCAAGGGCGCCTCCCGCCTCGACCTCGCCCTGCGCAAGCTGCTCGGTCTGGATGCCAAACTGAGGCAGTACCGCGACGGCGAACGGTTCGTGCGGGCCGTCGTGGAGCAGGTCGGCATCGACGGCTTCAACCGCGTGTGGACCTCGCCCAACACCCTGCCCACCAAGGCGGAGATCGCCAAACCGGCGGACTGGGTCGCGCGGGTGCACCGCAAGGCCGATTCGTGAACGGCATGGACACGTCGTGATTCGAATCCGGCCGACGGCAGGCGAACGCCCCTCCAATCACCCGTCCGAGGGACCGTGAGCCATGCGTAGGCGTGCAATGCTCGGGGAACCGCCCGCTTCTGTCACCATCTACACACTCTGAGTGACCGAACTCGGGCTCACCCCCCGAAAACTTCATGAAGGGAACCGGACATGGGTCCCCATCCTGCGGTCGCGGCGATACGCCTGGCGGTCCGCCGCGTCCTCCACGACATCCTCAATGACCAGCACGCCTTCGTCGGGCACCCGGACCGGACAGCCGAGCGGCTCCCCTCCCCGCTCGTGCTCGTCGCGTGCTCCGGCGGCGCCGACTCCATGGCCCTCGCCTCCGCCCTCGCCTTCGAGGCGCCCAAGCTCGGCGTCCGCGCCGGCGGCGTCACCATCGACCACGGCCTCCAGCCCGGCTCCGGCCTCCGCGCCGACGAGGTCGCCCTGCGGCTGCGCGAACTCGGCCTCGACCCGGTCGAGTCCGTCGCCGTGACCGTGGGCCGCGACGGCGGACCCGAAGCCGCCGCCCGGGACGCCCGCTACACCGCCCTCGACACCGTCGCCGAACGCCACGGCGCCACCGCGGTCCTGCTCGGCCACACCCGCGACGACCAGGCCGAAACCGTCCTGCTCGGCCTCGCCCGCGGCTCCGGCATCCGCTCCCTGTCCGGCATGGCCGCGGTCTCGGGGGCCGGCGGCCGCTACCGGCGCCCCTTCCTGGAACTCGACCGGCAGACCGCCCGCAAGGCCTGCATGGTCCAGTCCCTCCCCGTCTGGGACGATCCTCACAACGCCGACCCCGCCTACACCCGCTCCCGGCTGCGGCACGAAGGCCTGCCAGCCCTGGAAAAGGCCCTCGGCAAAGGGGTCGTGGAGGCGCTCGCCCGCACCGCCCAGCTCTCCCGCGACGACGCCGACGCCCTCGACGCCTGGGCCAGCCAGGCAGAGGCCTCCGTGCGCGACGCCGCAGGTCTGCTGGAGTGCGCCAAGCTCTACGCCCTCCCGCCCGCCGTACGCCGCCGCATCCTGCGCCGCGCCGCCATCGAGGCCGGTGCCCCGGCCGGTTCGCTGTTCGCCCGCCACATCGAGGAAGTCGACCGTCTGATCACCGGCTGGCGCGGCCAGGGAGCCATCAATCTCCCGGGCAAAGTCGTCGCCCAGCGCCAGGGTGGCAGACTGGTGATTCGGCAAGGCTGAATCCCGGCCCCGCGGAGCGACCCTCCGGCGAACGGTCAGGGCAGCCGGTGGCCGTGGCTACGGCCGTAAGTGCGGGACGACCGAAAGTGATGCGGGTGGACGCGAAAGACATGGGTGCCGACCTCCAGCAGGTGCTCATCACCAAGGAAGAGATCGACGCGAAGCTGGCCGAGCTGGCCGCGAAGATCGACGCGGAATACGCGGGCAAGGACCTGCTCATCGTCGGTGTCCTCAAGGGCGCCGTGATGGTCATGGCGGACCTCGCCCGGGCGCTGTCCACCCCCGTCACCATGGACTGGATGGCCGTGTCCTCCTACGGCGCGGGCACCCAGTCCTCCGGCGTCGTGCGGATCCTCAAGGACCTCGACACCGACATCAAGGGCAAGCACGTCCTGATCGTCGAGGACATCATCGACTCCGGCCTGACCCTGTCCTGGCTGATCAACAACCTCGGCTCCCGCGAGCCCGCCTCGCTGAAGGTGTGCACGCTGCTGCGCAAGCCGGACGCCGCCAAGGTCGCCATCGACGTCGAGTGGGTCGGCTTCGACATCCCGAACGAGTTCGTCGTCGGCTACGGCCTCGACTACGCCGAGAAGTACCGGAACCTGCCGTTCGTCGGTACGCTCGCGCCCCACGTCTACGGCGGCTGAGCCGCTCCGGGTGGTGTGAGCCACCTGGCTCAAGCCTTGTAGGACGATCGGGAACCCCGGCGGGTTCCAGGCCGTTGAAGCATGCAGAGACGGGCTCAGGCGGCCCCCGAAGCGGACTTCGTGCGGCTTCGGACCACCGCGCTGGGGTACCGTCAGAAGAACTGTCTTATCAAACTCACTATGGCAGGAGGGACGGGGCGGCACCGCTCCGTATGGATGGACGTGAAGCGATACTTCCGTGGGCCGGTCATGTGGATCGTGCTGGCCGTCCTTGCCGTGGTCGTGTTGATGCAGGTCGTCGGCTCGTCCGGCGGCTACAAGACGGTGGACACCGGCCAGGTCGTCGCGGCGATCAATGACAACAGGGTCCAGTCGGCCAAGCTCACCACCGGCGACGAGCAGACCATCAAGGTCACCCTCAAGGACGGCCAGAAGGTCGACGGCAGCTCGAAGATCCAGGCGAGCTACATCGGCGACCAGGGCGTGACCATCGCCGGTCAGCTCCAGACCAAGTACCAGGACAAGCAGATCCCGGACGGCTACACGGTCTCGCCGTCCAAGCAGAACCCGTTCGTCGGCGTACTGCTCTCCCTGCTGCCCTTCGTCCTGATCGTCGTCGTCTTCCTGTTCCTGATGAATCAGATGCAGGGCGGCGGCTCCCGGGTGATGAACTTCGGCAAGTCCAAGGCCAAGCTCATCACCAAGGACACCCCGAAGACGACCTTCTCCGACGTCGCCGGCTGCGACGAGGCCGTCGAGGAGCTCCACGAGATCAAGGAGTTCCTGCAGGAGCCGGCCAAGTTCCAGGCCGTGGGCGCCAAGATCCCCAAGGGTGTGCTGCTCTACGGCCGCCCCGGTACCGGTAAGACGCTCCTCGCCCGCGCCGTGGCCGGCGAGGCGGGCGTGCCCTTCTACTCGATCTCCGGTTCCGACTTCGTCGAGATGTTCGTCGGTGTCGGTGCCTCCCGGGTCCGTGACCTGTTCGAGCAGGCCAAGGCGAACGCCCCGGCGATCGTCTTCGTCGACGAGATCGACGCGGTCGGCCGCCACCGCGGCGCCGGTCTCGGCGGTGGTCACGACGAGCGCGAGCAGACCCTGAACCAGCTGCTCGTCGAGATGGACGGCTTCGACGTCAAGGGCGGCGTGATCCTCATCGCCGCCACGAACCGCCCGGACATCCTCGACCCGGCGCTGCTCCGCCCCGGCCGCTTCGACCGCCAGATCGCGGTCGACCCGCCGGACCTGCAGGGCCGTCTGGAGATCCTCAAGGTCCACCAGAAGGGCAAGCCGGTCGCGCCCGACGTCGACCTGGCCGCCGTCGCCCGCCGCACCCCCGGCATGACCGGTGCCGACCTGGCGAACGTCCTCAACGAGGCCGCGCTGCTGACGGCCCGAGGCGACCAGAAGCTGATCGACAACAGGGCGCTGGACGAGGCGATCGACCGTGTGGTCGCGGGCCCGCAGAAGCGGACCCGGATCATGTCGGACAAGGAGAAGAAGATCACCGCGTACCACGAGGGCGGTCACGCCCTGGTCGCGGCGGCCTCACCGAACTCCGACCCGGTCCACAAGATCACGATCCTGTCCCGCGGCCGTGCCCTCGGTTACACGATGGTCCTGCCCGACGAGGACAAGTACTCGACCACGCGCAACGAGATGCTCGACCAGCTCGCCTACATGCTGGGCGGTCGCGCCGCCGAGGAACTGGTCTTCCACGACCCGACCACCGGTGCCGCGAACGACATCGAGAAGGCCACCAACCTGGCCCGCGCGATGGTCACCCAGTACGGCATGACCGAGCGGCTCGGCGCCATCAAGTTCGGCGGCGACAACAGCGAGCCCTTCCTCGGACGTGAGATGGCTCACCAGCGCGACTACTCGGAAGAGGTCGCCGCGCTGGTCGACGAAGAGGTCAAGAAGCTCATCGAGACCGCGCACAACGAGGCCTGGGAGATCCTGGTCGAGAACCGCGACGTGCTCGACAACCTCGTTCTCCAGCTGCTGGAGAAGGAGACCCTGGGCAAGGAGGAGATCGCCGAGATCTTCGCCCCGGTCGTCAAGCGCCCGCCGCGGCCCGCCTGGACCGGCTCCTCCCGCCGCACCCCGTCCACCCGCCCGCCGGTGCTCTCCCCGAAGGAGCTGGCACTGACGAACGGCGCGAACGGCGCGACGGCCGCGATCAGCACGGCCAAGTCCACCGCCGCGGAGTCCGCCCCGGTGACGGACAAGACCCCGGACGACCGCCCGGAGAGCTGACGCGTTTCGGCCAACAGGGCCGGAATGAATGCCGCGCCCCCCAGGTTTTAGCCTGGGGGGCGCGGCATTTTCGTATGCCCGCGGGCAAGAGGTAAAGGAACGAGGCATCAGATGACCGACCCCGTGACGCTGGCCGGCGAAGGCTTGATCGGTGAGTTCGACGAGAAGCGTGCCGAGAACGCCATTCGCGAACTCCTGATCGCGGTTGGTGAGGACCCCGACCGAGAAGGCCTCCGGGAAACCCCGGCGCGAGTAGCGCGGGCGTATCGGGAACTCCTGGCGGGGCTGTGGCAGGCGCCCGAGGACGTTCTGACGACGACGTTCGACTTGGGGCACGATGAGATGGTCCTGGTAAAGGACATCGAGATCGTTTCCCTCTGTGAACACCATTTGCTGCCATTTCATGGCGTAGCTCACGTCGGTTACATTCCGGCCGAAACAGGCAAAATTACCGGCCTTTCGAAGCTGGCACGCCTGGTGGAGGTTTTCGCTCGCCGCCCGCAGGTGCAGGAACGACTCACCACGCAGATCGCGGACTCCCTCATGCGGATCCTGGAGGCGCGGGGTGCGATCGTGGTCATCGAGGCCGAGCACATGTGCATGTCCGTGCGCGGCATCCGCAAGCCCGGCGCCAAGACCACCACATCGGCGGTCCGCGGCCAGCTCCGCGACGCCACGACCCGCGCCGAGGCGATGAGCCTGATACTGGCCAGGTGAGCCGGCCGCCGGTGCTGCCCGATGCCGTCCCTTGATCAGTGGGTTGACCACTGGTCAACGGGGGGTCGGGGAGGGGCGACGGCCACCTGGCCCGTCAGTCCTGGTGGCCGGAACCGGCGGTCACGCCGCCGGTTCCGCTCCCGGGGGGTTCTGGTCCTCGTCCTCCGGGAGTCTGCACACGCGCTCCAGGAACATGGCCGCCGCTATGACACCGATGCCGGCAAGGACCGAGAAGCCGGCGTAGACGGCCTGGTCGCGGCGGGCGGGGATGTCGAGGAGTTCCAGCAGGAAGACGCCCGTGCCGCCGTACATGCCGGCGACGAGGGCGGCGACCAGGGCGCTGGCCTGGCCGAAGACGACCGCGCGGGCCGCCATCAGGGGGTCGACGCCCTTCGCGCCGGGGCGGCGCTCGCGCTGGGCCTTCAGACGGGCGCGCAGCGACAGCGCCGTCGACAGCAGGACCACCGCGATCAGGGCGAGCACGATGGGGGCGGCCAGGGGGACGCTGGGGAGGGTCCCGATCGAGTTCCAGAGGCGGGCACCCGCCCAGGACAGGATCCCGGCCACGACGAACACGCCCGCCAGCACCCTGATGCGCAGCTCTCTCACGGTGTCCCTTCAGCTCCCCCGGACCGGTCCGGACTGCGGTCGTGTCGACCTTGTCGTCTGAGTCGTCTTGACCTTAACGACTATTCAGGCAGTCGGAGTTCCAGGTCCTCGCGGGGCTCGACGCCCGCACGGGTGACGGCCGACAGCAGTTCGGCCACCGCGCCGCGGCCGGGCAGCTGGGCCTGCGGGTCCACGTCGTGCCAGGGGGCGAGGACGAAGGCGCGCTCGTGGGCGCGGGGGTGGGGCAGGGTGAGCTGCGGGTCGTCGGAGGTGACGTCGGCGTAGGCGACGATGTCGACGTCCAGGGTGCGCGGGCCCCAGTGCTCGTCGCGGACGCGTTTGTACGCCTCCTCGATGGCGTGGGCCCGCTCCAGGAGGGAGGAGGGCGGCAGGGTGGTCTTGAGGACCACGACCGCGTTGAAGTACGACGGCTGGCTGCCGGGCTCGACGCCCCAGGGCTCGGTCTCGTACACCGGGGAGACGGCCTTCACACGGACACCCGGGGTGTCCTCCAGCGCGTCGACGGCGCCCTGGAGGGTCTCCAGGCGGTTGCCGAGGTTGGAGCCGATCGAGATGACGGCCCACTTCGGGTTCTGCAGGGTCGTGTCGGCAGCGTCGACCTTCTCGACGACCGAGGCGGGCACCGGCTGGACGGTCGGGTCGCTGTGACCCTGGAGGAAAGGTCGGGTCATACTCGGCTCCGGGTGATGGTGACGGTCACGTCGTCGAAGAGAACGGTGATCGGGGCGTCCGGCTTGTGGACGCACACCTCGACCTCCTGGACCCCTTCGTGCTTCAGGCAGGTCTGGGCGATCCGCTCGGCGAGGGTCTCGATGAGGTTCACCGGCTCACCTTCGACCACGGCCACGACCTCCTCGGCCACGATGCCGTAGTGGACGGTCTTCGCCAGGTCGTCGTCAGCCGCAGCCGGCCGGGTGTCCAGCCCCAGGACGAGGTCCACGATGAAGGTCTGGCCCTCCTCGCGCTCCTTGGGGAACACACCGTGGTGCCCGCGGGCCTTGAGGCCGCGCAGCGCGACACGATCCACGCGAATCACTCCTGCAATCGTCGGGAAGGACCGGTCCGTACCACGTGCGGGCGGCACACCGTCCTCAGACGAATCTACCTGCGGGCACTGACAAAGCCGGGCCGCGGGGCGCGGGCCCAGGCCGGGACCTCGAGGGTTCATCTCACGTTTCCCCAGGGAAACACGGCCGTGTCATGGGCTGGTAGCGGCTCCTACCCCGGGGTAGGTGATTCCAACCACTTCTCGGTCCCTGTGGAGCGTCTACCCGCTCAGGCGAGGGGGTCGTCGTCCGGATTGACGCCGTCGGCGCCGGGCTCGTCGTCCTCGTCGGTCTCCGCCAGGACGGGGGAGGCGTGGTGCGACCAGAGCTTCCAGCCGGAGGTTGTGCGCCGGAACACGTTCGTGGCGACGACGAGCTGGCCGACGAGCGGTCCGAGCTCCGCGCCGTCCTCGGGGGCGGGGCCGCCGCTGAGGATGTTCTCGGTGCAGGTGACGAGCGCGGTGTCGCCGGTGACGGAGACGTGCACGTCGGTGAGGAAGAACTGGATGTAGTCGGTGTTCGCCATGATCAGGGCGTACGACCTCAGGACCTCGCCGCGGCCGGTGAGCACCGGCCAGCCGGGGTGCACGCAGGAGACCACGCCCGTGTCCGCCGGGTCGTGGTACTCCTCGTCCACGCCCAGGTCGGCGGGGGTGAGCCAGAGGGAGGACAGCTCCTCGAAGTCACCGCGTTCCATCGCCTCGTAGAAGGCGGTGTTCGCGGCCTCCACCTGTTCGACGTCGGTATGAGGGGCGCTCACCGGGTTCCTTCCGCCCCGCGATCGCCTCCAGTGCCCGGCGCGTCCCCCACTTCACACGCCCCCTGCTCGCTTCGCGCGTCCGGCGCCGGGCCTGCCGTACGCGCCCCTTCCACGGCGCGGGCGACCCGCACGGCGTCCGCGGTGGCGCGTACCTCGTGTACGCGCACGGCCCACGCGCCGGAGTGCGCCGCGAGCGCGGAGACGGCGGCCGTGGCGGCGTCGCGCTCCCGGGCTGGCGGAGGCGCGCCCTCCGGACCGGCGAGGACACGGCCGAGGAACCGCTTGCGGGAGGCGGCCACGAGCAGGGGGTGGCCGAGGGCGCGCAGGCGGTCGAGGTGGGCGAGCAGGACGAGGTCGTGCTCGGCCTCCTTGGAGAAGCCGAGGCCGGGGTCGACGACGATGCGGTCGGGAGCGATGCCGCCGGCCAGAACGACCTCCACGCGTGTGCGCAGTTCGTCCACGACTTCGGTGACGACGTCCTCGTAGACGCCCTGGACGTTGCCGCCCTGCAGGAAGCCGCGCCAGTGCATGACGACGAAGGGGGCGCCCGCGTCGGCGACCACCGGGATCATCGCGGGGTCGGCGAGGCCGCCGCTGACGTCGTTGACGAGGGCGGCGCCGGCCGCGAGGGACTGTTCGGCGACGGAGGCGCGCATGGTGTCGACGGAGACGACGGCGCCTTCGGAGGCGAGGCCGCGGACGACCGGGATGACCCGCCTGAGTTCCTCGGCCTCGTCCACCCGGGTGGCGCCGGGGCGGGTGGACTCGCCGCCGACGTCGACGAGGTCCGCGCCCTCGGCGACGAGTTCCAGGCCGTGCTTGACGGCGGCGGTCGTGTCGAACCAGCGGCCGCCGTCGGAGAAGGAATCGGGGGTCACGTTGACGACACCCATGACCGCGCACCGGTCCCATACCGGAAGGCCGACGACCCGGCCGCGCCCGCTGAGGTTGTTCATACGTTCAGCGTAGGCCCAGCAGGGCGCCGGGAACGCGCGGCGGCCCGGGCGGGAGCCCCCGTGCTGGAGGGGGTGGGGCGCCCGCCCGGGCCCGTCCTCGGCCGCACCGCTCGTTCCCGCGGCCCTCATCCGGCCCTGCGCTCAGGCCGCGCGGACGTCCCGTTCCGCCATGGCGTGCGCGCAGGGGCGCGCGGCGGCCGCCGCGCGCCGGCGCAGGAAGCGCGGGAGCGGCAGGGCGAGGTTGACGAAGCCCTCCGCCTGCATGGCGGCGAAGCCGATGCGGGGCAGGTCGGCGGTGTTCCGGTAGACGACGAAGCGGGGCTCCCAGCGCGGCTGGAACTTGGCGTTGAACTTGTACAGCGACTCGATCTGGAACCAGCGCGAGAGGAAGACCAGCAGCCCGCGCCAGGCGCGCAGCACCGGCCCGGCGCCGATCTTCTCGCCGCGCGCGAGGGCGGAGCGGAACATCGCGAAGTTCAGCGAGATCCGGGTGATGCCGAACTTCGGCGCGGCCTGGAGGGCGGCCACGATCAGCAGCTCGTTCATGCCGGGGTCGGCGCTGCGGTCGCGGCGCATCAGGTCCAGCGAGACGCCGTCCTCGCCCCAGGGCACGAAGTGCAGGACCGCCTTCAGGTCGCCGTACTCGCCCGGCTCGTCGTCCTGCTTGTGGGCGGTGGCGATCAGGCAGTCTCCGTCGGCGGCGTCGCCCACGCGGCCGAGCGCCATGGAGAAGCCGCGTTCGGTGTCGGTGCCGCGCCAGTCCTCCGCCGCCCGGCGGATGCGCTCCAGTTCGGCGTCGCCGAGGTCACGGATGCGCCGTACCCGGGTTTCGTAGCCGGCTCGCTCGATGCGCTTGACCATTTGCCGCACGTTGCGCATCGCGCGTCCGGCGAGCGAGAAATCCGCGACGTCCACCACCGCCTCGTCGCCCAGTTCCAGGGCGTCCAGGCCGGTCTCACGGGTCCACACCTCGCCGCCCGTCTCCGAGCAGCCCATGACGGCGGGCGTCCAGGAGTGTGCCTTGGCCTCGTCCATGAAGCGCTCGATGGCGCCGGGCCATGCCTCGACGTCGCCGATGGGGTCGCCGCTGGCGAGCATCACACCGGAGACGACGCGATAGGTGACCGCGGCCTTGCCGCTGGGGGAGAAGACCACCGCCTTGTCGCGGCGCAGCGCGAAGTGGCCGAGCGAGTCGCGCCGGCCGTGCTTCTCCAGCAGGGCCCGCAGCCGGGACTCGTCCTCCTCGGTGAGGCGGGCGGCCGGGTGCTCGGGGCGGAAGGCGAGGTAGATGGTGGTGACGGCGGTGATCCAGCCGAGGGCGCCGAGGGAGAAGGCGACGGTCCAGGACGTGTTGCCCTGGTAGTCGACCGGGCCCTCGAAGCCGAACAGGCCGTAGACGACGTGCGTCAGCCGGTCGGCCAGGCTCGGGTCGCCGATCGTCCGGTGCGGGTGGACGCTGACGATGACGAGTCCGAGGACGAGGGAACTGGCGCTCATGAGGATGAAGTTCGCGAGCGCCCGCCACCTGCTGCGCGGGTCGGGCAGCGCCGCGAACTCGTCGCGGTGGATCAGCAGCGGCACCAGCAGTGCCACCGCGATGAGCACGCCGATGACCGAGTGCCGGTACGCGAACTGCGCCGCCGCGCCCGCCGGCAGCAGCGCGACGGCGGCCCGCCACGCCCGGCGCTTGCGCCGTTTGAGCCCGTGCGCGAGCAGCAGCAACAGCACGCCGGCGCTCAGCGAGAGCGCGGCCGCGAAGGGCCCGAACGAGCCCGGCAGCACCTCGGCGATGGCGTGCATACGGCTGTGACGGAAGCGCGGGAACACGCCCCCGGCAATGTCCAGGACGCCCACGAGGGCCGCCGCCCTGCCGACGAGAACGGGGGCGGCCTCGGGACGCGGGCCGCGCAGTATGCGCCGCGCCCGGCTTGATCGGCTCGGAACCCCGCCCGACATTTCCCCATCTATCCTGACAGACATCGCATCCCGTAGTTCTGCGAGAGACCTTGAACCCGGGCCCGATCGGGCATCCGGCGACATTGCGCCCTCTAGGACGGTGTCTTGGGGAGAGAGGTTCACTCCCCACCGGAAAGTCGGGTCAAAGGCCAAGAAAAGTCCCGGGCAAGCCCTCGCGACGAAGCGTGGGAGGGCGCCGGGTGGAGAGCGCAGGCAGGAAGCAGCCCATGGGTCTCACGAGCAACAAAGTGCTGATGCTGGCGATCGTCCTCGCCGTGCTGCTGTTCGCCGGCACGGTGTGGCTGTGGCCGCGGCTGGCCCGGCGCAGCTGGCGGGCCGTCAGCGGGCGGGTCGGCCTGCTGCTCACCACCCAGTTGGCGCTCTTCGCCTCGGTGGGCCTCGCCGCCAACCAGGCCTTCGGGTTCTACGCCAGCTGGGCGGACCTGTTCGGCCGGGAGACGGGTCAGGGCGTCGTCGTCGACCACATAGCGGGCGGCAACAGCGGCCCGATCCAGGTGGTCTCCACGTCCCGGGTCGTGGGGACGAACAGCGCGCTGCCGCAGGCGGCGGGGCAGATTCAGAAGGTGGACATCCTCGGCCGTACGACCCACATCGCGGCACCGGCGTTCGTCTACCTGCCCCCGGAGTACTTCCAGCCGCAGAACCGCACGCACAAGTTCCCGGTGTCCGTCGTCCTCACGGGTTACCCCGGTACGGCGCAGGCGCTGGTGACCAAGCTGCACTACCCGAGTACGGCACAGCAGTTGGCCAAGGCGGGGAAGATGCAGCCGATGATTCTGGTGATGATGCGGCCGGCCGTGGCGCCGCCCCGGGACACGGAATGCGTGGACGTTCCCGGCGGCCCGCAGACGGAAACGTTTTTCGCCAAGGATCTGCGGGACTCCGTGATGGCCCACTACCGGGTGGACGGGACGCCCGCCAGCTGGGGCATCATCGGTGACTCGACCGGCGGCTACTGCGCGCTGAAGATCGCCATGCACTACCCGAGGGCGTACGCGGCCGCTGCCGGTCTGTCGCCGTACTACAGGGCGCCGATCGACCCCACCACCGGGGATCTCTTCCGCGGCGACAGGAACCTGCAGAATCGAGCCGACCTCTTCTGGGTGCTCAGGCATCTGCCCGCGCCCGAGACCTCGCTGCTCGTCACCACGAGCAGGATCGGTGAGCACAATTACAAGGACACGCTCAGGTTCATCAAGAACGTGCAGGACACGAACGTGACCAGGATTTCGTCGATCATCCTTCCGAGCGGCGGGCACAACTTCAACACCTGGCGGCGGGAGATCCCGGGGACGCTCCAGTGGATCAGCACGCGGCTGGTCGCGCACTGATCCACTGCGCCTGACATCCGGTGAGGCCCGTGATGTGGCCGTGTTTTTACGGGGCGGGGGTCCGCGATTCGCCTACGCGCGGTAAGTTTCTGGCCATGCCACGTGGACGCCACCGCCATTCACCGCCTCTGCACCGGCTGTTGCCCCCGTCGGCGATCGCCGGCGTCTCCGTCGTCTGCGCGCTGGGCCCTTGGGTGTTCTCCGAGGCCACCGTGTTGCGCGCGCTGGCCGGGGCCGCCGCGGCCACCGCGGTCGTGGGCGCCTTCGTGATGCGCCGCTGGGACATCCACGCGGGCAAGCAGGTCGCCGACCTCACACGCGCGCGTGCCGGCGACGAGTGGCGGTTCGAGGAACGGCTCGCCGAACTGGAGACCGACCTGGAGGAGTCGCGCGAGCTGCGCACGAAGCTGGAACAGCGGCTGCGCGCCAAGCGCGCGGAGCTGGCCGGCCTGCGCAACGAGCACGCGGCCCTGCTGCGCCGGTACGCCACGGCCGAGACCGAGCGCGCGAGCGCCCTGGAGGGACGCCGGCTGCTGGAGATCGAGGCGGCCGTGCCCTCGCCCGCGCTGCCGCCCGCACGCCGCGCCGAGGACGAGCCGGAGCGGGAGCCGGATTCGGCCGACGTGAAGGCGGCCGAGGAGCCCGCCGAGCCCGCCGCCGAGGCCGGGACGGACTCCGGGGACGAGCCGACGGCGTACGCCGTGTTCTCGCCCGAGGGCGCAAAGCTGTACGGGCAGGCCCTGACAGCCCTGGCCCGGTTCGACAGCGAGGCTTCGGACGACTCCGAGGCGGACGACGCGGCTTCCGTGGACACCGCCACGCCCGTGGCTTCCGAGGCGGCGGCTTCCGATGACACGGCTCCGAAGGCGGCGGCCCCCGAGGCGGGTGCGCCCGACGCCGGCGAGGCCAGGTCCGACGCGGGCACTGTGCCGCCGGGCAAGGCCGATGTCCGCAAGGCCGACGCCGGCGGGGCCGACTCCGCCGCGCAGACGGAAGGCGCTGTGGAAGGTGCCGGGGAAGACTCGGCGCAAGGCGTGACGCACCGCGCCGGTGCCTTTGCGAGCGAGGCCGGCGCGCCGGCCGGCCAGGAGGACGAGGCGCAGGGGAAGCCCGTGGCGGCCGACGGGCACGCGCGCGCGGCCGCCGCCCCGATGGCACCGGCAGAGCCCGCCCAGCTCATGGGCCGGCCGCCCGCCGGTCACTTCACGGTGCCGACCGCCGTGGCCGTCGTACCGGCCGCGCCCGCGCGGCGCCCGGTGGTCGAGGGTGGTTTCGACTTCTTCGGCACCCAGAAGGGCACACCGACGGCCGCGCTGGACTCCGTGCAGAACGAGGATCTCGCCGACGTCGTCGGCCAGGAGGCCCTCGCCGTGCACAAGGCCGAGGCCGAGGCCGAGTTCAAGGACGCCCACGCACAGTCGGACGGCGTCGGCCAGGTCATCGACCTGACCGCGCACGACGAGACCGAGCAGATCGACATCCAGGGGCTGCGCACCGCGGCTTCCTGAGACCGCACCAGGCACCCGCACCGGGCCCGGCTTCCCCCGAGGGGAGCCGGGCCCGGTGTCATCCGGTCATCCAGCGGTCGGGGCGGGCGTCCCGGCGGCCCGTACGGGACCGTTCCGCCTGGGCGTGCAGCAGCCGGGCGGCCTCCCCGGCGTCGCGCAGACGGGCCGTCACGGTCTTGTCGGCCCCCGTGTCCACATGGACCTCGGCGAGCCGCCACACGCGCTGCCAGGGCCCCTGGCTCAGCCGCACGCTCTGCACCTTGGCGTGCGGGACCAGCGAGAGCCGGCGCCGCAGCAGACCGTGCCGGGTGGCGAACACCGCGCCGGTGACCGCGAGACGGTGGCCGCGCCACCACACTGGCACGCACCAGCGGGCCCGCCGCGGCGGCCGGGACAGTTCCTGAGGCACCGTCACACCGGGGAGCACGCGCGCGACGACCGACTCGGCGACCGGGCGCGGGGCGACCGGTACCAGCACGGAGTTGGCGGACCCGGCCACGTCCAGTTCCACCCGCACCCAGCCGAGCCGCCGCCACAGCAGCGGCTCCACGATCCGCACGGTCTGCACCCGGCCGGGCGGGACCGTCTCGTGCGTACGGTCGAGCAGCCCGTGGTCGATGCGCAGCCCGTCCGGCGACTCGCCGACCTTCCAGTCGAACTCGCCGGCGAACCGTCCCGCGCTGCTCGCGCCGGCCGCGCCGAACAGCGGCAGGGCGGTCGCGAGCACCGTCCACAGGTTGTGGGTGGCCAGCCACAGCACGGTCGGCACGACGAGCGCGGCGCACAGCGAGCCCCAGGTGGCGCCCGTCAGCACCAGGGAGAGCGCCAGCGCGCGCGGGGGCACGCGCAGCAGCTCGTGCGCCGGCGCCTCGCCGACCTCACGCGCCGTCTCGGGCGCGAAACCCGCCGCGCGCGCCAGCAGCTCCGCGCGCAGGTCGCGCGCCTCCTGCTCGCCGAGGAAGGCCAGCTCGTCCTTGTCGTCGGCGCCTACGACGTCGATCCGCAGCTTGGCGACGCCCGCCACGCGCGCGAGGAGGGGACGGGAGACGTCCACGGCCTGGATGCGCTCCAGCCGGATGTGCGCGGTACGCCGGAACAACAGGCCGGTGCGGATGCGCAGTTCGGTGTCGGTCACCGCGAAGTGCGTGAACCACCAGGACAGGAAGCCGTAGAGCCCGGCCACCGGCACCAGCACCGCGAGCCCCAGCAGCAGCGCCGTGCCGGTCAGCCGCGCCAGCTGCTCCTGCGTCCCGTTCGGGTCGTGCACCGCCCAACCGGCGAGTACGGCGATCGGCGCCCACGCCCGGCGGAACGGCGTGACCGGGTGCAGCCGCCGCTCGGTCACCGGCGCGGGCGCCGGTATCTCCCCGTCGTGGTCCGAGGTCGTCACAGGCCCGCCGATCGGGCCTCGCCCAGCTCGGTGAGCCGGTCGCGCAGCCGTTCCGCCTCGGCCGGGTCCAGGCCGGGGATGGTGGCGTCCGTCGCGGCGGCCGCCGTGTGCAGCTGCACGGTCGCCAGTCCGAAGCGCCGCTCGATGGGCCCGGAGGTGACCTCCACCAGCTGCATCCGCCCGTACGGCACCACCGTCTCCTCACGCCACAGGACACCGCGGCTGATCAGCAGGTCGTCCGCGCGCTCGGCGTACCGCCACGAGCGCCAGTTGCGCCCCACCAGCCGCCAGCACCACGCGGCGCCGGCCACGGGCACCAGCGCGACGGCGGCCCACGCGGGTCCCACGAGCAGGCCCGGAAGCAGCCCGGTGGCGACCCCGAGCACCGCCGTCCACACCACCACGAGCAGCCGGCGCACCCGCATCAGAGCGGGCTGCAGCCCCCGCCACTCCAGCTCGGCCCCCGGTATCCCGGTCTCCTCCGGGCTCCCCGTTTCCATGGGCCCAGCGTACGTAGGGGAAACTGGGACTATGACTCCTACGACGGAGACCACGGTCGGGATCGGCGGCGCCGCGGAAAGCACCGACATGGTGCTCAACATCGGGCCCCAGCACCCGTCCACGCATGGCGTGCTGCGGCTCAGGCTCGTGCTGGACGGGGAGCGCATCGTGCGCGCGGAGCCGGTGATCGGCTATATGCACCGCGGCGCCGAGAAGCTCTTCGAGGCGCGCGACTACCGCCAGATCATTGTGCTCGCCAACCGTCACGACTGGCTGTCGGCGTTCTCGAACGAGCTGGGCGTGGTCCTCGCCGTGGAGCGGATGCTCGGCATGGAGGTGCCCGAGCGGGCGGTGTGGACGCGCACGCTGCTCGCCGAGCTGAACCGGGTGCTGAACCACCTGATGTTCCTCGGTTCCTACCCGCTGGAGCTGGGCGGCATCACCCCGGTGTTCTATGCGTTCCGGGAGCGCGAGGTGCTCCAGAACGTCATGGAGGAGGTCTCCGGCGGACGCATGCACTACATGTTCAACCGCGTCGGCGGCCTCAAGGAGGACCTGCCGGCCGGGTGGAGCGCACGCGCGCGTGCCGCCGTCGCCGACGTGCGCTCGCGCATGGACGTCTTCGACGACCTGGTGCTCGGCAACGAGATCTTCCGGGGGCGCACGCGCGGAGTGGGCGCGCTGACGCCGCAGACCGTGCACGCCTACGGGGTGAGCGGACCCATCGCGCGCGCCTCGGGCGTCGACTTCGACCTGCGCCGTGACGAGCCGTACCTGGCGTACGGCGACCTCCAGGACCCCCTGAAGGTCGTCACCCGGAGCGAGGGCGACTGCCTCGCCCGCTTCGAGGTCCTGCTGGAGCAGACCCACATCGCGCTCGACCTCGCCGACGCCTGTTTGGACCGGCTTGCCGAGCTGCCGCCCGGGCCGATCAACCAGCGGCTGCCCAAGGTGCTGAAGGCGCCCGAGGGGCACACGTACGCGTGGACCGAGAACCCGCTCGGCATCAACGGCTACTACCTGGTGAGCAAGGGCGAGAAGACGCCGTACCGGCTGAAGCTGCGCTCTGCCTCGTACAACAACATCCAGGCGCTGACCGAGCTGCTGCCGGGGACGCTGGTGGCGGACATGGTGGCGATCCTGGGCTCGATGTTCTTCGTGGTCGGCGACATCGACAAGTAGGCCGGCCGCGGGGAGCGGGCGGCCGACTCAGGCGAGCGGGTCCGGAATCCCAACCGGCTGGACCAGCCAGCCGAAGTCGCCGAGGCCGCCCGGCGCGGTGAGTTCGGCGGCCTCCCCGGCGCTCGCGAGGGCGCGGACATAGGCCGTGGGGTCCGTGGAGGCCAGTGCGAGCGGGGGGCGTGCGCCGGTGATGTCCAGGGAGCGGAGAGCGGCGCGCTGCGTGAGGAGCCGCGCGGGGGGCAGGGTGCGCGCTGTTCCGGGGGGCGCCTGCGCCGCGCTCGACGGCATGCGCTCCGGATCACGCGCCGCGTCTGAGGAAGTGCGCGCCGTTTCCGAGGGCGTGCCCGAGGTCGTGCGCGCCGTGACGGCCGCCGCGCACGCGTCCAGTGCGACGTGCGCCGTGATGTCGCACGACCCGTCCGGCACGGGCGCCGTCTCGCGCCCTTCCCGGAAGCCGGTGAGCGTTCCGAACGGAGGGCGCGTTCCGGCGGTGTGCGCGTAGTCCACGGCCACCGCGAGACCGCGCACCACCCGGTCCACGGCCGACGCCCACGCCAGGTCCCGGGGCAGCCCGATCTCCGCGCGCAGCCCCTCCTCGGCCGGGAGCGGCCACCATCGGGCGAGCCAGTCCGCCTCCGCGCCGGTCACCGGCTCCCCGAGCCGCTCGATGCCGTCGTCGGTGACGAGCACCAGCCGGGCCACGCCCGCGGAGTCGACCTCGGCCACGTCCACGGGTACGTTGTCCAGCCACTCGTTGGCGAACAGCAGGCCCGTGACGGTGGCCGGGGGCGTGTCCAGCCAGATGATCCGTTCGTCCAGTCCGGCCGGGCGGCCGGCGAGCTCCACGGCGTACCCACGCGCGCGTGCGGCCACGTCGGCAGGAAGGGCGGCCAGCACCCCGGTGACCAGTTCGCCGCGCCCCGCGCCCATGTCGACGAAGTCCAGCACCGAGGGCCGTCCCAGCGCCTCGTCGACCCGGCGCAGCAGCCGGGCCACGGCCCGCGCGAACAGCGGGGAGGCGTGCACGGACGTACGGAAGTGGCCGGCCGGGCCCTCCGGGCGGCGGTAGAAGCCGCGCGGCCCGTACAGCGCCGCCTCGGTCGCCGTACGCCAGCCGCGCAGGCCGTCTCCGTCGTCGGGGCGCCGTTCCGCTTCCCGTGCCGTCCCATCCGTCACCGGAACAGACTAGGCGCACAGATGATCACTTCCTCCACCTTGCGGAGTACGCGCGCCGGGTGCGGATCGGCCCTCCGGTTGACCCCTGCACGCATCTGGTTTCCCTACTCTGGGTTACGTGCAGCGCCTCTACGACTTCCTCCGCCGCCACCCGACCTGGGTCGACACCTTCTGGGCCGTCGTCCTGCTCGGGCTGTCCGGTCTGAGCGTGGTCAATCTCCACGGGGCGCCCGGTCACCACATGACGCTCGCCGGGGGCATGGCCGTGTCCGCCGTCCTGTGCGTCGTCGTGGCGCTGCGCCGCCGGTTCCCCGAGCCGATGCTGCTGGTCGCCCTCGCGACGGGTCTGGCCCAGCTGGTGCTGGACGTCGAGACGACCGTCGCCGACTTCGCCATGCTGGTGATCACCTACACGGTGGCGATGATCGGCGCGCGCTGGGCCTCCCGGCTCGCGCTCGCCGCCAGTCTCGTCGCGGCGGCCCTCGCGCAGATCCGCTGGCCGAACGAGCACACCAGCTTTCTGGGGCAGATCGCGATAGTCGTGTTCCAGACGGTGCCCTTCGCGCTCGCCTGGGTGCTCGGCGACTCCATGCGCACCCGGCGCGCGTACTTCGCACAGCTGGAGGAGCGCGCGGCCCGTCTGGAGAAGGAGCGCGAGGCGCAGTCGAAGGTCGCGGTGGCCGCCGAGCGCGCCCGTATCGCGCGCGAGCTGCACGATGTCGTGGCGCACAACGTGTCGGTGATGGTGGTCCAGGCCGACGGCGCCGCCTATGTCCTCGACACCGCCCCCGACCAGGCCAAGAAGGCTCTGGAGACGATCTCCTCCACCGGCCGGCAGGCCCTCGCCGAGATGCGCCGCCTGCTGGGCGTGCTGCGCACCGGGGAGCACCAGGAGAGCGGTGAGTACGTCCCGCAGCCCGACGTCGAGCAGATCGACGAGCTCATCGAGCAGTGCCGCAGCTCCGGCCTCCCCGTCGACTTCAAGGTCGAGGGCACCCCGCGTCCGCTGCCGAGCGGCGTGGAGCTGACCGCGTACCGGATCGTGCAGGAGGCTCTCACCAACACCCGCAAGCACGGCGGGCCCAACGCGGGTGCGAGCGTACGGCTGGTCTACTTCGACGACGGGCTCGGCCTGCTCGTCGAGGACGACGGCAAGGGCGCGCCGCACGAGCTGTACGAGGAGGGCGGCGCCGACGGGCAGGGGCACGGCCTGATCGGTATGCGCGAACGGGTCGGCATGGTCGGCGGCACCCTGGACGCGGGCCCGCGCCCGGGCGGAGGATTCCGCATCAGCGCCCTGCTCCCGCTCAAACCGGCGCACTGACGCGGCCGCACGCCCCCGTTGACACCTGTAACACCCTCGCCGTGAGGCAACAGCCCACCGCCCCGAACGAAAGAGGCCCGATGACGATCCGCGTGATGCTCGTCGACGACCAGGTGCTGCTGCGCACCGGGTTCCGGATGGTGCTCGCCGCGCAGCCGGACATGGAGGTCGTGGCGGAGGCGGGCGACGGCGTCGAGGCCCTGCAGGTGCTGCGGTCCACGCCCGTCGACGTCGTCCTGATGGACGTCCGCATGCCCAAGCTGGACGGCGTGGAGGCCACCCGGCGGATCTGCGCGGAGCCCGATCCGCCCAAGGTGCTCATCCTGACCACCTTCGACCTGGACGAGTACGCCTTCTCCGGGCTGAAGGCGGGCGCCTCCGGCTTCATGCTCAAGGACGTGCCGCCCGGCGACCTGCTGGGCGCGATCCGGGCCGTGCACAGCGGTGACGCGGTCGTGGCGCCCTCCACCACCCGGCGCCTGCTGGACCGCTTCGCGCCGATGCTCCCGTCCACCGGCAAGGAGCCGCAGCACAAGGAGCTGGAGCGGCTCACCGACCGGGAGCGCGAGGTGATGGTGCTGGTCGCGCAGGGCCTGTCCAACGGCGAGATCGCGGCCCGGCTGGTGCTCAGCGAGGCCACGGTGAAGACCCACGTGGGCCGCATCCTGACCAAGCTCGGCCTGCGCGACCGGGTGCAGGTCGTGGTGCTCGCCTACGAGACGGGACTGGTACGCGCGGGCGGCCACGGCTGAGACGGCCGCCGCGGGGGCCTCGGTGCAGCCCGCGCCCGGGCACGGCGAAGACCGGCCGCTTCGCAGCCGTCAGCGCGGGCGTGTCATGGCCGCGGTTTGGACCGGCCACGGGGGGCGTCTTCCGGCCGGGGTCTGTCGCGGCCACGACTGGAGCGGCCCCCGGTGGCGGTTGTTCGTGCGGACTCCTGCGGCCATGGCTGGGACCGGCCCCGGTCGCGGGCGTCGGCCCTGCCGTGTCGCTGCCGCAGTGGGGACCAGCCCTGCTGCCTGCCTCTGCGGCCACGGCACTGCCCGGCCCGGCCCGAGGGCGGATAGCGGCCCAGGATGCCGCGGCCGGCCGTGGCCGAGCCTGCACCGACGATGGTTGCCGGTCCAAGATCTCGTGACTGAGCCAGGCCCGGTGACGGGCGGCGGCCCAGGACCGCAGCGGCCGTGGGCCGAGCTCCGCTCCGGCTCGGACGTCAGCGCAGGCCGCGGGGCCCCAGTCGGCGCCCGCTGCAGCGAGGTGCGTCAGCGCAGGACGCCCTCGATGAAGTCGGTGCCCAGGCGGGCCACCGCCGTCAGGTCCAGCTGGTGCTGGACGTACCGGCCCCGGCGGCAGTTGGTGATCAGGCCCGCCTTCTTCAGCACCGCCAGGTGCCGGGATATCTCGGGCGCCGACATGCCGTGCGCGTCGGCCAGTTCGCTCGTGGTGTGCGGGGCCCGCGCCAGATGCCGGCACAGCCGCATCCGCACGGGGTGGGCCAGCGCCTCCAGGCGGCGGGTGAGCTGTTCGACGGACGGGGCCTGCGGGCGGGAGCCGCTCGCCGGGTAGGTGATCGAGGGCTGCCAGCCGTACCGGTGCAGGACCATCAGATGCGGCCAGCCGAGGCTGGTCGGGACGAGGACCAGGCCGCCGTCGCCGGTCGTGGTGCGGCCCACCAGGAGTTTGTCGACCGTGATGAGCGCGGCCTCCTCGTCCAGCGAGACGGCCCCGGAGAGTGCCGCGAGGGCCGCCCCGAGGCCCTTGCGGCGCAGCAGTTCGGTCTTGTGCCGGGCGTCGGCGGCGAGCTGGGGCTGGAGACGGGCCCAGGTGTCGGCGAAGAACGCCTCGTCGCAGTCCAGCATCAACTCCCGGAACCACGCGCGGACGGCCGGCGGATCATCCAGCAGCCGGCGCGTGAACCGCTCCTGCACGGCACCGCGCGCGGCGGCCAGTTCCAGGGAGCGGCGGCGCAGCTCCGGGTCCTCCAGCGGGCCGGGTTCCCGGACGTCGTAACGCAGCTGGCACGTGAACTCCAGGGCCGCCGTGACGAACTGGTCGTCCGTCAGCTTGTCCAGCTGGTCCAGTTCCTCGGCGAGGGTGGCGCCAGGAAGCGCACGGCCGCCGGGAATGCCCGCGAACGAGGCGAAGACGTCCGAGAACGTCGTGCGCCACAGGAAGTCGGCCTCGCACAGCCGGTCGGCCAGGCAGGGGTCCAGCCGGGAGGAGACGGCGGTGGCCCAGCCCTGGAGGCCGGGGTGGTGGCCGGGCTCGCTGAGGGCGTGCAGGGCCATCCCCAGTTCCGCCAGCGGAGAGGGCACGACGGAGACCCGCTCCAGTGGCAGTCCGGTGATGTCGATGGTCACGCTCATGCCCCCCATCGTGCACCCGGCCACTGACACCGCCGCCGTGGATTGACGGCAGCCGTCAATCCACGGGACAGCCGCTCCGGCCGGGAGCAGGCTGGAGGCACCGGGGCGGCCGCGGAGCCCGAACGGTCACCGAGCTTTCCGAGCGGTCGGTGACCAGACCTTGACCCGAGAGTCCCTAGCACCTCCGAGAAGGCGATCCGCCATGAGCATCACCCAGCAGTACCTCCTGGACAGTCACCGCGCCCGCGCGCTCGGTGAACCGGAGCCGCCCGCGCCCGGCCGGCACGACGCCGACCTGGTGCGCGAACTGCGCGACTACCGGCGATTCCAGGCGGTCATCGCCGAGCGCCCGTCGCGGGGGCGTGTGCGGTACGCCCTGCGCCGATGGCTGCGCCCGCGCGCGCTGTAGCGGCGCGCGCGGCCCGCCGCGCCGTGCACGCCCCCCTGTCCGCCGCGCCGTGCACGCCCCCCGTGCCCACAGCGTCGTGCGCGTCGGCTACGCCCCGGGAAGCCGGCGGGCGAAGTCCGCGACGGCCGCGCGTACGTCGTCCGCCGTCCACTCCAGGCCCGGCGAGCGCACGGAGACCTCGGTGGAGGACACCCCCGGAGCGCCGGGGTCCCAGGGACCGGCGAAGAGGAACGTCCCGGTCTCCTCGGCCTGGCGCACCGCCGCCTCCATCAGGACGTCCGGGTCGTACGGCAGCCAGACCTGGAAGTCGTGGGTGTGCGGTTCCTCGGGGTGGACGCGCGACCACGGGATCCCTGCCGCGGCGAAACCCTCGCGCAGCGCGGCCGCGACCACGCGCGCGTGCCGCACATAGTCCGGCAGCCGGGGCAGCTCTCCCTCCAGGCCGGCGAGCGCCGACAGCGCGGTGGGGAACTGCTGGAAGACCATGCCGCCGTACCGGTGCCGCCACGCCTTCGCCTCCTCCACCAGCGTCCTCGGGCCGGCCAGCGCGGCGCCGCCGAAGCCGTCCAGGGACTTGTAGAACGACACGTAGACGCTGTCCGCCAGGCCCGCGATCTCCTGTAGGGGCCGGCCGAAGTGGACCGTGCACTCCCACAGGCGCGCGCCGTCGAAGTGCACCACCGCGTCACGCTCCCGCGCGGCCTCGACGACCTCGGTCAGCTCCTCCCAGGTGGGCAGCACGAAACCGGCGTCCCGGAGGGGCAGCTCCAGCATCAGCGCGCCGAAGGGCTCGTCGAAGTCCCGTACCTCGGCGGCGGTGGGCAGCCGGCGCTCGCTGGTCACACGCACCGGACGCAACCCGCTGACCTCGCTGAACGCATGCCGTTCGTGCACCTCGGGGTGGGCCAGGGCGTGCAGGGCGACCGCGCGGTTGCCGGTGCGGCCCGCCCAGCAGCGCAGGGCGACCTGCTGGGCCATCGTGCCGGTCGGGAAGAACGCGGCGGCCTCCGTGCCGAGCAGGGCCGCGACCCGTTCCTCCAGGTCCGCCACGATCTCGTTGCCGTACTGGTCCACGGGCTTGTCCAGGTCGTACACCTCGGGTGCGGCCTGCTGGAGGTCTGCCAGCCGCTCCCGGATCGTGCGCCGGAAGCCGGGACGCCACAGCACGCGCTCCGCCTTTGCGAAGGCGACCCGGCGCCGCTCGCGCATCCGCTCCTGCCCGGACTGCTCCGCCTGCCGTTCTTCGTCGTGCCGTTCTTCGTCCGGTTCCGCCGTATCAGTCATGTACGGATCATGCCCCGCGGGGGTCCGGGCGGGCAGCCGGTTTCGGCGCACGCCAATGCCCGTGACACCGCGCGGGCCGAGGCGCGGCCCGCGCGCGGGTGGACAGGCGACTGCGGGGCGTACACGTGGCGTAACCCACAGCCTGTGGACAACCAATCGGCTCCAGACCGAGATAGCGTTAACATGACGAGAAATCGTCCGGTACCCAGAGCGGACTGGAACGGGAAGGCCTCCGTCGCGTGAGTACAGTCCACCAGCAAGACCTCAAGGACCGCCCCGCGCGGCTCACCGTCGGCGTCGTCGGAGCCGGCCGCGTGGGCCCCGCGCTCGCCGCGTCCCTGCAGCTCGCCGGGCATCGCCCGGTGGCCGTCTCCGGTGTCTCCGACGCCTCCCGGCGGCGCGCCGAGACCATGCTCCCGGACGTGCCCCTGGTGCCGCCCGCCGAGGTCCTGCAGCGCGCCGACCTGGTGCTGCTCACCGTCCCCGACGACGTCCTGCCCGGACTGGTCACCGGCCTCGCCGAGACCGGCGCCGTGCGGCCCGGGCAGCTGCTCGTGCACACCTCCGGCCGGTACGGCGCACGGGTCCTCGACCCGGCCCTGCGCGCGGGCGCGCTGCCGATGGCCCTGCACCCCGCGATGACCTTCACGGGCACTCCCGTGGACGTGCAGCGCCTCGCCGGCTGCTCCTTCGGCGTCACCGCGCCCGAAGAGCTGCGGCTGGCCGCCCAGGCCCTGGTCATCGAGATGGGCGGCGAGCCCGAGTGGATCAGCGAGCAGAACCGCCCGCTCTACCACGCGGCCCTCGCGCTCGGCGCCAACCACCTGGTGACCCTGGTCGCCCAGTCCATGGAGCTGCTGCGCACCGCGGGCGTCGAGGCGCCCGACCGGATGCTCGGCCCGCTGCTCGGCGCCGCCCTCGACAACGCGTTGCGCTCCGGCGACGCGGCCCTCACCGGCCCCGTCGCGCGCGGCGACGCCGGCACGGTCGCCGCGCACATCACCGAGCTGCGCAGCCACGCCCCGCAGACCGTCGCGGGCTATGTCGCGATGGCCCGCGCGACCGCCGACCGGGCGCTCGCGCACGGCCTGCTGAAGCCCGAACTCGCCGAGGACCTGCTCGGCGTCCTGGCCGACGGCGCCGGCGGCACGAACGGTGGCGGCACGAACGGCACTCACGGCACCGAGGGGAACGACCGATGACCACCGCCCTGCTGAGCACCGCCGCCGAGCTCCACGCGCGCGTGCGCCGCGGCCGCCGCGCCGTCGTGATGACCATGGGCGCCCTGCACGACGGTCACGCCACCCTGATCCGCACCGCGCGCGAGATCGCCGGGCCGGACGGCGAGGTCGTCGTCACCGTCTTCGTCAACCCGCTGCAGTTCGGCGTCGGCGAGGACCTGGACCGCTACCCGCGCACCCTCGACGCCGACCTGAAGATCGCCGATCAGGCCGGTGCGGACGCGGTGTTCGCACCCGCCGTGGACGAGGTCTACCCCGGCGGCGACCCCCAGGTCCGGATCACCGCCGGCCCCATGGGCGAACGCCTGGAGGGCGCCTCGCGGCCCGGCCACTTCGACGGCATGCTCACCGTCGTCGCCAAGCTGCTGCACCTCACCCGTCCCGACGTGGCCCTCTACGGCCAGAAGGACGCCCAGCAGCTGGCTCTGATCCGGCGCATGGTGCGCGACCTGAACTTCGGCGTCGACATCGTCGGCGTGCCCACCGTGCGCGAGGAGGACGGGCTCGCCCTGTCCAGCCGTAACCGCTACCTCTCGCCGGACGAGCGCCGTACCGCGCTCGCGCTGTCCCGCGCGCTGTTCGCGGGCCGGGACCGGCACGCCGCGCAGGAGGCGCTGCGCGCGCGTGCCCGCGAAGTGCCCTCCACGCACGCGCGTGCCGAGGCGCTGAGCGCCCTCGGGGAGTCCCGCGCGGCCGCCGACGCGCACGCGGTCGCCACGGCGTCCCCCGGCGGCCCGGCGGCCGTCCGCGCGGCCGCCCGCCAGGTGCTGGACGAGGCCGCCCGGCTCGTCCCGCCGCTCGAACTGGACTACCTGGCGCTCGTCGACCCGTCCGACTTCACCGAGATCGGCGACGACTTCACCGGCGAGGCCGTCCTGGCCGTCGCCGCCCGGGTCGGCACCACCCGGCTGATCGACAACCTTCCTTTGACCTTTGGAGCCGCCTCGTGACCAGCACAGGCACCAGCACCGGCATACGACTGCACGCGCCCGCCCCCGGCTGGGCGATCTCCGCGGACGTGGTCGTCGTCGGCTCCGGCGTGGCAGGCCTGACCGCGGCCCTGCGCTGCCAGGCCGCGGGCCTGACGACGGTCGTCGTCACCAAGGCCCGCCTGGACGACGGCTCCACGCGGTGGGCGCAGGGCGGCATCGCCGCCGCGCTCGGCGAGGGCGACACGCCCGAGCAGCACCTGGACGACACCCTGGTGGCCGGCGCGGGCCTGTGCGACGAGGAGGCCGTACGGATCCTCGTCACCGAGGGCCCCGACGCGGTACGGCGGCTCATCGACACCGGCGCCATCTTCGACGAGTCCTCCGAAGGCGGACTGGCCCTCACCCGCGAGGGCGGGCACCACCGGCGCCGGATCGCGCACGCGGGCGGCGACGCGACCGGCGCGGAGGTCTCCCGGGCGCTCGTGGAGGCCGTACGCGCGCGTGGGCTGCACACCATCGAGAACGCGCTCGTGCTGGACCTGCTGACCGACGCCGACGGCCGTACGGCGGGCGTCACGCTGCACGTGATGGGCGAGGGCCAGCACGACGGCGTGGGCGCCGTGCACGCGCCCGCGGTGGTGCTCGCGACCGGTGGCATGGGCCAGGTGTTCTCCGCGACCACCAACCCGTCGGTGTCGACCGGCGACGGCGTGGCGCTGGCGCTGCGCGCGGGCGCCGAGGTCAGCGATCTGGAGTTCGTGCAGTTCCACCCGACCGTGCTGTTCCTCGGCCCGGACGCCGAGGGCCAGCAGCCGCTGGTCTCCGAGGCGGTGCGCGGCGAGGGCGCCCACCTGGTCGACGCCGACGGGGTGCGCTTCATGGTCGGGCAGCACGAGCTGGCCGAGCTGGCGCCCCGGGACATCGTCGCCAAGGGCATCCTGCGGCGGATGCTGGAGCAGGGCGCCGAGCACATGTACCTCGACGCCCGGCACTTCGGCGCCGAGACCTGGGAGCACCGCTTCCCGACCATCCTGGCCGCCTGCCGCGCCAATGGCATCGACCCGGTCACCGAGCCCATCCCGATCGCCCCGGCCGCCCACTACGCCTCCGGCGGCGTGCGCACCGACGCCCGGGGACGTACGACCGTGCCCGGCCTGTACGCGTGCGGCGAGGTCGCCTGCACCGGCGTGCACGGCGCCAACCGGCTCGCCTCCAACAGCCTCCTGGAAGGCCTCGTCTACGCCGAGCGGATCGCCACCGACATCGCCGCCGTGCGAGCGGAGAACGGCCTCTACGCGCGCGTGCCCGTACCGGTCCCGCACCCCGAGACGCCCGCGCATCCGCTGCTCGCCCCGGAGACCCGGTTCGCCATCCAGCGGGTCATGACCGAGGGCGCCGGCGTGCTGCGCTCCGAGGGGTCGCTCGCCAAGGCCGCCGAGGAGCTGCACCGGCTGCACACGGACGCCCGCGACGCCCTCGAGGAGAACGGCAAGACCGCCGAGCCCGGCGTCGACACGTGGGAGGCCACCAACCTCCTGTGCGTCGCCCGCGTCCTGGTGGCCGCCGCGCGGCTGCGCGAGGAGACCCGCGGCTGCCACTGGCGCGAGGACCGCCCCGAGCGCGACGACACCCGATGGCGGCGCCACATCGTCGTACGGCTGAACCCCGACCGGTCGCTGGCCGTGCACACGACCGACACCGCAGACTTCCCCCCTACCCGGTAACACCCAGCGCCTCAGGAGCAGTGACAGACGTGAGCACCGACGACCTTCCCCTCGCCCCCACCGGTGGCTGCGGCGACGGCTGCGCCTGCGGCGCCGAGGGCGACGAGGAGTACCTGGAGAGCGGGCTCGACCCCGCGCTCGCCGAGCTGCTGGCCGCCGCCGGGCTCGATCCCGTAGAGGTCGAGGACATCGCCAATGTCGCCATCCAGGAGGACCTGGACGGCGGCGTGGACGTGACGACCGTCTCGACCATCCCCGAGGACGCTACCGCCACGGGCGACTTCGCCGCGCGCGAGGCGGGCGTCGTGGCGGGCCTGAGGGTCGCCGAGGCCGTGCTGTCCGTGGTCTGCACGGACGAGTTCGAGGTCGAGCGGCACGTCGAGGACGGCGACCGCGTCGAGGCCGGGCAGAAGCTGCTGTCGGTCACCACGCGCACGCGCGACCTGCTGACGGCCGAGCGCAGCGCGCTGAACATCCTGTGCCGGCTGTCCGGCATCGCGACCGCCACGCGCGCGTGGGCGGACGTCCTGGAGGGCACCAAGACGCGCGTACGGGACACCCGCAAGACGACCCCGGGCCTGCGCTCGCTGGAGAAGTTCGCCGTCCGCTGCGGCGGTGGCGTCAACCACCGCATGTCGCTGTCCGACGCGGCCCTGGTCAAGGACAACCACGTGGTCGCTGCCGGTGGCGTCGCGCAGGCCTTCAAGGCCGTACGGGAGGCGTTCCCGGAGGTGCCGATCGAGGTCGAGGTCGACACCCTGCACCAGCTGCGCGAGGTCGTCGAGGCGGGCGCGGACCTGATCCTGCTGGACAACTTCACGCCCGACGAGTGCGCGGAGGCCGTCGGGATCGTCCACGGGCGTGCCCTGCTGGAGGCCTCGGGCCGGCTCACGCTCGACACCGCGCGCATGTACGCCGACACGGGCGTGGACTTCCTGGCCGTCGGCGCGCTCACCCACTCCGCGCCGATCCTGGACATCGGCCTCGACCTGCGCGAGGCGGAGTAACCGCGATGCTCCTCACGATCGACGTCGGCAACACGCACACCGTCCTCGGCCTGTTCGACGGCGAGGACATCGTCGAGCACTGGCGCATCTCCACGGACGCGCGCCGCACGGCGGACGAGCTGGCGGTGCTGCTCCAGGGCCTGATGGGCATGCACCCGCTGCTCGGCGAGGAGCTGGGCGACGGCATCGACGGCATCGCGATCTGCGCGACCGTCCCGTCGGTGCTGCACGAGCTGCGCGAGGTCACCCGGCGCTACTACGGCGACGTCCCCGCCGTCCTGGTCGAGCCGGGCGTGAAGACAGGGGTGCCGATCCTCACCGACAACCCCAAGGAGGTCGGCGCGGACCGGATCATCAACGCGGTCGCGGCCGTCGAGCTGTACGGCGGCCCGGCGATCGTCGTCGACTTCGGTACGGCGACCACGTTCGACGCGGTCTCCGCGCGCGGGGAGTACGTCGGCGGGGTCATCGCGCCCGGCATCGAGATCTCCGTGGAGGCGCTCGGCGTCAAGGGCGCCCAGCTGCGGAAGATCGAGGTGGCCCGGCCGCGCAGCGTGATCGGCAAGAACACGGTCGAGGCCATGCAGTCGGGCATCGTGTACGGCTTCGCGGGGCAGGTCGACGGGGTCGTCAGCCGGATGGCGCGCGAGCTCGCCGACGACCCGGACGACGTGCGGGTGATCGCCACGGGCGGGCTCGCGCCGATGGTGCTGGGGGAGTCCTCGGTGATCGACGAGCACCAGCCGTGGCTGACGCTGATCGGATTGCGGCTGGTGTACGAGCGGAACGTGTCGCGGCTGTGAGGTGACCGGCGTGCGAGGGGACCGGCGCCCGGTCGGGGCGCCGGTTCTCCTGTTCCACGCGTGCGTGCGGTAGCCCCGGTCGAGGGAAACCGGGAGCGACACGCGGCGAAAAGATCATCCCTATTCGTCCCTTTTGTCCGATTAGCGGTAGCGTCGCCGCATGCCCACGCCATACGGATCCCGCGGCGGCATGGCGTTCGGCGTGGAGGAGCTCCGTGTGCTCCGCCGCGCCCTCGCCCTCGCCCTTCACCCCGGCCAAGCGTCCGCCGAGGACGTCCAGGACTGCTTCCGGCTCGCCGAGTCGCTCGACGAGGCGCTGCACGAGGGGGCGAGACTGCGCGCGTTCCTGGTGGCCGACCTCGGCCGGTACCGGGCCGCGCTGCCGGGTAGCGCGGCCGGCTATCTCGCCCTCCTGGAGGAGGTGCTGGTGGCCGGGTACCGGCCGACGCCGGACGATCTCGCCGCGCTGCGGGCGCTGCGCGGCAACCCGGTGGCGGCCGCGCTGCTGGACCGTTGCCGGGCGCTGGCCGAGCAGGACGTACGCGCCCGGTTCGCGCAGGGCGCGCGCAAGGTGCCGGCACCCGCCGTGCCGCACTCCCGCACCCGCCTGCTGGCCCTTCCGGGCGGCGGGGGCACGGCCCGGGCATCAGAGGCCCAGGAAGGCGCCGGAGAGCCGCAGAAGCCCGCCCAGAGGCCCCCGCAGAAGCCCGCGCCGAAACCGGCGCCGACGCCCGGGGAGCGGCCCGGTGCGGAGCCTGCGGCGCCGAAGCGGCCCATTCCGACACCGGGCGAGGTCTTCCCACGCCGCAAGCCGACGCCTCCGGCGAGCCCGGCCGAGACCCGCGAACTGGCCGTCGGCTGACCAACCCCCGGCCCTGCGGCCGGACGCGTCTCACCCGTTCACCCGCCCGCGCCACCGTGCAGCCGTCGCGGCCGCGTGGGCGGCCCCGGTGGGGCGGACCCGCCGTCGGAGGCTCGCGGGCCGGGTGACGGAGGCGCAGGTGGGGAGGCGGGGGTGGGGGTTTTGCGCACCCCGTACCTTTCGGGTGTCGGCCCGTGGCTACTCTGTTGGGCATGGACTACGTCTCCGCGCTCGTGCCCCCGGTCGTGATGGCCGTGTTCTTCATCGGTGTGGTCAGGGTGATCGTGAAGACCCAGGGCGGGGCCGCCAAGGCCAAGGAGGACGCGGCCGTCGACGCCGCCCTCGCGCGCGCGGAGAGCGCGCGTCAGGCCTCCGCCGGCGGCGACGCCTGAGGCTGCCAGCTGGGCCCTGTCTTCGTGGCGCCGGGAGTCATGCGCCCTTTTTGTTCGCATTCATGGGCTTAGTGCACGTCCGGCACGCCATTGCCGGGATCTCCCACTATTGTTCTGAGGTGTGCCTCGCCCATTGGGAGAACTCGAAGACGCGGTCATGACGCGGGTGTGGAAGTGGAACCGCCCGGTGACCGTTCGAGAAGTCCTGGAAGACCTCCAGCAGGAACGCTCCATCGCGTACACCACCGTGATGACCGTTTTGGACAATCTCCATCAGAAGGGCTGGGTCCGCCGCGAGGCGGAAGGGCGGGCCTATCGATATGAGGCCGTCTCGACGCGAGCCGCGTACGCCGCCGCCCTCATGAACGACGCCTGGTCGCAGAGCGACAACCCGGCCGCCGCTCTCGTCGCCTTCTTCGGGATGATGAGCGAGGAACAGCGCCAGGCCCTCCGGGACGCCGTACGCATCGTCCAGGGGCCGGAAACCCCGGAAGCCCCCGGACCGCGGCACCAGGAAGCCGCACAAGAGGAAGCCCCGGAAGCCCCGGAAGGGGAAGCGCCCGAAGCCCGGGAAGAGGAGAACCCCGGCTCGGCGCCGGACGCGGACGGGCGATAGCGTCCGCTCATGTCAGCAGAGCGCCCCGAAGTCTCCGCAAAAGCCCTCACGGTCCGGCGCGCCCGGACCAGCGATGTCCCGGCGGTACGCCGCCTCCTCGACGCCTACGCCCGTGACCGCATCCTGCTCGACAAAGCAACGGTCACGCTTTACGAGGACATCCAGGAGTTCTGGGTCGCGGAACGCGACGACAACGCCGAGGTGGTCGGCTGCGGTGCGCTGCACGTCATGTGGGAGGACCTCGCGGAAGTCCGCACTCTCGCGGTGAAGCCCGGCCTCAAGGGCGCCGGCGTCGGCCATCAGTTGCTGGAGAAGTTGCTGCAGACCGCGCGCTGGCTCGGCGTTCGCCGGGTTTTCTGCCTGACCTTCGAAGTGGACTTCTTCGGGAAGCACGGCTTCGTGGAGATCGGGGAGACACCGGTCGACACCGATGTGTACGCGGAGCTCTTGCGTTCCTATGACGAGGGCGTAGCGGAGTTCCTGGGTCTCGAACGAGTGAAACCGAACACCTTGGGCAACAGCCGGATGCTTCTGCATCTGTGATCGTCATTGCCCGGGTGGCCTATGTCCGAAACGCGCATGTTTCCGGACGGAGGTGGTCCGTCGGTCCTCTACCGGTGCTCTCCCAGGGGTTTGTGTTTTTCCGGCAAAAGCGGTTTGCTTTCCGACGTACTGCAGTACTGCATATAACAGGGGCGGCGAAACGGCGGACGCCGCACACCCCCTGGCCCAAACGTTATCGATGAAAGGAAATCCGGTGGCACAGAAGGTTCAGGTCCTTCTTGTCGACGACCTCGACGGCGGCGAGGCGGACGAGACCGTGACGTTCGCGCTGGACGGCAAGACCTACGAGATCGATCTCACGACCACCAATGCGGACAAGCTGCGCGGCCTTCTCGAGCCCTATGTGAAGGGCGGTCGTCGTACCGGTGGCCGTGCGTCGGGCGCACGCGGAAAGGCGCGTGCCGCTTCCGGTGGCAACCAGGACACCGCGGCGATCCGCGCCTGGGCGAAGGAGAACGGCTACGAGGTCAACGACCGCGGTCGGGTTCCCGCGTCCATTCGCGAGGCCTACGAGAAGGCCAACGGCTGATCCCGCCGGCAGGCGGACGGCAGTCCCGCGCGCGGGCGCCGCAGCCGGACCCGGTGACACTGCGCTGCCACCGTGTCCAGCACTCGTACGAGATCGGGGGCGTGCACTTCTCGCCCCATGGCCGGCATCGCCGGCAGCGAGGCCTCGACCTCGCCTCCAGGCCCAGGGGGCCGCAGCCATACGGCGGCCCCCTGCGCGGAACCGGCCCACGCGGCCTCTTCGGGCCCGGTCGCCGGTGGAACCGGTGCCTCCATCGCGTCGCCCGCCCCCAGGACCCGCAGGTCGAGGGCCACGGCGCTCCACTCCAGCCAGTCCAGCAGCCCCGGCAGCTCCTCCGCGCTGCCCACGGCCACCAGCAGCTCCATTCGGTCGCCCCGAAGGGCCACCGGAGAGCCCGGCGCGAGATGCCGGAGCGCCCCCGCGCCCGCCTCGGCCGGCACGTCCAGGACGTCGAACCGCACCCCGGTGAGCAGCCGCAGCGGCCGTCCGGGCACTGTCGCCCAGCCCAGATCGTTCTCGTACCAGTGGCGGGCCCGGGCATCCGGGCCGTCGTGGAGATCACCGGTGTCCGGCACGTCCGGATCCATGGGACGACGGGGAAGGGGGACTGTTGAGGCCGCGGGGACCGAGCCAACCATGCCAAGTGCAACCGCCGAAGCGGCCCGCGAGTTACGGTGGGTGCAAGATCGATTGCGCCGAGTGCCGGAACCGAGGGCGCGCGGGGTGCGAGGAGGCGCAAGGTTGTTCGCCCATAGCGGAGGGAATCGGTGCGCGCCGCATGGAGTGTCAGTCCCAGCGGGTAAGACATGCCTAGTGGGAGGGGGCGACACGCAGGGGCTGGCCGTCTCACGTTCGCCATCGGCGTACTGGCGAGTGGGGTAACTGCCTGGCCTGCGGGAACATCGTCTCGCACCATCGGGTTGGAGCAGATGTCGGCGCACACGGTCAGGAGGCCATCGACGGTGTCGGCAGTTGGAATGAGCGGTCCCCGCTTGCGGGACTAAGCTGCGGAAGGACAGAGAGGGGAAGTTCCCCCCACTGCCTGACCGCTCTGAGGAGCGATTAACGATGTTCGAGAGGTTCACCGACCGCGCGCGGCGGGTTGTCGTCCTGGCTCAGGAAGAAGCCCGGATGCTCAACCACAACTACATCGGCACCGAGCACATCCTCCTGGGTCTCATCCACGAGGGCGAAGGTGTCGCCGCTAAGGCCCTGGAGAGCCTCGGCATTTCGCTTGAGGCGGTCCGCCAGCAGGTGGAGGAGATCATCGGCCAGGGCCAGCAGGCCCCGTCCGGGCACATCCCCTTCACCCCCCGTGCCAAGAAGGTCCTGGAGCTGTCGCTCCGCGAGGCTCTTCAGCTGGGCCACAACTACATCGGCACGGAGCACATTCTGCTCGGCCTGATCCGCGAGGGCGAGGGCGTCGCAGCCCAGGTCCTGGTCAAGCTGGGCGCAGACCTCAACCGGGTGCGGCAGCAGGTCATCCAGCTGCTCTCCGGTTACCAGGGCAAGGAGACCGCCACCGCCGGCGGACCGGCCGAGGGCACCCCCTCGACCTCCCTCGTCCTGGACCAGTTCGGCCGGAACCTCACCCAGGCCGCTCGTGAGTCCAAGCTCGACCCGGTCATCGGGCGCGAGAAGGAGATCGAGCGGGTCATGCAGGTGCTGTCCCGCCGTACCAAGAACAACCCGGTGCTGATCGGTGAGCCCGGCGTCGGCAAGACCGCCGTCGTCGAGGGCCTCGCCCAGGCCATCGTCAAGGGCGAGGTGCCCGAGACGCTGAAGGACAAGCACCTCTACACGCTGGACCTCGGCGCCCTGGTCGCCGGCTCCCGCTACCGCGGTGACTTCGAGGAGCGCCTGAAGAAGGTGCTCAAGGAGATCCGCACCCGCGGCGACATCATCCTGTTCATCGACGAGCTGCACACGCTGGTCGGTGCGGGTGCCGCCGAGGGCGCCATCGACGCGGCTTCCATCCTGAAGCCGATGCTGGCCCGCGGTGAGCTGCAGACCATCGGTGCGACCACCCTGGACGAGTACCGCAAGCACCTGGAGAAGGACGCGGCCCTGGAGCGCCGCTTCCAGCCCATCCAGGTCGCCGAGCCGTCCCTGCCGCACACGATCGAGATCCTCAAGGGCCTGCGCGACCGGTACGAGGCGCACCACCGCGTCTCCATCACCGACGAGGCTCTGGTCCAGGCCGCCACCCTGGCCGATCGGTACATCTCCGACCGCTTCCTGCCGGACAAGGCGATCGACCTGATCGACGAGGCCGGTTCCCGGATGCGCATCCGCCGGATGACCGCTCCGCCGGACCTGCGCGAGTTCGACGAGAAGATCGCCGCCGTCCGCCGGGACAAGGAGTCCGCGATCGACTCGCAGGACTTCGAGAAGGCCGCCTCCCTGCGCGACAAGGAGAAGCAGCTCCTGGCCGCCAAGGCCAAGCGGGAGAAGGAGTGGAAGGCCGGCGACATGGACGTCGTCGCCGAGGTCGACGGCGAGCTGATCGCCGAGGTCCTCGCCACGGCGACGGGCATCCCGGTGTTCAAGCTCACGGAGGAGGAGTCCTCCCGTCTGCTCCGCATGGAGGACGAGCTCCACAAGCGGGTCATCGGCCAGAACGACGCCGTCAAGGCGCTGTCGAAGGCGATCCGTCGTACGCGCGCCGGTCTGAAGGACCCGAAGCGTCCGGGTGGTTCGTTCATCTTCGCCGGCCCGTCCGGTGTCGGTAAGACCGAACTGTCCAAGGCGCTCGCCGAGTTCCTCTTCGGTGACGAGGACGCGCTGATCTCCCTCGACATGTCGGAGTTCAGCGAGAAGCACACGGTCTCCCGTCTCTTCGGTTCGCCCCCCGGTTACGTGGGCTACGAAGAGGGCGGTCAGCTGACGGAGAAGGTGCGCCGCAAGCCGTTCTCGGTCGTCCTCTTCGACGAGGTCGAGAAGGCCCACCCGGACATCTTCAACTCGCTGCTGCAGATCCTGGAGGACGGTCGTCTGACCGACTCCCAGGGCCGGGTCGTGGACTTCAAGAACACGGTCATCATCATGACGACCAACCTCGGCACCCGGGACATCTCCAAGGGCTTCAACCTGGGCTTCGCCGCCGCGGGTGACACGAAGACCAACTACGAGCGCATGAAGAACAAGGTGTCGGACGAGCTCAAGCAGCACTTCCGTCCCGAGTTCCTCAACCGCGTCGACGACGTGGTCGTCTTCCCGCAGCTGACGCAGTCGGACATCCTGCGGATCGTCGACCTGATGATCAGCAAGGTGGACGAGCGCCTGAAGGACCGGGACATGGGCATCGAGCTCTCCCAGTCCGCCAAGGAGCTGCTGGCCAAGAAGGGCTACGACCCGGTGCTGGGCGCGCGTCCGCTGCGCCGCACGATCCAGCGCGAGGTCGAGGACACGCTCTCGGAGAAGATCCTCTTCGGCGAGCTGCGCCCCGGTCACATCGTGGTCGTGGACACCGAGGGCGAGGGCGAGTCCCAGACCTTCACCTTCCGCGGTGAGGAGAAGTCGGCGCTGCCCGACGTCCCGCCGATCGAGCAGGCGGCCGGCGGTGCCGGACCGAACCTGAGCAAGGAGGCGTAAGCCTCCGGCTCGATGGCCGAACAAAGGGGCCGGTGCTGCACAGCACCGGCCCCTTGTCCATGCCCGCGAAAGCCGTGGCTTACGACAACTGGCCGTTGTAGTCCGGCAGTTTGAAGGTCTTCTCGGCGTGGCCGCCGGAAAGGTCGGTGGCGCTGTTGCCGATGTTCGCGATGATCGTGTAGCCCTTGTTCTCGATGTCGACGCGCTGGGCGGTCTTGTAGGCGGCGACATCCCTGAACAGGTCGAACAGGCCGCGGACATAGAGGCCGGAGACGTCGTAGCCGTCGTGTTCGAGGTTGTACTCGGTGGGCAGGTAGATGATGCCCGGGCGGGCGGTGACGAAGAACAGGGAGACGCCGTGCTCCTGGGCGTACTTCGCGACGTTCAGGACCGGCTTGTTCGCCGGCTGCGGGTAGCTGAAGCCGAAGTCGGTCTCCAGCGTGGTGTTGTCGATGTCGAAGACGATCGCCTGCTTCTCGCCCGGCTCGGCGTCGGCGATCCGCTCCTTCAGGTACGGCAGGGCCTGGTCCATCACGGTCTGGCAGTCCTTCTGCCAGGTGGCGTAGTCCACCTTGGCGCCGGCGCTGCTCGTGGTCGCCGTGTCGTCCGCCGCCTGGGCCGGAGCGGCCATCGCGGCCAGGGCGGCCACGGAGACGGCGGTGGCGGATATGCGGAGCGCCCAGGGGCGTCTGGTCATCGGTGGGGGTCCTCTCACGTTCGTACGCGAGCCTGAAATGTCAGGAGCATGATCTGAGGTGAGGGTGGCGCGAGGGGAACCGTAGGGTTACTGAACGGTAGGTGACCAGAGGTGTGCGTCACATTTCCGGGATCGCCGATTGAGGCCGCCGGTGATATAGGGCACAGGCGATATATCCCTTACTAGCCTTCATAGTGGGATTGGTCTGCCAGATAAACAGGTAAAGCGGACCCAAAGCAGGCTTAAAGGGGCCGTCTACTACTACGGGGAGCCGTAGAAAGGGCATTTTGGGGCGGACCGGGTGCTCGGTTACCAAGGATTGGCCGCTCGGTGGGACGTCCGTTCGCCGGGTGGCGGATTTGTCTCCGACTCCACGAGGTTCAGATGTTCCAGCGCGTCACGTCCCGTTCTTCCCGCACGTCCCCGCTCCGCACCCGCGTGGCCGTCCTGGCCGCCGGAATCGGCGCCACGGCCGTTGTGGGGACCGGAGTCGCGAGCGCCGTCGCACCCTCCGCGGCCGACTGGGTCCACCCGGTGAAGTCGTACACGCTCTCCGCGAGCTTCGCGCAGGCCGGCAGCCACTGGGTCGCCAAGCACAGCGGCCAGGACTTCGCCGTGCCGAGCGGCACCGACGTCGTCGCCGCGCACGGCGGCACCGTCGTCAAGGCCGGCCCCAACGGCGCCGGTGACGGCCCCGCGTACGGCAACGCCGTCGTCATCTCGCACGGCAACGGCACCTACTCGCAGTACGCGCACCTGTCCCGGATCGACGTCAAGGTCGGCCAGATCGTCAAGACGGGCCAGCACATCGCCCGGTCCGGCTCCACCGGCAACTCCTCCGGCCCGCACCTGCACTTCGAGATCCGCAAGAGCCCGAACTACGGTTCCGCCGTCGACCCGGTCGCCTTCCTGCGCGCCAAGGGCGTCACCGTCTGATTCAGTCCTGCCGCCGGGCGTGTTCGTGCGCCTGGCCGATCAGGTCCAGGGCGACTTCGAGAACCGCCGTGCGCTTCTTCTCGAAGTCGCCTTCGAGGTCCTGCATCAGGAACATCCCCGCGTGCAGGGTGAACATCGCGCTGACCGAGCGCACCTGGTCGACGAGCTCGGCCTTCGGGTCTATGAGGATGTCCCGCAGATCGCGCATCCGGTCCTTGAAGACGTCACCGATGCGCAGGTCCCGGACCGTGCCCTGGTTGTCGTGCATGAAGCGGAAGAGCGGTTCGGCGTCGGCCAGCACGCGGCTGTAGCGCCGTACCACCTCCTGCTTGGTGGCCAGGGTGTGCGGCTGGCTGCGGCCCCACTCGATCAGGTCCTCGATCGGTTTCGTCAGATCCTGGAAGAGGCTGACGATGATCTCTTCCTTCGTCTTGAAGTGGTAGTACAGGGCCGCCTTCGTGACGTCGAGACGCTCGGCGATCTCGCGCAGGGAGGTCTTCTCGTAGCCCTGCTCCGCGAAGAGTTCGAGCGCCACGTCCTGGATGCGCTGGCGGGTGTTGCCGCGGCGCTGGTGCTTGGTGCCGTCCATGGTGACGCCCATCCTCGTACTCCTCGGCTCCCGCGGAAACTTACTTGACGCCCGGCTAGTGACAGGTCTACTTTCCCTAGTGTACTGAACTAGCCGGGCGGCAAGTAAGTGGCCGCCGCAGGGGGAATGGGAAGAGATGGCGGACACAGTCGAAAGCGTCTTGGAAAGCGAACCGGAGGGCAAACAGCCCAAGAGCGTGCGGGTGGTCCTGCTCGCACTCATGATCGCGATGATGCTCGCGATGCTCGACAACATGATCGTGGGCACGGCGATGCCGACGATCGTGGGCGAGCTGGGTGGCCTGGAGCACCTGTCCTGGGTGGTCACCGGCTACACCCTGGCCACTGCGGCCTCCACCCCGATCTGGGGCAAGCTCGGTGACATGTACGGGCGCAAGGGCTCGTTCCTCACCTCGATCGTGATCTTCCTGATCGGCTCGGCCCTCAGCGGCATGGCCCAGAACATGGGCGAGCTCATCGGCTTCCGGGCCATCCAGGGCCTGGGCGCCGGCGGTCTGATGGTCGGCGTCATGGCGATCATCGGCGATCTGATCCCGCCGCGCGAGCGCGGCAAGTACACCGGCATGATGGCCGGCGTCATGGCGCTGGCGATGATCGGCGGCCCGCTGGTCGGCGGCACCATCACCGACAACTGGGGCTGGCGCTGGTCCTTCTACATCAACCTGCCGCTCGGAGCCGTGGCCCTGGCCCTGGTCAGCGCCGTGCTGCACCTGCCCAAGAAGCGGGCCAAGGCGCGCATCGACTACCTGGGTGTCGCGCTGCTGACCGTCGGCATCACCGCGATCGTGCTGGTCACCACCTGGGGCGGCACCGAGTACGCCTGGACCTCCGCGCGGATCATGGAGCTGACCGGCATCGGCGTCGTCGCGCTGATCGGGTTCGTCTGGTGGCAGTCCAGGGCCGTCGAGCCGGTCGTACCGCTGCACATGTTCCGCAGTCGCAACTTCACCCTGATGTCCGTCATCGGCTTCGTCACCGGCTTCGTGATGTTCGGCGCCACGCTCTACCTGCCGCTCTACCAGCAGGCGGTGCAGGGCGCCTCCGCGACCAACTCCGGTCTGCTGCTCCTGCCGATGCTCGGCGCGATGCTCGTGACCTCGATGGTCGCGGGCCGGGTCACCACCAACAGCGGCCGCTACAAGATCTTCCCGATCGTCGGCGGCGCGCTGATGATCGCCGGTCTGTATCTGCTCTCCTTGATGGACACGGGAACGACCCGGGTGACCTCGGGCATCTACATGGCCGTGCTGGGTCTGGGCATGGGCTGCCTGATGCAGATCACCATGCTGGTGGCGCAGAACAGCGTGCAGATGAAGGACATGGGCGTCGCGTCCTCGTCCACGACCCTGTTCCGTACGCTCGGCTCCTCCTTCGGTGTGGCCATCATGGGCGCGCTGTTCAACAACCGCGTCCAGCACGTCATGGCCGAGCGGGCCGGTGCACTGGGCAAGGGCGTCACCGAGAAGTCCGCGCAGCTGGACGCGAAGCACCTGAAGATGCTGCCGGCGCCGATCAAGGACGCCTACCAGCACGCGGTGTCCGCCGGTACGCACTCGGCGTTCCTGCTGGGCGCGGCGATCGCGGTGATCGTGCTGATCGCGGCGCTGTTCGTGAAGGAGGTTCCGCTCAAGAGCGGGAAGCCTTCGGCGGAGAGCGGCGAGGACGTGGCTCCGGTGCAGGTCGTCGAGGCCGTCTGAGTCGCAGCTGAACCGAAGACCCCCCGGTCGGTGTCCGCCCCGGGGGGTCTTCGCCTTTTGCCGGCCGGTGCCGTTGTCAGTGCCCCGTGTCACCATCGGCTGCATGGACAAGGTGCGGCGGCTGCGTCTGGCCAAGGACGCCATGGACCGGGACTGGGCGGACCCAGATCTCGATCTGGACGCCGTGGCGGCGTGCGCCGGGTACTCGCGGTATCACTTCCTGCGGGCCTTCAAGGACGTCTACGGCGAGACGCCGGGCCAGTATCTGACCCACCGGCGGATCGAGCGCGCCGAGGAGATGCTGCGCTGTGCCAACCTCACCGTGACCGAGATCTGCACCCTGGTCGGATTCAGCAGCCTCGGCACGTTCTCCGCCCGCTTCAAGGCCCGCACCGGGCTCACCCCGAGCGAGTACCGCGCACGGCACGTGGGGCGCGGGGCCTCTCTCATACCCGGGTGCTACGCCATGCTCTGGGCCGGCGGATTCAGCACCGCAAGATCGGAGAAGCGCTCCGGGGCCGGCCCTGCCTACGGTGACGAAGGGACGTCCGCCGAGGCGGACGGCACCGCCAGCGCCGTCAGCACCGCCGACAGGAGAGCAGATCCATGATCAAGGGGCTTGCCATCACGACCGTCTGGGTCCTGGACCAGGACCGGGCCAAGGAGTTCTACACCGAGAAGCTCGGTCTCGAGGTCCGTACGGACATGACCATGGGGGAGGGCGGCATGCGCTGGCTCACCGTCGGCGCCCCCGGCCAGCCCGACGTGGAGCTGACGCTCATGGTGCCCGGGCCGCCCGCGATGGACCCCCAGTCCGCCGAGATGATGCGCAAGCTCGTGGCCAAGGGGGCGCTCGGCGCGGGTGTGCTGGCGACCGACGACATCCACGGCGACTACAAGAGGCTCAAGGACCGCGGGGTGGAGTTCCTGCAGGAGCCCCAGGAGCGGCCGTACGGCACGGAGGCGCTCTTCCGTGACGACTCCGGCAACTGGTTCTCCTTCACGCAGCGGCGAGAGGGCGGGCTGGACCTGGAGCAGGACTGGGCCTGCTGAGCGCCTCGTAGCTCGGGGTGGGTTGCCCGCGCCCCTTCAGGGGCGACGGTCAGCGCCCCGTTGCCGGCGTCGCGCCGCCCGTCGCCTCCAGGACCACGCCCGTCACGAAGTCGTTGGCCGTGAGCATGTGGATCGCGCGGGCGATGTCCTCCGGACGGCCGACGCGGCCGACGGGGGTGATCGCGGCGAAGCCGTCGAAGAGGGCCTGGCGCTGTTCGGCCGGTACGGCGTCCCACCAGGGGGTGTCGATGACGCCGGGGGAGACGGCGGTACCGGGCAGGGCGGCGCGAGCGGAGGCGGCGGTCACCAGCGTCGAGCTGGCGGTCGCCACCTTAGAGGCCTCCCAGCGGCCGCCGTCCGCGCCGGCCCTGCGGACCCGGAGGCGGCCAGTGACGTGCATCTGGCGCAGCTGATGAGGGAGTTCACCGAGTCCCGCAGGGCGGCGGTGCGAGCGGTGCTCGAACGGGGGCGGGGGCGGGGGGAGTTGTCCGCCGACCGGGATGTCGACCTGCTGATCGATCAGTTCTACGGGTTCTTCTGGTACCGGTTCCTGCTGGGGCACGCACCGCTCGATGAGGCCGCCGCCGAACTTCTCACCGACTCACTGCTGCGCTGAGCGCGCCGTGGGACATGACGCGTCATGGCGTCGCGCCTCCGCGGCTCGCGGGGCCGCTGTGTTCGCTCGCTCAGTTTCCCGCGCGCTTCGGCAACGGCAGCATCGGATGGCTGCCCGTGGCGGTCGGTGCGTGCTCCGGCAGCCACAGCACCGCCACGGCGCCCTCCGCGGGGATGCCGTCGGGGGTGCCGGCGGGCCGTACGTTGCGGAATGTCAGCCGGGCGCCCAGGACGCGGGCCTGGCCCGCCGCGATGGTCAGGCCCAGCCCGTGGCCCGTACCGGCGCGGTCCTTGCTGCCCGTGCGGAAGCGGCTCGGTCCCTCGGCGAGCAGTTCCTCGGGGAAGCCGGGACCGTGGTCGCGGACCCGGATGACGCGGCCCTCGACGGTCACCTCGATCGGCGGCCTGCCGTGCCGGGCGGCGTTGGCGAGCAGGTTGAACAGGACCCGCTCCAGGCGGCGCGGGTCGGTGGTGACCTCCGACTCGTGCACCACCCGCACCTCGACCTCGGGGTCCTTGGCGGCCACGCGGCGGGCGACGAACTCGCCGAGCATGATGTCCTGCAGCTCCGCCCGCTCTGAGGCGCCGTCAAGGCGGGCCACCTCCAGGACGTCCTCGACGAGCGTGCGCATCGCCTTCGCCCGGTCCAGGACCAGTTCCGTGGGACGGCCGGGGGGCAGCAGTTCGGCGGCCGTGAGCAGGCCCGTCACGGGGGTGCGCAGCTCGTGCGCGATGTCGGCGGTGACCCGCCGCTCGGCCTCCAGACGCTGCTGCAGCGCGTCCGCCATGGCGTCCACCGCGCGCGCCAGATCGTCGGTCTCGTCCCGTACGACCCCGCCGATGGCCTCCCGCACCCGGACCTCGGTCTCGCCCTTGGCGACCTGGTTCGCGGCGGCCGCCGCCTTGCGCAGCCGCCGGGACAGCTGCCCGCCGATCAGCACGCCGAGCGCGCTGCCGCCGAGCACGACCGCGACGGAGCCGATGACCAGCGCCTGGTCCAGGTCCTTCATGACATCGGTGGAACGGTCCGGCATATGGGTGTGCAGGGACAGCACATGTCCGTCCTTGGTCGGCAGGGCCGACCAGATGTCCGGCACCCCGCCGTGGTCGATCACGTCGCTGGCCTTCCGGCCCCCCTCCACCTTCTCGCGCAGCGAGTCCGGCAGCTCGGGGTCGTCGAGCTTGATGTTGGGGAAGTTCGGCCGCCGGCTCAGCTCGTAGTTGCGCTGCGCGTACTGGACGCGCTGGTTGGCCAGGTCGCGTGCGTTGTCGAGCATCGAGACCCGGGCGGCGTTGTGCACGACCAGGCTCAGCGCGATCGCCACCAGGCCGGCCACCAGCGCGATCGCCGCGCTGAGCTTCCATCTGAGACCGGTGTGCAGGCCCGCGCGCTCCATGCGCCGGGCCGGGTACCGAAGAATCCCCCGCATGCCGCCCCGCTCAGGCCTTCAGCTTGTAGCCGAAGCCGCGGACCGTCTCGATCCGGTCCTGGCCGATCTTCTGGCGCAGCCGCTGCACATGCACGTCGACGACCCGGGTGTCCCCGCCCCAGCCGTAGTCCCAGACCCGCTCCAGCAGCTTGTCCCGGGAGAGCACGGTGCCCGGCGCCGAGGAGAACTCCAGCAGCAGCCGCATCTCGGTCGGGGTGAGCGCGACCGGCTGCCCGGCCCGGCGCACCTCCATGCCCTCGGTGTCGATCTCCAGGTCCCCGAAGGTGAGCACGCCACCGGTCACCGTGTCCTCGGCCGCCTCGCTCCGGTCGCCGCCGCCCGCGTGCCCGAAGCGGCGCAGCACCGCCCGGATCCGCGCGACCAGCACGGCGCCGTCGAACGGCTTGGTCACATAGTCGTCGGCGCCCGCCTCCAGGCCGAGGACGACGTCGATGGAGTCGGCGCGCGCAGACAGCATGATCACCGGCACGGTCGACTCGTCCCGGATACGACGGCATAGGCTGACGCCGTCCAGGCCGGGGACCATCACGTCCAGCAGGGCGATGTCGGGGCGGTTCGACCGGAACGCCTCCAGGCCCGACAGGCCGTCGGGCATGGCGGTGACCGCGAAGCCGTCCCGCTCCAGCGCGAGCTGGGTGGCCTCGCGGATGACGTCGTCGTCCTCGACGAACAGGACGTGGGTCTGGTCTGCCATCCCGGTGCTCTCAGTCCTCGTGGTGTGCGTGGGGGTCAGTTGTCCGGCGCGGCGGCCGCATCGCCGCCGGCCTGGCTGTAATAGGTGTCGTGGCTGTTCAGCTCGGTGAACCGGCCCGCTTTCCACCCGTACTTGATCACGGTTTCCCTGGACGGGTTCGACACCGCGTCGTCCGAGTCGTAGACCTGCTTGGTCACGGTCAGTTCGGTGCCGTCGATCTCCGCGACGACCGGCGAGTCCTCCGCCTTGAACACATTCTTGTACGAGCCCCCGACGTCCCGGTACACATAGGTGCCGACGCCCACATAGTCGCCGCAGGTCATCACGTTGACGAGGACGTCGTTGACGGATCCGTGGGTCAGATCGCCGTAGGTGACGTCGACCGGGTAGTCGTCGCCGCTGCACGGCTTCAGACCCCGCTTCACCGTCGTGGAGACCTCAGGGTCCTGCTTGATCAGCGAGACCGCGTCGACCCGGCGGTAGGTGTGGGACGGGCTGGGCGTGGGGGAGGCGACGGCTCCCGCGACCGCCGACGCGTGCGCCGGGCCCTCGTCCCGGGTGCCGGTGCCCCCGGTGCCGCACGCGGCGACGAAAAGGGCGATGGCGGCGAGCGCGGCCCCCACCGCGATCACCGCCTGAGAACTGCCTCGGGCCCGCTCGGGCCCGGCCCCGGTCAGGCCGCGCAACGCTCCCGCTCCTCACGCTCCAGCGCGCGTGCGTCCAGATCGCGGGCCTCCAGCTCCTCGCGGAGCCGGGCGAGCGCCCGGTGCAGCGTGCTCTTGACCGTACCGGCCGACATGCCGAGGGCCGCGGCCGTCTCCTCTGTGGACATCTGCTCCCAGTGTCGCAGTACTACAACACTGCGCTGTTTCGGTGCGAGCACTTTCATGACGTCCATCAGCAGGGCCCGGTCGGCGTGCTGCTCGGTGGAGTCGTCCACGGACGCGTCGGGCAGCTGCTCGGTCGGGACCTCCTCCAGCTTGCGTGCCCGCCACCACTCCGTACGGGTATTGATCATGACCCGGCGCAGATAGGCGTCGGCGAGCCGCTTGTCGGCGATGCCCTCCCAGCGGCCGTACGTCCGCACCAGTGCCGTCTGCAGCAGGTCCTGGGCGTCGACCGGGTCCGGGACCAGCCGGCGCGCGCTGCGCAGCAGCGCGTCCTGCCGGGTGCGGACGTACTCCTCGAACTCGAGCACCTCGCCCTGCGCCATGATCAACCGCCTCCGTTCCCCGTGTACTTCGGCCCGTGCCTGAAGTCCTGCGTTCCCCGTGCCCGGTGGTCTGCCGGGCACGGAAAAGAAGTTAGGGAGTGGTTGTCACGGCGCTGTCCGAACCAGCCTGCGGCTAGCAATCGGCTATCCGTCGGTTGTGTAACAGCCGTAGGAACGGGGTAAAGGAGGCGACTGTTATGTCCCCTTATGGGGGCCTTTGTCGGCTGAATCGCCGCGTAACAGAGGTGCGGCGGCTGTGACTTGGCTGTCCGTCAGCCCAGCGGCAGCCGATACAGACCGCCCGGCAGCGGCTCCACCAGACCGTCCGCGACGAGCCCGTCGAGCGCGCGGGCGCGCTGCACCGGCTCGTGCCACACCCGGTCCAGCACGCCCTGCGGCACCGGCGCGTGCGCCTCCCGCAGTACGGCGAGCAGCTTGCCGCGCACCTGCCGGTCCGTACCGGCGTACGTCTGTCCGCGGCGCGGCGGCCCCGCGTGCTCCGGCTTGCCGGCCAGCCGCCAGGCGCACTGCGCGGCGATCGGGCACTGCCCGCACCCCTCGTTCTTCGCCGTGCACACCAGCGCGCCCAGCTCCATGGACGCCGCGGCCCAGCGCGCCGCCGTCCTGTCGTCCTCGGGCAGCAGCTCACGGGCGAGCCGGCGCTCGGCGGCCGTGGTCGCGTTCGGCGGGTACTGCACCCCCGTCACCGCCCGCGCGAACACCCGGCGCACATTCGTGTCCAGCACCGGATGCCGCTGCCCGTACGCGAACGAGGCCACCGCGGCGGCCGTGTACTCGCCGATGCCAGGCAGCGCCAGCAGCTGCGCGTGGTCCGTCGGCACGTCCCCGCCGTGCCGTTCCGTTATGGCCAGCGCGGCGCCGTGCAGCCGCAGGGCCCGGCGCGGATAGCCGAGCCGGCCCCAGGCGCGCACCGCCTCGCCCGGCGCCTCCTTCGCGAGGTCGGCGGGGCGCGGCCAGCGGGCCAGCCACTGCTCGTAGACCGGCAGCACCCGGTTGACCGGGGTCTGCTGGAGCATGAACTCGCTGACCATCACCCCCCACGGGCCCGCCTCCGGGCGGCGCCAGGGGAGGTCGCGGGCGTGGGCGTCGAACCAGGCGATCACGGGGGTGTGCAGCTTCTCAGTCATGGCATTCCGATCCTGCCACGGCTCGGCCCGCAGGACGGGTGACGGCACGGTCACTCAGTGTGGCGAAGGGGGAAGAAGCCTGGATGTGACGGCAGTTGCCGAGATGATGATCCGGAAAAGTTGGGGTTCGCGCGGCGGGTGGGACAGGCAAGCACGGCGTTCTCTCGTACAGTTTGCGCCGTGGGATCTCTGCGCAATCCGGTCGGGCCGCTTCCCTCCTCCATCTATTGGCGAAGGAGGGTCGTACTGCTGTCGCTGATCGCCCTGTTGGCGCTGCTGATCACGTGGATCGTCACCGCCGGCGGCGGGGGCGGCACGAAGAACGCCAACGGCTCCGACGGCAAGAATCCGGCGCCCACCATCACGCCGGGGCCGTCCTCGTCCGGGCCCGCGATAAGCCAACACCCCGGCGGGCGTGACGATTCGGGCGGCGGCTCCGGTGGGAGCGATTCCGGTTCCGGGGGCGGCAGCGGCTCCGCCGGCTCCTCCGGGTCCGGTGGCGGCTCGGCCGGCGGCTCGGGTTCGGGCTCCGCCGGCGGCAGCGTCGGTACGGGCGACACGCTCCCGGCGTCCTCCACACTGCCCAACTGCTCCCCTTCCGCAGTGACGTTGAGCCTGCGGAGCATGCACAACTCCTACTCGCCGGACCAGACGCCAACCTTCGAACTCACCGCGAAGAACGGCTCGTCCACCGACTGCAAGGTCGATCTCGGGCCGAAGAACGCGGTGTTGGGCATCACCCCGGCGGACGGCAGCCACGCGTTCTGGTCGTCGGCGGACTGTCCCAAGGGCGCGGGGAGCCTGGTGTTCCGGGTGCCGGCGGGGCAGAGCATCACCTACACCGTGAAGTGGGACCGCAAGCCGAGCGCTCCGCAGTGTGCGACGCCCGCCGCGGGGTCGGCGAAGGCGGGCACCTACCTGCTGGAGGCGAAGGCACCGGGGTTCGGGAAGGTGCAGGCGTCCTTCGTGCTGGCGGCCGACTGAGCCGGCCGCCGCGCACGTCCTTTTGAGGGGAGTCGTACAGGAGTTGGGGCGCCCAGCCCAAACTCAGACGTACCGCTCCAGAATGGAGGACTCGGCCAGGCGCGACAGGCCTTCCCGGACGCTCCTCGCCCGGGCCTCGCCCACGCCGTCCACGGTCTGCAGGTCGTCCACGCTCGCGGCGAGCAGCTTCTGCAGGCCGCCGAAGTGCTCCACCAGCCGGTCGATGATCGCGCCCGGCAGCCGCGGCACCTTGGCCAGCAGCCGGAAGCCCCGCGGGGAGACCGCCGAGTCCAGGGTCTCCGGCGAACCCGTGTAGCCCAGCGCCCGCGCCACCGTGCCGAGCTCGATCAGCTCGGCGTGGGTCAGCGCGTCCAGCTCGGAGAGGGCGTCCTCGACCGTGCGGGAGCGCTTGGCGGTCGGCTCGGGGACATAGTCCCGGACGACCAGCTCACGGTCGGGCTCGACCCCGGCGATCAACTCCTCCAGCTGGAGCGCGAGAAGACGACCGTCCGTGCCCAGTTCAACCACATATTCGGCGATTTCGGTGGCAATGCGCCGGACCATCTCCAGGCGCTGTGCGACGGCGGACACGTCCCGCACCGTCACCAGGTCCTCGATCTCCAGCGCCGAGAGCGTGCCGGCCACCTCGTCCAGCCGCAGCTTGTACCGCTCCAGCGTGGCCAGCGCCTGGTTCGCGCGGGAGAGGATCGCCGCCGAGTCCTCCAGGACGCGCCGCTGACCGTCGACGTAGAGGGCGATCAGACGCATGGACTGGGAGACGGAGACCACGGGGAAGCCGACCTGCTTGCTGACCCGGTCCGCCGTGCGGTGCCGGGTGCCCGTCTCCTCCGTCGGGATCGTCGGGTCCGGCACCAGCTGCACGCCCGCGCGCAGGATCTTCGACAGGTCCGAGGACAGCACGATGCCGCCGTCCAGCTTGCACAGCTCCCGCAGCCGGGTGGCGGTGAACTCCACGTCCAGGACGAACCCGCCCGTGCACATCGCCTCGACCGTCTTGTCGGAACCGAGGACGATCAGCCCGCCGGTGTTGCCGCGCAGCACGCGTTCGAGGCCGTCACGCAGGGCCGTACCAGGCGCCACGGCGCTCAGGGAGGCGCGCATCAGGCCATCGGAACCGGCACTCCCACCGATTTTTCCGGGAGCTGCTGCCCGGTCGTTGGCTGCCACTGCACTCCTCCGGTCGCAGGTTCTGACGCGCCCCCGTGACCCGCACTCGGTTCGTACGGACGGGCGAGACCTGGGCAAAGTCTACCGGCGGTCCTCCGCCTCCCGTGGGGCCTCTCGGCGACGGGAGCGGGGCAGCACCCGCAGCGCGTCCCCCATGTCGGCGACTTCCATGACCTTCATGCCGGGCGGCACCTTGCCCGGATCGGTCGGCACCAGCGCGTGCGTGAAGCCCAGCCGGTGGGCCTCGGTGAGCCTGCGCTGCACGCCCGTGACCCGTCTCACCTCGCCCGCGAGGCCCACCTCGCCGATCGCGACCAGGTTCTTCGGCAGCGGGGTGTCGCTGGCGGCGGAGGCCAGCGCGAGGGCGATGGCCAGGTCGGCGGCCGGCTCCGACAGCTTCACCCCGCCGACCGTCGCGGAGTAGATGTCCCGCTTGCCGAGGGCGCTGATCCGGCCGCGCTGCTCCAGGACCGCCAGCATCATCGACACGCGTGAGGTCTCCAGGCCCGAGGTCGTACGCCGCGGGGAGGGGATCTGGGAGTCGACCGTCAGCGCCTGCACCTCGGCCACCAGCGGGCGGCGGCCCTCCAGGGTGACGGTCAGACAGGTGCCGGGGACCGGTTCGTCGCGACGGGTCAGGAAAAGTCCGCTGGGGTCGGCAAGGCCCGTGATGCCCGCGTCGTGCAGTTCGAAGCAGCCGACCTCGTCCGTGGCGCCGTAGCGGTTCTTCACGCCGCGCACCAGGCGCAGGCGCGCGTGCCGGTCGCCCTCGAAGTGCAGGACGACGTCCACTAGGTGTTCCAGGAGGCGGGGGCCCGCGATCGCCCCGTCCTTCGTGACGTGGCCCACGAGGAGCGTGGACATCCCGCGCTCCTTGGAGGCGCGGATGAGCGCGCCCGCGACCTCCCGCACCTGGGCCATGCCGCCGGGTGCGCCCTCGATCTCCGGGGAGGCGACCGTCTGCACCGAGTCCAGGATCAGCAGGGAGGGCTTGACCTCGTCCAAGTGGCCGAGGACGGCGGACAGATCGGTCTCGGCGGCCAGATACAGCTCGTCGTGGAGGGCGCCGATGCGGTCCGCGCGCAGCCGCACCTGGCTCGCCGACTCCTCGCCGGTGACATAAAGGGTGCGGTGCTCGGCGCTCGCGGACTTGGCGGCCACGTCCAGCAGCAGCGTGGACTTGCCGACGCCGGGCTCGCCCGCGAGCAGCACGACCGCGCCGGGCACCAGGCCGCCGCCGAGCACCCGGTCCAGCTCGGGCACGCCGGTGGTGCGGGCGGTGGCCTGCCGCCCGTCGACCTGCCCGATGGGCAGCGCGGAGGTGGTGACCCGGCCGGGTGTCGTCGTACGGACCGCGGGCGCGCCGTACTCCTCGACCGTGCCCCACGCCTGGCATTCGGGGCAGCGGCCGAGCCACTTGGCCGTCTGCCAGCCGCACTCGGTGCAGCGGTAGGACGGGCGGTCCTTGGTGGTCTTGGTACGGGCAGCCATGCGGAAACCGTAGCCCGCGGCACTGACAACGGGACCCCGGGCCGTGTGTGGGTGAACCGGTATCGGCCACCACCCGTCGGGTTCGCGCCATGGAACAAAGGGTTCCTGTCCCCTTATGAGGGATCGTTTCACCCGTACGAATTAAAACTGCTCAAGGTTCGAGAACGCGCACTCCAGAGCCGCCTACGGTCGCACAGGTGATGAGCAGCAGTCCGGAGACCACCATCCGCACCACCGGCGCGCACCGGGCGCGCGGCGAGTCCCGTGCAGCACGAGAGGCGCGGGAGGGGCGCGCAGCGGGAGAGGCGCGCGAGGTCCGCCAGGCGCGCGACCGCGCCGCCGCGCGCACCCTCGCCCAGCGGCCACCGGCGCGCTACGAACCGTACCTGGACGGGCTGTTCACCTACTGTCTGTCGGTGCTGTGCGACCACGACGCGGCCACCGCCGCGCTCGGCGACGTCCTCGCCCTGGCCGAGCGGCGCGGACACCGCGCCCCGGAGGCCGCCGACCGCAGGGCCTGGCTGTACGCGCTGGCCCGCTGGGCGTGCCTGCGCAAGCTGGCCGAGGCCAAGCAGAAACGTCAGGCCACGCACGCGGCGGGCCGCCCCGCGACCGGGAACCAGGTGCCCGATCCGCCGGTCGCCCCGGAGGTGCAGGAACAGCGGCGCCGCGAACTGGCGCTGCTGGCCTGGCCGGAGGCGGCGGGTACGGCCCCCGAGCAGCGCGAGGCCCTGGAGCTGGCCGTCCGCCACCACCTGGCCGCGCAGGAGGTCGCCGCCGTCCTCGGCATGGAACCGGCGGCCGCGCGCGGACTGCTCGCCTCCGCCGCCTGCGAGGTCGAGCGCACCCGCGCGGCCCTCGCCGTCGTCGAGGCCGGCGGCTGCCCGGGCGTGACCCATCTCACGGGCGACAGCGGGCTGGTCCTGAGCACGGCGCTCCGCCGCGAACTGGTCCGCCACGTCGACGACTGTCCGCGCTGTCGTCGCACCGCCGAGCGCGCCGTCCCCGGCCGCTGGCCCGGCGCCACGGTCACCCCGGCCGAGCTGCCCGTCCTGGAGGCCCCCCGCGCGGCCCTCCACATGGCCCTGGCGCACCATTCACGCGCGCGTGGCGCGGCGGCACCCCGCTTCGACCGGCGCGGCTTCCCCATGGACCCCAAGGACCGCGCGGCCCGCCGCGACCGGCTACGCGCGCGTGCGGTGACGACGACGGTCGTCGCCACGGTGGTGGCCGCCCCCGTGCTGGCCCTGTGGGCCGCCTACCGGGGCGCGCCGACGGCGGACGGGAACGGTCCCTCCGCCACCGCGAGCGAGACCCAGGGCCCCGAGGCCCTCGGCAGCGACACGGCCGGCGGCTACGAGAACGCCGGGAACGCGAGCGTGAAGCCCGGCGCCCGCGGCGGCAAGGACGGCAAGGCGGACGTCTCCGTGGAGGTCGTCAGCGTGACCGGGGTGGGCGCGAAGGGCGCGGGGCACCTCGCGGTCAGCGCCGCGAACGACGGCGACACCACGCTGATCACCCTCACCGCGTCCGGCTCCGCCCCGGTCCGCTGGTCCGCGTCCACGAGGGCGCCCTGGCTGTACCTCAGCCAGTCCAGGGGAACCCTGGACCCCGGCGACACGTTGACGATCAAGGTGTACGTCGACCACCTCCGCGAGCCCTCCGGCCACTGGCACGCCCAGGTGGCTGTCTCCCCGGCCGGCTCGGTGGTCGGCATCGACGGCTACGGCACGGCCCCCACCCACCACCCCACCTCACCACCGACCTCGGCCAAACCCACCTCCACGCCGTCCACCCCAACCACCACCGCCCCACCATCCAGCCCACCGCCCCCTCCCACCGACCCCCCGTCCAGCCCCACCTCACCTCCCGACTCCCCGACCCCGACACCAACGCCGTCCGGCAGCGACACGCCCAGACCTTCCGGGAGCTAGGGGCGGGATCGGGGCGCGTGGGGGAGGGGGCGGGAGTAGGCGGCCGGTTGACGTATGTCGAGGTCCCGTCCTGATATCCCCGGAGGCAGGCACACAGGCGGGCGGTGCCGAATCGAGCGGAGAGGTCGCGGCTCCGGAAGCCAGGGGCGAGCGGGTGTGGCCGGGCGTGGGGGCGGAAGGCGGGGCTGGTTCCCGGGGCCGGACACGGTGTTTCCCAGTGGCGAGAGCCGCGTGGGGCACGGGGTGCCCGACCCGGCCGACCGGCACGGGTGTGGGGACGCATCCGCCCATGACCCGGCGAGGGCCGCAGCGGCCCCCGCGCGACCGTTCCGTCGGGTGCCCACCCGGCCGACCGTAACGGTGGGGCGAGCGGTTGTGGCCGGGCGTGGGGGCCGAAGGCGGGGCTGGTTCCCGGGGTCGAACACACTGTTTCCCGGCGGGGTGAGCGGCGCGGGGCACGGGGTGTTCGACCTGGGCGGCAGGGGCGGGTGTGGGGACGCATCCGCCCATGACCCGGCGAGGGCCGCAGCGGCCCCCGCGCGACCGTTCCGTCGGGTGCCCACCGGCCGACCGTGACGGTGGGGCGGGTGGGAAGGGATCGGCTCGGTGGGCGTTACGGGGCCGGGTCCGCCGGGTGGGGGGCGATCAGGGGCAGCTGGGAGGCCAGGCGCTGTTCGCAGAGCTCGGCCAGGCGGTCGTAGCCGGCCTTGCCCATCAGCTCGGTCAGCTCGGCCCGGTAGGAGACGTAGACCGGCTCGCCCGCGCCGTGTGCCGAGGTCGCCGAGGTGCACCACCAGTGCAGGTCGTGGCCGCCCGGACCCCAGCCGCGGCGGTCGTACTCGCCGATGGAGATCTGCAGGACCCGGGTGTCGTCGGGGCGGTCGATCCAGTCGTACGTCCGCCGGATCGGCAGCTGCCAGCACACGTCCGGCTTGGTCTCCAGCGGTTCCCGTCCCTCCCGCAGCGCCAGGATGTGCAGCGAGCAGCCCGCGCCGCCCGCGAAGCCGGGCCGGTTCTGGAAGATGCAGGAGCCCTGGTAGGGACGGGTCTGGCGGGAGCCCTCCTCGTCCTTGGAGACCCAGCCGTGCCGCATGCCCTCGTCGTGGTGCTGCCAGATCTCCGGCGTGAGTCGTGCCACATGCTCGGCGACCCGCTTCTCGTCGTCCTCGTCCGAGAAGTGCGCGCCCAGCGAGCAGCACCCGTCGTCCGCGCGGCCCGCCTGGATGCCCTGGCAGCCGCTGCCGAAGATGCAGTTCCAGCGAGAGGTCAGCCATGTCAGATCACAGCGGAAGACCTGCTCGTCGTCCGCGGGATCGGGAAACTCCACCCAGGCGCGCGCGAAGTCGAGCCCCTTCTCGTCGCTCACCCGCGGGGCCCGCTTGGCCTGCTTCGACTTCTTGGTCACCGACGACGCCTTCGCCTGCGCGGAATCCTTCGATTCCTCGGAGGATTTGGGGTCCTTCGCCTTTTTCGTCTTTGGCACATGTCCAGGGTAAGTGGCCGAGGACCGCTCCGGGGACCGTCGACGGGCGATCTGGCAGTAGCGTTCCGTATATGAGACTCGGTGTCCTGGACGTGGGTTCGAACACGGTGCATCTGCTGGTGGTGGACGCCCACCCCGGCGCGCGCCCGCTGCCCGCGCACTCCCACAAGGCCGAACTTCGGCTCGCCCAACTGCTCGACGACAGCGGTGCCATCGACGACGACGGCATCCACAAGCTGGTCGCCGTCGTCCAGGACGCCCTCCAGGCCGCCGAGGACAAGGGCGTCGAGGACCTGCTGCCGTTCGCGACCTCCGCCGTCCGCGAGGCCACCAACGCCGACGACGTCCTCGGGCGCGTCGAGGAGGAGACGGGCGTACGACTCCAGGTCCTCACCGGTGCGGAAGAGGCCCGCCTGACCTTCCTCGCGGTCCGCCGCTGGTTCGGCTGGTCCGCCGGAAAGCTGCTCGTCCTGGACATCGGCGGCGGCTCCCTGGAGATCGCCTACGGCATGGACGAGGAGCCGGACACCGCCGTCTCCCTGCCGCTCGGCGCCGGCCGGCTCACCGCGGGCTGGCTGCCGGGCGACCCGCCCGCCCCCGAGGCCGTGCGCGCCCTGCGCCGCCACGTCCGTACCGAGATCGCCCGCACGGTCGGCGAGTTCAGCCGCTTCGGGGCCCCCGACCACGTGGTCGCCACCTCCAAGACCTTCAAGCAGCTCGCCCGCATCGCCGGCGCCGCCCGCAGCGCCGACGGCCTCTACGTCCAGCGCGAACTCAAGCGCGAGTCCCTGGAGGCCTGGGTGCCGCGCCTGGCCGGCATGACGGTGGAGCAGCGCGCCGAGCTTCCCGGCGTCTCCGACGGCCGGGCCGGCCAGCTCCTGGCGGGGGCCCTGGTGGCGGAGGCAGCGATGGACCTGTTCAGGGTGGAGAAGCTGGAGATCTGCCCGTGGGCCCTGCGCGAGGGCGTGATCCTGCGGCGGCTTGATCACATGGGGTCCGATTAGGCGGTCAGCGTCCCGAAGGGGCGGGCCGTATCGCCGATGCGGCGCCGCCGCGTGGGCGCGAGCGATCACGACGGCGCCGCACCCGCCCGAATGGCAAAGCTCACAACGGCGAACGGGCACCCCGCACCAGCACCACCGCACACCGTATGGTGACGGACGTGGCTGAACCAACGGACGTGCGTATCGCGCTGTCGACGGCCTCCGTGTACCCGGAGTCCACCGCGACGGCCTTCGAGATCGCCGCACGCCTCGGCTACGACGGTGTCGAGGTCATGGTGTGGACGGACCCGGTCAGCCAGGACATCGAGGCGCTGCGCCGCCTGTCGGACTACCACGGCATCCCGGTCCTGGCCGTCCACGCCCCCTGCCTGCTGATCACCCAGCGGGTCTGGTCGACGGACCCCTGGGTCAAGCTGCAGCGGGCCCGGGCGGCCGCCGAGAAGCTGGGCGCCTCCACCGTCGTCGTCCACCCGCCCTTCCGGTGGCAGCGGCAGTACGCGCGCGACTTCGTCGACGGGGTCTGGCGGATGGCGAACGAGACGGACGTACGGTTCGCCGTCGAGAACATGTACCCGTGGCGCTACCGCGACCGCGAGATGCTCGCCTACGCCCCGGACTGGGACGTCACCCAGCACGACTACCGGCACTTCACGATCGATCTCAGCCACACGGCGACGGCCCGTGCGGACGCCCTGGAGATGATCGACCGCATGGGCGACCGCCTCGGCCACGTCCACCTCGCCGACGGCCGGGGCTCGGCCAAGGACGAGCACCTGGTGCCCGGCCGCGGCAACCAGCCCTGCGCCGAGCTGCTGGAACACCTGACCCTCTCCGGCTTCGACGGCCATGTCGTCATCGAGGTCAACACCCGGCGGGCGATGTCCAGCGCCGAACGCGAGGCAGACCTCGCCGAGGCCCTGGCCTTCACCCGCAAGCACCTGGCGTCGGCGGTACGGGTGCGCCGGCCGTGAACGACCACGAGCAGCCCACCCGCAGAAGGGGCAGACCCCCGCGCACGGAGTCCGCCGGCACCCGTGACCGCATCCTCGCCGCGGCCCGCGAGGAGTTCTCCGAGCGCGGGTACGAGAAGACGTCCGTACGCGGTATCGCCAAGGCGGCCGGCGTCGACTCCGCGCTGGTCCACCACTACTTCGGCACCAAGGAGCAGGTCTTCGAGGCGGCCATCGCGGTGGCCTTCGCGCCGGCGCTGAACGCCCCCGAGGCGGTGGCCGCCGGCCCCCTCGACGGGGTGGGAGAGCGGCTGACCCGTTTCGTCTTCGGCATCTGGGAGAACCCCACGACCCGTACGCCGCTCCTCGCGATCGTCCGGTCGGCCGTGAACAACGAGACCGCCGCCGCCGTCTTCCGCCGCCTCGTCGCCTCCCAGCTGCTGCGCCGCGTCGCCGCCCAGCTGGACCTGCCGGACGCCGAACTGCGCGCCGAGCTGGCCGCCTCCCAGCTGGTGGGCACGGCGATGATGCGGTACGTCGTCAAGCTGGAGCCGCTGGCCTCCGTCGACCTGGAGCAGATCATCGCGCGCGTCGCACCGGTCGTACAGCACCACCTGACCAGCGCCTGAGCCGCGCGCCGGGTGCTGCGTCAGCGAGATACCCGTCCCGCATTCCGGACAACCGCGTCCAGCGTTTGGAGCACCGGCGTACGCTCGGAGACAGTCGGAACTCCCTGGACTCATCGCCAGAGGGTCTTTGAAGGTCATTGAAGGAGCGAGCGACGATGCCCGAGCTGAGGTCCCGCACAGTCACCCACGGCCGCAACATGGCGGGCGCCCGCGCCCTTATGCGCGCCTCCGGGGTACCCGGTGCGGACATCGGCCGGAAGCCGATCATCGCCGTCGCGAACTCCTTCACCGAGTTCGTGCCGGGCCACACCCATCTGCAGCCGGTCGGCCGGATCGTCAGCGAGGCGATCAGGGAGGCGGGCGGCATCCCGCGCGAGTTCAACACGATCGCCGTGGACGACGGCATCGCCATGGGCCACGGCGGCATGCTGTACTCCCTCCCCTCCCGCGACCTGATCGCGGACTCGGTCGAGTACATGGTCGAGGCCCACTGCGCCGACGCCCTGGTCTGCATCTCCAACTGCGACAAGATCACCCCGGGCATGCTGATGGCGGCCCTGCGCCTGAACATCCCGACGGTCTTCGTCTCCGGCGGCCCGATGGAGTCCGGCCGCGCCACCCTCGTCGACGGCACGGTCCGCACGCTCGACCTGGTCGACGCGATCTCCGACGCCGTCAACGACAAGATCTCCGACGAGGACATCCTCCGTATCGAGGAGAACGCCTGCCCCACCTGCGGCAGCTGTTCCGGCATGTTCACCGCCAACTCGATGAACTGCCTGACCGAGGCGATCGGCCTGTCCCTCCCCGGCAACGGCTCGGTCCTCGCCACCCACACCGCGCGCAAGCAGCTCTACGTCGACGCCGCCCGCACGGTCATGGACCTCACCCGCCGCTACTACGAGCAGGACGACGACTCGGTCCTCCCGCTCAACATCGCGACCTTCCAGGCCTTCGAGAACGCCATGGCCCTGGACATCGCCATGGGCGGCTCCACCAACACGATCCTGCACCTGCTGGCCGCCGCCCAGGAGGCCGGCGTCCCCTTCGGCCTGGAGCAGATCGACGCCGTCTCCCGCCGCGTGCCGTGCCTGGCGAAGGTGGCGCCCAACGTGGCGAAGAACCGCACGTACTACATGGAGGACGTGCACCGCGCCGGCGGCATCCCGGCCCTGCTGGGCGAACTCCACCGCGAGGGCCTCCTCAACGAGGACGTCCACTCCGTCCACAGCCCGTCGCTGGCCGACTGGCTGAAGACCTGGGACGTCCGCGGCGGCTCGCCCTCGCAGGAGGCGCTGGAACTGTGGCACGCGGCACCGGGCTGCGTCCGCTCCGCGGAGGCCTTCTCCCAGTCCGAGCGCTGGGAGGCGCTGGACGAGGACGCGGAGGCCGGCTGCATCCGCTCCGTCGAGCACGCCTACTCCAAGGACGGCGGCCTGGCCGTCCTCAGGGGGAACCTCGCGGTCGACGGCTGCGTGGTGAAGACGGCCGGCGTGGACGAGTCGATCTGGACCTTCGAGGGCCCGGCGGTCGTCTGCGAGTCCCAGGAGGAGGCCGTCCAGCGCATCCTCACCCACGAGGTCAAGGACGGCGACGTCGTCGTCATCCGCTACGAGGGCCCCAAGGGCGGCCCCGGCATGCAGGAGATGCTCTACCCGACCTCGTACCTGAAGGGCCGCGGCCTGGGCAAGACCTGCGCCCTGATCACCGACGGCCGCTTCTCCGGCGGCACCTCCGGCCTCTCCATCGGCCACGCCTCCCCCGAGGCGGCCTCCGGCGGCACCATCGCCCTCGTCCAGGACGGCGACCGCATCCGCATCGACATCCCCAACCGCATGATCGAGCTCCTGGTCGACGAGGCCGAACTCGCCCGCCGCGAGCAGTCCCTGAACGGCGTGTTCGCCCCGAAGAACCGCGACCGCAAGGTCTCGGCGGCACTGCGGGCCTACGCCGCGATGGCCACCAGCGCCGACAAGGGCGCGGTGCGGGATGTGAGCAGGCTGGGCTGAGCAGCCGATCGCGAGGGGCCGCCTCCCGTGCGGGGACGGCCCCTCCGCCGTCTCACCAACCCGACGGGTTCCGCCCGTCGAGGGCGAAGACGGTGCCGTCGGGGGTGGTGGCGTAGACGCGGGCGCCTGCCATCACGGGATCCGGCGGCGTGCCGGTGAGCTGTGCCGAACGCAGGCCAAGGCGGGCCCGGGTCTGCCCGACGAGGGTGCCGTGGTGCGCGTCGATGGCGAGCATCCGCCCATCGGCAGCCGTGACGTACACATGCCGGCCGTCCGTGACGGGTACCGAGCCGCGACTCATCGAAGTCTCCAGGTGCCACAGCTGTGCCCGCGTCTCCACATCCACGGCGTAGAGGGAGCCACCGTCGGCCAGTACATAGGCGACGTCGCCCCGCACCGTGGCGTGCGCACCGTCGAGCGCGACCGGCAACGGCACCCTGCGCGTCGACCGGCTGCCGGGGCTGTAGCGGACGACCTCCTTGGCGCCGTAGAGGTCGTCGACGGCGAGGAAGAAAACCGAGCCACTCTGGGCGCCGAAGGGCTTGAGCCAGCCCTTGAGGCGGGCGTCCCACCGCACATCACCCGTACGCGGGTCCAAGGCGGTCACGTGCGTACTCGATCCGCCGGTGGAAGCCGTTGCCGCGTACGCCAGCGGGTCGCCCGAGAACGTGTCCAAGGTCGGTACACCGCCGCCGGGGATCCGGTGCCGCCACAGGCTACGGCCCGTCGCGCCGTCCACCCCCGTGACCACGCCGTCGGCACCGATCAGCAGAGTCGTTCCGCCGGCGTGGCGGACGGTCGTGCCCGCGGACAGAGGACGCTTCCACACCTCCCTGCCCGATGCGGGATCCAGCGCCACGAGACGTGAGCCGCCCTCCGCATCCGGCTGCACGAGCCCCGCTGAGACGGCCGGCGGTCTGGTGGTGGGGGAAGAGGTTGCCGAGTGCCGCCACAGGAGCCGCCCGTCGCCCGGGGAGAGAGCGAACACCACTCCCGGCTGCGTGCAGAACAGCCGTCCGGTGCCGTACGAACACCGCGTCGTACCCGAGGCCCTGGGCACCGGCTTGGCCTCCCAGGCGCTGAAAGCGGCGGACTTGGTGTGCGGCCCGGCGTCCTTGTGCGACGCGCCGTCCTTGGCACCGAGCAACTGGAGGCAAGAGAGAGCCCCGACCAGAGCCAGCCCGACCCCCAGCGCTCCGGCACCGAGGAGCAGCCGCTTCGCCGAGCGCTTACCGGGCTGTCGGCCGTCCCCCTGGTGAGGTGCCTCGGCCTCCGGGAGATCCTCACTCGCCCGCTGAGCCGGTATGAACGCCTGCGTGTCGTACGAGGCCGCGACCGACCGCAGCTCCCGCATCAGCTCATCGGCCGTCGGCCGCTCCTCCGGCTGTTTGGCGAGACAGCGCAGCACCAACGGCACCAGGCTCTCCGGCACCCCGGCCAGATCGGGTTCGTCGTGCACCACCTGGTAGGCGACGACATACGGGCTGTCGGAGTCGAACGGCCCCCGCCCGGTCGCCGCGTGCACCAGTACGGACCCGAGCGCGAAGATGTCCGCCGCCGGGCCCACCTCCCGCGGCCGCCGGAACTGCTCGGGTGCCATGAACGGTGGTGTCCCGATCAACTTCCCGGTCTCTGTCCGCAGTTCGCTGTCCTTGGGGCGGGAGATGCCGAAGTCGATGACCTTCGGACCGTCCTCGGCGAGCAGCACATTGCTCGGCTTGAGATCCCGGTGCACGACCCCCACCCGATGGATGTCGCGCAGCGCCTCGGCCAGTCCTGCCATGAGCCGCCGCAACTGCGCCGGATCCATGGGCCCGTTCCGCTTCACCTGGTCGGAAAGAGTGGGCCCCGGAATGAACAGCGTGGCCATCCAGGGCCGTTCGGCCTCCGGGTCGGCGTCCACGACGGGTGCGGTGAACGCGCCGCTCACCCTGCGGGCGGCAGCCACCTCCTGCCGGAACCGCCCCCTGAACTCGCGATCCTGAGCGAACTCGGCATGGACGATCTTCACCGCGAGCTTCTTCCCCGAAGTGCTCCGGGCGAGGTGTACGACCCCCATGCCGCCGGACCCCAGACACGACTCCAGGCGGTAGTGACCGGCGTACTCGGGACGTTCCGCTTCTGCGCCCGCTCCGGTGCTGCGCTGTGGCGCCATGGACTACCCCCGTGCTGTTCCTCCGCGCGCGCGACGCACGGAGCCTAGTCGATGACTCGTACGAGACCGAGGCGGCTTGCTAGCCTCCGCGTGCGAGTCGCGCACAGGTGTTTCGTGGCTCGATTCAAGGGAATCGACGGGGCCCGTGTTGGTCATGGGTTCAAGGGGGGATGTTCTCCATGTCTGTTGAGCGCGTGGAAGACGCCGGCAGTGCCGACGCGAGTGAGTCGGCAGTGGCCGCCATGGCGACCGAGACGGTGCGCCACTACGCGGTTGCCCCGGGCGTTCGCCTCAACGTCCGCAGCGGCCCCGGGACCAACTACGGCATCGTCCGCGTCCTCCCCGAGGGCGTGAAGGTCCCGATCTACTGCCAGACCCCGGGCACGACCGTGACGGGTCCGTACGGCACGTCGAACATCTGGGACAACATCGACAGCGGCGAGTTCGTGTCGGACGCCTACGTCCAGACCGGCAGCGACGGCTACATCGCCCCCCGCTGCGGCTGACCACTCCAAGACAGGACAGAAATGACTTCCATCAAACGCGGAGCCGTCGTCCTGGCCGCCGCCGCAGGGGCCTTCCTCACCGTGATGAACTCACCCGCCTCGGCGGCCGCCCTGGACCTCCGCTACTACTCCGTCGCCCCCGGCGTCCGTCTGAACGTCCGCAGTGGTCCCGGCACCAGCTACAACCTCGTCCGTGTCCTGCCCGAGGGCGCGAAGGTCCCGATCTTCTGCCAGAGCCCGGGCACGACCGTGACGGGCACGTACGGCACGACCAACATCTGGGACAACATCGACAACGGCGAGTACGTCTCGGACGCCTACGTCCAGACCGGCAGCGACGGCTACATCGCCCCGCGTTGCGGCTGACCCGCTCCCGAGAGGAAAACGAGATGAGAATCCTGGGTCGGAGAACCGCCCTGGCCGCCGGCGCGGCCGCGGCCTTCCTCATGGTGCTGGGCGCGTCGTCGACCGCCGACGCGGCCACGGTCAAGACGTATCCCACCGCCCCCGGCGTCAGAATCAACGTCCGCAGCGGCCCCGGCACCAACTACGGCATCACCCGGGTCCTGGTGGAGAACACCCGCGTCCCGATCTTCTGCCAGACCCCGGGCACGACCGTGACGGGCACGTACGGCACGACCAACATCTGGGACAACATCGACAACGGCGAGTACGTCTCGGACGCCTACGTCCAGACCGGCAGCGACGGCTACATCGCCTCGCGCTGCGCCTGACGCATCGTCGCTGAGAGGACAGAGATGACTTCACTCAAGCGCAGGACCGCCGTCCTTGCCGCCGCCGCAGGGGCCTTCCTCGCGGTGATCGGCTCAGCGGCATCGGCGTCCGCCACGGGCCTCCACTACTACTCGGTCGCGCCGGGTATCCGCCTGAACGTCCGCAGCGGTCCCGGCACCAGCTACAACGTCCTGTACCTCCTTCCCGAGGGCGCCAAGGTGCCGATCTACTGCCAGAGCCCGGGCACGACCGTGACCGGCCCGTACGGCACCTCCAACATCTGGGACAACATCGACAACGGTGAGTATGTCTCGGACGCCTACGTCCAGACCGGCAGCGACGGCTACATCGCCCCGCGCTGCTCCTGACCCCGCCCGGAGCCCGCCCCCGCCCGGCGCCATAATCGTTCCGTGAGCGACGAAAACGGCACCACGGACACCCCGGCGGGCTCCTCGGGCGGTACGGCCCCGGGCGGCGGCCCCCGCCCCGAGCCCCTGCGCTTCTTCGGCACCACCTGGGTGGACCACGACAACGGCTACGCGGCCCGCCGCGCCGGCGTCGCCGTCGGCTCCCTCGCCGCCGCCGTCGCCTCCTGCCTGGTTCTCCGCTTCGCCTACGAGGGCATCCGGATCGCCGACACCGGCTCCTTCGTCACGGTGCTGATCATCGCCATGTTCGCGATCTGCAGCGCGCTCGCCTTCCGCAACACCTGGGAGGGCTTCGGCAAGCGCCACGACCCACAGCGCCAGGCCTCCCTGCGCGGCCTGCTCGCCATCGGCTTCGTCGGCTCCCTCCTCGCCTACTTCTTCCGCTCCCTGACCGAGGCCCCGGGGGAGAAGCTGCACCGCGAGGAGTACGAGAAGGCCCGCGAGGACCACGAGCGCCGCACCTCCCGCCGCACCGGCAACCCGTCGAAGAAGAAGCGGCGCCGGTGACACGGGTTTCCGGCGGTCAGTAATACCGGCTCATGATCGCCGTGGCCCACTCCGGCTGACGTGTCGCGCCCTGCGGCCCGAACTCCGTCATGTACGGCTTGATGTCCAGCACCGGAGTCCCGTCCACCGCGTCCAGCCCCTCGACGTGCACCTCAAGACCGTCGACCCGCAGCACACGGCAGCGCGAGACCCCGATCCGGTTGGGCCGGTTCTTGCCGCGCTGGGCGAAGATCCCGACCTCCGGCCAGTCGGTGTTGCCGCGCGGATGCCGGGCCCCGGTCTCGATCTTCTCCTCCGGCACCCGGTCGAAGTGGTAGACGACCTCCAGGTGGGAGAAGTCCTCCAGCCCGGCCAAGGCCTCCGCGGAGAACCGGGCACCGTCGATCCGGATCACGGCACGCACCTCACCCCACTCGTCGTCCCGCACCTCCGCCCGCCCACCGACGACCCACCCCACCGGCCGCACCACCACATCCCCGACTTCTCCGACTTCCTCACCCTGCTCAGCCACGTCGGCCCCCTTCCCCTAACTGGCAAGCACCCCAAGCAACTTGCCCCACGCTATCCGCACGCGGCGGCCACCATGCCCCGCCAGCCCGCCAGCCCGCCAGCCCGCCAGCCCGCCAGCCCGCCAGCCCGCCAGCCCGCCAGCCCGCCAGCCCGCCAGCCCGCCAGCCCGCCGCCCGCCCTCGTCCCGACCCATCCCGCCCCGAAAACCCGCTGCCGCCACCTCCCCGCGACCCCCACCATGGCCGTATGACCGTGACGCGACCGCCCTCCTCACCGCCCCCACCCCTGCCCCCGCCGGCAACCCGCGCGCACTCCTTCAACTCCGCCGCCGCCCAGTACGCCGCAAACCGCCCCGCCTACCCGCCCGCCCTCTTCGACGCCGTCGAGGAACTGGCCGGCCGGTCGCTGTTCGGTGCCAGGGTCGTGGACGTCGGCGCCGGTACCGGTATCGCGACCGCCCTCCTGCAGGCGCGCGGCGCCGACGTGCTCGCCGTCGAACCCGGTGAGGGCATGGCCGCCGAGTTCCGCCGCGGACTGCCGCATCTCCCGCTCGTCCGCGGCAACGGCAACGCCCTCCCCATCGCCGACGCGCACGCCGACTTCGTCACCTACGCCCAGGCCTGGCACTGGACCGACACGGCCCGCTCGGTGCCGGAGGCGCTGCGGGTGCTGCGGCCGGGCGGTGCGCTGGCGCTGTGGTGGAACGGCGACGCCCTGGACGTGGAGTGGATCGCCGAGGCGGCCCTCCGCATCGGCCGCTTCTTCGGCGTGGACATCGCCGCCGAGAAGCGGGACGGCAGCCGCACGGAACTGGCCGACCCCAGCGGCCGCCTCCGCTTCAGCCGCCGGGAGGTCCGCTGGAGCCGCCGCGTCACGATCGACACCCACCTCGCGAACATCGGCAGCCACTCGGCGTTCCTCCTCACGCCCGAGGACCGCAGGACCGCCTTCCTGGAAGAGGAGCGCGCCCATCTGCTGAAGGCCTTCCCGGACGGCATGGTCGAGGAGACCTACGACGTGCTTCTGCTCGTCGCCACCAAGCCCTGATCAGCGAAGAACATCAGCGAAGAAGCGTCGCCCGGAGCGGGGGGGGGGGGGGGGCGGCCCCCCCCCCCCCGGCGCGGGGCCCCCCCCCCCCCCCCGGCCGGCCCCCCCCCCCCCCGCCCCCCCGCCCCCCGCGCGCGCTTCGTCGAGCACCCCACCGCGGTCCTGCGGCCCCCCCCCACCACCCCCTAACCCCCCACAACCCCCCCCCCCCCCCCGCGGCCGGGGGGGGGGGGGGGGGCCCCCCCGCCCCCCGCTTCCGTCTGCGTGCCCGGCCGCCGCCGCATGCGTGCCCGGCCGGCCCTTGACGCACGGGCCCTCCAGCCACATTATTCATCGCATGATGAATTATGTGATGCCGGAGCCCCCACCCCAGTCCTCCGTCCCAGCCGTCGAAGCCCACGACCTCACCGCCGTCCGCGGCCCCCGCACCGTCCTCCACCACCTCGACTTCTCGGTCCCCCGCGGCCAGGTCACCGGCCTGCTCGGTCCTTCCGGCTGCGGCAAGTCGACCCTCATGCGCTCGATCGTGGGCACCCAGGCCAAGGTCACCGGCACCCTTCAGGTCCTCGGTCACCCGGCCGGCCACCCCGCCCTGCGCTCGCGTATCGGTTACGTCACCCAGGACCCGTCCGTCTACGACGACCTGACCGTCCGGCAGAACCTGGAGTACTTCGCCGCGATACTCGACCCCGGCCGCGCAGCCGCCGAACGCCGCCACGAGCACGTCACCCGGGCCATCACCGACGTCGACCTCACCAGCCACGCCGACGCCCTCGCCGGCAACCTCTCCGGCGGCCAGCGCAACCGGGTCTCACTCGCCGTGGCCCTGCTCGGCTCCCCCGAACTCCTCGTCCTGGACGAACCGACCGTCGGCCTCGACCCCGTCCTGCGCCGCGACCTGTGGCACCTCTTCCACGACATCGCCGCCACCCGCGGCGCCACCCTCCTCGTCTCGTCCCACGTCATGGACGAGGCCGAGCGCTGCCACCGCCTCCTCCTCATGCGCGAGGGCGAGATCCTCGCGGACGACTCCCCGGACGCCCTGCGCACCCGCACCGGCAGCGACACCGTCGAGGCCGCCTTCCTCCACCTCGTCGACGAGGCAGCCGCGGCAGCCCGACCCAAGGAGAGCACCCGATGAGCACGACGACCACCACGAACACCAGCAGCGTCACGACCGTTCCGGCCGCCACCGGTGTCATCAACGCCGGCCGCACCGCCGCCACCGCCGCCCGGGTCCTGCGCCAGCTCCGCCACGACCCGCGCACCATCGCGCTGATGATCCTCGTCCCGTGCCTGATGCTGATCCTGCTGCGCTATGTCTTCGACGCCAGCCCCCGCACCTTCGACAACATCGGCGCATCCCTGCTCGGCATCTTCCCGCTGATCACGATGTTCCTGGTCACCTCCATCGCCACCCTGCGCGAACGCACCTCAGGCACCCTCGAACGACTCCTCGCCATGCCCCTCGGCAAGGCCGACCTCATCGCCGGCTACGCCCTCGCCTTCGGCGCGATCGCCATCGTCCAGTCCGCCCTCGCCACCGGACTCGCCGTGTGGGCGCTCGGACTCGACGTCACCGGCTCACCCTGGCTGCTGCTCCTCGTCGCTCTCCTCGACGCCCTGCTCGGCACGGCCCTCGGACTCTTCGTCTCGGCCTTCGCCGCCTCGGAGTTCCAGGCGGTCCAGTTCATGCCCGCGGTGATCTTCCCCCAGCTCCTCCTCTGCGGCCTGTTCACTCCCCGGTCCGACATGCAGCCCGTCCTCACCGGGATCTCCGACGTCCTGCCCATGTCGTACGCCGTCGACGGCATGAACCAGGTCCTGCACCACACCGACATGACCGCGACCTTCGTCCGCGACGTCCTGATCGTGGCCGGCTGCGCACTGCTGGTCCTGGTCCTCGGCGCGGCCACCCTCCGGCGCCGCACGGTCTGACCGCCCTTCGCCGATCCAAGGGCCCGGACGGCCGCCTCGCCGCCCCGTGTTCCGCCTGCCGGACAACCCCCCGCACCCTCACGGCCCGGTGCGAGGATGACCCCATGAGCCAGAAAGTCGCAGTCCTCGGCACCGGCAAGATCGGCGAAGCCCTGCTCAGCGGAATGATCCGGGCCGGCTGGGCCCCGGCCGACCTCCTGGTCACCGCCCGCCGCCCGGAACGCGCCGAAGAACTCCGCACCCGCTACGGAGTCACCCCGGTCACCAACACCGAGGCCGCCAAGACCGCCGACACCCTCATCCTCACGGTCAAGCCGCAGGACATGGGCACCCTCCTGGACGAGCTCGCCCCGCACGTCCCCGCCGACCGCCTCGTCATCAGCGGTGCCGCCGGCATCCCCACCTCCTTCTTCGAGGAGCGCCTGTCCGCAGGCACCCCCGTCGTCCGCGTCATGACCAACACCCCCGCCCTCGTCGACGAGGCCATGTCGGTCATCTCCGCCGGCAGCCACGCCACCGAGCAGCACCTCGCGCACGCCGAGGAGATCTTCGGTGCCGTCGGCAAGACACTCCGCGTGCCCGAGACCCAGCAGGACGCCTGCACCGCCCTGTCCGGCTCCGGCCCCGCGTACTTCTTCTACCTGGTCGAGGCCATGACCGACGCCGGCATCCTGCTCGGCCTGCCCCGCGACAAGGCCCACGACCTCATCGTCCAGTCGGCCATCGGCGCCGCCGTGATGCTCCGCGACAGCGGCGAACACCCCGTCAAGCTCCGCGAGAACGTCACCTCCCCGGCGGGCACGACGATCAACGCCATCCGTGAACTGGAGAACCACGGCGTACGAGCCGCCCTCATCGCCGCCCTCGAAGCTGCCCGCGACCGCAGCCGCGAACTCGCCTCCGGCAAGAAGGACTGACCCGGCGCCCGGGGGAGGGGGCGGGCGACGGCTCACCGTCAGCCGCCCTACCCCCGCCCCGTCCCTCATGGCCCTAACGCCCGGCCCCGCTCAGCGCCGTCTCGAACAGCGGCGGCAGCAACCCGATCGCCCGGTACGCCGCATCGACGGTCGGACGGGCCATCGCCCTGGCCTTCTCCGCACCATCCCGCAGCACCCCCTCCACATAGGCAGGGTCCGCGCACAGCTCCCGGTGTCTGGCCTGCACGGGCCCGAGGACCTCCACCACCGCCTCCGCGGTGTCCTTCTTCAAGGCGCCGTACGACGCGTATACACCGGCCAAGGCCTCCGGGTTCCCACCCGTGCACGCCGCGAGGATCTCCAGCAGATTCGCGACCCCTGGCCGCCCCTCCCGGTCGTACTCCACGTGTCGCCCGCTGTCGGTGACGGCCCGCATGACCTTCTTCCGTACGTCGTCCGGCTCGTCGAGCAGATAGACGACCCCCAGCCCCGACTCGTCCGACTTCCCCATCTTGGTCACCGGGTTCTGCAGGTTCATCACCCGCGCCGCGACCGACGGCCGCGTCGCCTTCGGCACCACGAACGTGTGCCCGTACCGCTGGTTGAACCGCCCGGCCAGATCCCGAGCCAGTTCGACATGCTGCACCTGGTCGTCCCCGACCGGCACCTCCTCCGCGCCGTACCCCAGGATGTCCGCCGCCATCAGCACCGGATACGTCAGCAGCGACAGCCGCACGCTCGCACCGCGCTCCTGCTGCCGCGCGACCTTCTCCTTGTACTGGATCATCCGGCGCATCTCACCGTCGGTCGCCACGCACTCCAGCAGATACGACAGCCGCGTGTGCTCGTCGACATGGCTCTGCAGGAACACGGTGCACACCTCGGGATCGAGCCCGGCCGCCAGCATCAGCGTCGCCGTCTGCCGACTGAGCCGGCGCAATCGCGCCGGATCCTGGTCCACCGTCAGCGCGTGCAGATCCACGACGCAGAACAGCGCGTCGGCCTGGTGCTGGTCCGCCTCCACCCAGCGCCGCAGGGCTCCCAGGTAGTTGCCCAGCGTCAGGTGCCCGGTCGGCTGAATCCCGCTGAAGACCCGCTTCATCTCCACTCCACCTCCTGGTTGGGACCGCCGCTCCTGCGGCCGGCCCCCGGAGTCCGGAGGAGATACGAGAACGGCCGCCGAAGCGGCGGCCGTTGGATGCATACGTGAGTCCGGCCGCCGTCAGGCGGCCCACCAAAGCTGGGTACACGTACGCGTCGTCATGGGGTCCAGAGTACGCCTCCGGAGTGCAGCCGGGGCGAGAGTTGACACACGCCACGCCGATCCGTAGTGTTCTCCGAGTTGTCCGACGTGAGCGCCGACCTCGGTCGGTCCCCGGACAGCCACTCCGCAAGAACCAACCAGGAATCGACGCTCCGGCGCCGACAGTTTTGGCGTGCGTATTTGCGGAATGAGGAATCCGCGTTCGAAAGGACGCAGCCCCCGATTAGCTCGGGAGCACGGAATCCGCTAAAGTCTCACTCGTCGGAACGGCCCAACGGCCCGGAAGACAAACCCGCTGACTGGGAGTCAGACGCCGAAAGGATCTGATAGAGTCGGAACCGCCGGAAAGGGAAACGCGAAAGCGAGAACCTGGAAAGCACCGAGGAAATC